>DASSNC010000067.1:0-49621 GCA_035688305.1 Rhodanobacteraceae bacterium
CGACGACGGGCCTGATGGGTGTCGCGTTCGCCCGAATTCGTAGTCCGTGAGAACATCCCACCGATGACTTCCCAGCTCGCCACGCTGATCGCGCAATACGGACTGCTGCTGGTCTTCCTCGGCGTGCTGGCGGAACAGGCAGGCCTGCCGGTTCCTGCCATGCCGATTCTGGTGCTGGCCGGTGCGGCGGCGGCAAGTGGAAAAATGTCGCTGATCGGAATCGTGCTGGTTGCGTTGGGGGCATCGCTGCTTTCCGACCTGATGTGGTACTGGGCCGGCCGTCGCTTTGGTACCCGCATGATGCGCACGCTGTGTCGCATTTCGGTTTCGCCAGACTCCTGCGTGCATCGATCTGAGCTGCATTTCGAGCGTTGGCGTGGCCGCAGCCTGCTGATCGCGAAATTCGTGCCGGGTCTGTCGATGGTCGCGCCACCACTGGTCGGCGCGCTAGGGTTGCGCGTGCGCACGTTCGTGCTACTCGACGGCTTGGGCGCACTGCTTTGGATCGGTGTTTCGGTCGGGCTCGGTTATGCCTTCGCCCCGCAAGTCGACCAGTTGTTGTCCATCCTGGCCGATGCCGGCACCCTCGCGCTCGAGCTGGTGCTGGGCCTGCTGGCGGTTTACGTGCTCGCAAAATGGTGGCGACGACATCGCCTGCGCGTCGGGCTGCGAATGGCACGCATCACGGTAGCCGAGCTCGCCCGGGAGATCGGCGACAACCATGCGCCGTTGGTTTTCGATGTCCGTACGCAGACTTCACGCCAGCTCGATCCGCGCATCATCGACGGCGCGGTGCCTGCCGACCTCGAGCATATCGACCGCGCCTTGCACGGCGTTCCATTCGATCGCGAGTTGGTGATCTATTGCAATTGCCCGAACGAGGCGACTTCGGCCAGCGCCGCAAAATCCCTGATCGCGCGCGGCTACCAGCATGTGCGCCCGCTGCAGGGTGGTCTGGCCGCATGGACCGCGGCGGGCCACCCCGTCCAGCAATTGCCGCACGCAGGCGCGGATTTGCACGGTGCTGTCGACGCCCAAGCCCAAGCCTGATCAGGGCAGCCATCGACTGATCCGCACCCTGCCCCGGCTTCCCGCGTTCTTATGCCAGCTTGAGGTGATAAACCACTGCGCCCGGATCACGGGGATCCAGGCGGCGCTGGAATCCCAGCCGCTCTGCAAGCTGGCGGCTGCCCGCGGAACTGGCCGGGGCAAAGGCGCGCATCTGCCGGATGCCGCGGACCCTCGCAGCTTCGATGAGCTGGAGCATCAGCAACGAGCCGACCCCGCGTTTCTGCCAATGGTCGCCGACCGTGACCGAACAATCGCATCGCTGACCGCTCGGATCGGCGTGAAAGTGTGCGGCACCGATCTGGCGGTCCCGGCCTTCATCGGAAACCACGGCAATGAAACCCGCGGCGACCGACGGATCAAGATCGGTCAGCTGCCGGGCCACGTCCGGGCACGGCTCACGGACCAGGCCAAGAAAGCGCAGGTGGCGCATTTCGGGGGACAACTGATTGAGAAATTCCAGTTCCAGATCGGCATCCTGCCGGTCGATGGGCCGGATCAGCACGGGCGTACCATCGTGCAATCTCACGGTCCAGCCGATGCGGGGCGGCGCACCGACCCGTGAAGCGGCGACCGCGCCCTGCGAAACGTTGTTGTGCGACATGACGTTTGCTCCTTGTCGATGTGGCACTCCACCCTAGCACCTGGCCTGTAATTTTCCGTTGCCCGGCGTCAGGGTCGTTTCGGTAGCCGTTTCAGCACCTTGCCACGGTGCGCGGCGACGTGATCGGTCTTGTCGCTCTTGATTTCGTACTGCGGGTCATCGGGCGTCGCTCGATGCGTGTGGCCTTTGTAATCAAAATCGCTGGTGTGGATTTTGATGATCGTGCCGCTGACGTGGCCGGCTTCGGACTTCCAGCCGACGTGGTCGCCCAGCTTGAAGCGCGCGGCCGTCATCACGCGATGGCCTTGTCGACGATGTGCTGCGCCTCCGCAAGAATCGCGTCCAGGTGCTTGCGGTCCTTGAAGCTCTCGGCGTAGATCTTGTAGATGTCTTCAGTCCCGGACGGCCGCGCCGCGAACCAACCGCATTCCGTCGTGACTTTTATGCCACCGATCGGCGCGTCGTTGCCGGGCGCCTTGTCGAGCACGCTGCTGACCTTGTCGCCAGCCAGCGAATCGAGTGTGATATCACTTGCAGAAAGCTTGGCAAGCTTTTGTTTCTGCTCTGTAGATGCGACCGCCTGGACGCGGTCGGTGAGGGGGCTTCCAAGCTCATCGGCAAGCGCCTTGTAGACCTCGCCGGGGTCGCGCCCTGCCCTGGCCGTGATCTCAGCCGAAAGCAGTGCCGGGACGATGCCGTCCTTGTCGGTGGTCCACACCGAACCATCGCGACGCAGGAAGGAAGCACCCGCGCTTTCCTCACCACCGAAGCCGAGTTGGCCGTCGAACAATCCCGGCGCAAACCATTTGAACCCGACCGGGGTTTCGTACAGCTTGTGGCCCGACTTCCTTGCGACCCGGTCGATCATGGCGGTACTGACCACGGTCTTGCCGATGGCCACCGATTCCGGCCAATGCTTCCGTTCACGGAACAGGAAGTCAATCATCACCGACAGATAGTGATTGGGCTTGAGCAATCCGGTCGAACGCGTGACGATGCCATGACGGTCATGATCGGTATCGCACGCAAACGCAACGTCGTAGTCGTCCTTCAAGGCCAGCAGCCGTTGCATCGCATATTGCGAGGATGGATCCATCCGGATCTTGCCATCCCAATCGACGGTCATGAATGCAAACTGCGGATCAACCACCTCGCTGACCACCGTCAGGTCGAGCCCGTAGCGCTCTGCAATCGGTGCCCAGTAGTGCACCCCTGCCCCGCCCAACGGGTCAACCGCGAGTTTCAACCCCGCGCCACGGATGGCATCGAAATCGATCACGTTGGCAAGATCGGTCACGTACGCATCGAGATAGTCGTGGGTCTGCGTCGTCGTCCCCGCACAAGCCTGCGCAAACGGTACGCGCTTCACGCCCGCAAGCTTGTTGGCGAGATAGTCATTGGCCTGATCCTGCACCCAGGCGGTGATTTCCGTACCCGCCGGTCCGCCATTGACCGGGTTGTACTTGAATCCGCCGTTGTCGGGCGGATTGTGCGACGGCGTGATCACGATGCCATCGGCAAACCCGGATTCGCGGCCGCGGTTGTGGCACAGGATCGCGTGGGAAATCGCCGGCGTCGGCGTGAATTCGCCGCGCTTCGAGGTGCGCACTTCCACGCCATTTGCGGCCAGGACCGCCAGCGCCGACTTGAACGCCGGTTTGGACAACGCGTGGGTGTCGTAACCGATGTAGAGCGGCCCGGTCACCGACTCCTTGGCGCGGTAATCACAAATGGCTTGCGTGATCGCGAGGATGTGCCACTCGTTGAAACTGCCATCGAGCGAGCTGCCGCGGTGTCCGGACGTGCCGAATGCGACGCGCTGTGAAGGATTCGACGCGTCTGGACATATATCCACATATGCGGCCAAAAGCTTGGCAACGTCGACCAGGATCGACTTCGGTGCCGGCTTGCCGGCCAACGGTGAAATTTTTTCAGTGCTCAAATGCAACTCCCGAAAAGCGTTCTTGACGCGGATTGACGCGGAAGCACACGTATCAAAGTAACAGCATGGGGAGCGACAAGGGTGGAGAACAGCGAATCAAGAGCGTTTCCGAATCGATACGGCTGACCATGGATTGCAACACACATCTGCTTTTGATCAACTTTTTTCCGCGTCAAGCTGCCTTGCCTTGAGCCGTCTTTGCGCTTGTACGCGTTCATCCGCTCTTGCCCGCGTCCGATGTTGTTGCCTTTGATTTTCGATAGCGGCGGATCAATGCGTTGGTCGAGCTGTCGTGTTTCAGTTCCGGCTCGCGCGCATCCTGCAGTTGCGGGATCACCTTGTTCGCCAGTTGCTTGCCGAGTTCCACGCCCCACTGGTCGAACGAGTCGATGTTCCAGACCGCACCCTGGACGAATACGCTGTGTTCGTACAGCGCCACCAGGGTGCCGAGCGCATACGGCGTCAGGCGATCGACAAGGATGGTGTTGGTCGGGCGATTGCCTTCGCACACCCGGTGCGGCACCAGCCACGCCGGAGTGCCCTCGGCGCGCACCTGCTGCGGTGTCTTGCCGAATGCGAGCGCCTCGGTCTGGGCGATCAGGTTGGCCATCAAAAGATCATGCTGCCCACCCAGTGGCGTCAGCGCATGCTCGAAGCCGATGAAGTCGCACGGAATCAGGCGCGTGCCCTGGTGGATCAGCTGGTAGAACGAATGCTGGCCGTTGGTGCCGGGCTCGCCCCAGTAAATCGGACCGGTCGCGTAGTCGACATGTTGGCCGTCGAGCGTAACGTGCTTGCCGTTCGACTCCATCGTCAGCTGCTGCAGGTAAGCCGGAAAGCGCTTCAGGTATTGCGCGTACGGCAACACCGCCACGGTTTGCGCGCCGAAGAAATTGTTGTACCAGACCGACAGCAGGCCCATCAGCACCGGCAGGTTCCGCTGGGCTGGCGTGCTACGGAAATGCTCGTCCATGGCGTGAAAGCCTGCCAGCATCTCGCGGAATGCCTCGGGCCCGATCGCCAGCATCGTGGACAAGCCGATCGCCGAATCCATCGAATAGCGGCCGCCGACCCAATCCCAGAAGCCGAACATGTTGGCGGTATCGATGCCGAACTTTTCGACTTCGGCGGCATTGCTCGAAACCGCAACGAAGTGCTTTGCAACGGCACTCTCGTCACCACCGAGCTGGCCAAGGCACCAGTCGCGGGCGGCCCGCGCATTGGTCAGGGTTTCCAGCGTGGTGAAGGTTTTCGAGCAAACGACGAACAGGGTGTCCTCGGGATGCAGGTCGCCGGTGGCCTCGACGAAATCGGTGGGGTCGACATTCGACACGAAGCGAAACGTCATGTCGCGGCGGCTGTAATACTTCAGCGCCTCGTAGGCCATCACCGGACCAAGGTCGGATCCGCCGATCCCGATGGAGATGACGTTGCGGATGGGTTTGCCGGAATGCCCGCGCCACTCGCCCGAGCGCACCTTGTCGCAGAAGGCAGCCATGCGGTCGAGCACGGCATGTACTTCCGGCACGACATCCTTGCCATCCACCAGGATGCGCTCGCCACGCGGCGCGCGCAGTGCCACGTGCAGCACCGCGCGTTTTTCTGTCTCGTTGATCTTGTCGCCACGGAACATTGCATCGCGGCGCGCGAACACGCCGCGCGCCTTCGCCAGCTTCTGCAGCAGGCGCAAGGTCTCATCCGTGGCGAGGTTCTTGGAGTAGTCCAGATGCAAGCCGGCAGCGTCGGCGACCATGCGGGTGCCGCGCCCGGCTTCCGCATCGAACAATCCCTTCAGCGTGGTGCCGCGCAGCGCCTGCCAGTGCCGAGTCAGCGCTGTCCATTCCGCCGACGTCCGCAATGAAGGTGCACTCATGCTTGCGCTCCCTGCCCCGCCGCTTCCACACTCGCACTCTTCTGCGCGATCCGGCCCAGCAAGTCATGCCACGACTTGACGAACTTCTCCGCGCCTTCGCGCTGCAGCTGGCCAGCCAACGCCGCATCGTCGATACCGGCGGCGTTGAACTGCGCGATGACCTGCTCGCAGTCGCCTCCGTCGTTCGGCATGCTCCCGTGCAACCGGCCATGGTCGGCGAAGGCCAGCAAGGTCTTGTCGGGAATCGTGTTGATGGTGCCGGGTGCGGCCAGCGCTTCCACGTAGAGCGTGTCGGGCGCCTTCGGATCCTTGGTGCCGGTGCTGGCCCACAACAGGCGTTGCGGGTGCACGCCGGCAGCAACGATTTTCTTCCAGCGCGGCGTCTCGAGCAGTTCGCACCATGCCTTCCAGGTGCGTTGGGCGATCGCGATGCCAAGCCGGTTGTCGAGTTCCGCCGGAACCTTGCCAGCGACGGCCACGTCCCAGCGGCTCACGAACAGCGATACCACCGAGTCGACATTGGGCGCCTTGCCTTCCGCGATGCGGCGCTCGATCCCGCGCATCCACGCCTCGGCTGCGGCCAGCGTCTGCTCGCGCGAGAAGAGCAGCGTGACGTTGATCGGAACACCGCGGTAGATGGCCTCCTCGATCGCGGGGATACCCGCGGGCGTACCGGGAATCTTGATGAACAAATTGTCGCGACGCGCCTTCGCGTGCAACGCCACCGCCGATTCGATCGTTGCATGCGTGTCGTCGGCGAGCAGCGGCGACACTTCCAGTGACACGAAACCGTCGACGCCGTCACTGTGGTGGTGCGCAGGCTTGAACAAGTCGGCGGCGCGGGTGAGATCCTGCAGCGCCAGCGAGAAGAACAACTCCTCGCCCTTCTGGCCCTGCGCCAGCAATTCCGCGACCGCGCTGTCGTAGTCGCTGCCGCCCGAAATTGCCTTGTCGAAGATCGACGGATTGGAGGTGAGGCCGGTGACGTTGTCCTCGGCGATATAGCGCGCGAGCGTGCCGTCATTGAGGATGCCGCGGGTGATGTTGTCCAGCCAGATGCTCTGGCCGAGGTCGTGCAATTGTTGGGTGGCGTTCATGGCTTCACTCCGTGGCGGTTGCCGGTTGGGTTGCAGTGAGGAAGGCGGCGACGGGCATGCCGCAAAGCTCGCCAATGCCGCCTCGTTCGATTTGTGCTGGCGGGTATTGCTTGCGCGCGGCCGCATCGTTGGCGTAATGGCCCTGGCGCACGAACACTGTGGTCAGGCGCTCACGCCAGCGGCTCTTCATGCCGTCGAGTACGCGCAGCTTGTCTTCGACCATCGCGTAATGCCGGGCGGGATAGTGTCCGGCCACGTCATCCAACATGCGCTCCTTGTGGATGTAGATCAAGACCCGCCCGTCGACGGCAGCTTCGATGCCGGACTTGCGAATCTTGCGCGGCTGCAGCACCACGTCGCCATCGGACAGGACGGCGCAGGGACCGAACTGCGACAGGTGTGCGATCGCATCCAGCGCGCCCGGATACAACCTGTCCGCGAATGGATAGTCCAGCAGGAACGCGGCGAGACGCTGCACCCGCAGTTCGTCGCCACAGCCCAATCGGAACAGCTGGACCGCGCCAAGGTAATCGGCATAGCCGAGCTGGTCGCGCAACGCCTCGTAAATCTTCCAGTAACGGCCGGCCTCGTCCGAACCAAATTGTTCGGCGATGTGCCCGTCGAAATCGTCGTGCACGCGATCGTTGTCAAGCAGGGTGTTGTCGACATCGAACAGGAACACGATGGGTGCAGGCTCGCTCATTGGGTCTTCTTCGGCACGGCATCGAGCCTGGGATCGTTCCAGCCACCGATGTCGGTGACCAGCGCGTTGGCTTCCTTCGGGCCCCAACTGCCGGCCTTGTACTTGTGCACCGGGACCTTGTCGCCAAGCACCGGGTCGAGCACCCGCCACGCTTCCTCGACGCAGTCGTCGCGCGTGAACAAGGCCGAATCGCCGTCGATCGCGTCGCCCAGCAGTCGCTGGTAGGGCGCCATTTCGTCCCGCGCGCGGCGGTGCGCAACCAGTTCCACCGGATGGCCCGTCATCGCCTCGCCGGGTTCCTTGACGCGTGCGCCGAGCGAGATGATCACATCGGGATTCAGGCGGAAACGAAAACAGTTCACATCGCTGTCCGGCGCGTCATCGAAAACGCGCTGCGGCGGATGCTTGAGCCGCACCAGCACCTCGGTGCACTTCACCGGCAACTGCTTGCCGGCGCGAATGACGAACGGCACCCCGGCCCAACGCCAACTGTCGATGTGCAGGCGCAACGCCGCGAAGGTTTCCACGGTCGAATCCTTCGCCACCCCCGGCTCCTTGCGATAACCATCGAACTGGCCGCGCACGAGGTCTTCCGGCCGCATCGCGCACATCGAGCGGAAAACCTGCAGCTTTTCGTCGCGGATCGCATCAGCGCTGCGATCCGCGGGCGGCCCCATCGCCAGCAACGCCAGCACCTGGAACATGTGGTTTTGCACCACGTCGCGGATCGCGCCAACGCCGTCATAGAACCGGCCGCGGCCCTGCACACCAAAATCCTCGGCCATGGTGATCTGTACGCTGGCGATGTTGTCGCGGTTCCAGATGGGCTCCAGCAGTGCGTTGGCGAAGCGGAAATACAGCAGGTTCTGCACCGGCTCCTTGCCGAGGTAATGGTCGATGCGGAAAATGTTCTGCTCGCGGAAATAACGGTGCAGGGTGCGGTTGAGCGCACGCGCTGAGGCAAGGTCGCGTCCGAACGGCTTCTCCACGATCACTCGTGCGCCCTTTGCACACCCCGATGCGGCAAGCCCTTTCACCACCGGCACGAACATGCTGGGCGGAATCGCGAGGTAGTGCAGCGGATGTTCGGCACTGCCGAGGGCTTCGCGCAGATGCGTGAACGTGGCCGCGTCGTTGTAATCGCCGTCGATATAGCGCAGCTGCTTCGAGAGTTTGGCGAAAGCCTTTTTATCGACGCCGCCATGGGCGGTGAGACTGTCGCGCGCGCGCTGGCGCAAGTGTTCGACGTCCCAGCCGGAGCGTGCGATGCCGATGACCGGCATGTCGAGTTTGCCGTGCTTGATCAGCTCCTGCAGCGCCGGGAAGACCTGCTTGTAGGCAAGGTCGCCGGTGGCGCCGAAAAACACGAAGGCATCGGACTTGGCCGTGGGCATCAATTTGTTTCCTTGCGCATGGTCACGCGAACATGGTGCGTTGCGCCGTCATCGACCAGGGCAATGCCGGCGTTCGAGTCCTCTAACGTTACACCATCCACTTCGATGCTGGCGATGCCGCGGCAGACACGGCCGGGGTTTTCCAGCTCGATCCGGTAGCTGCTGGTGCGGTGGCGATAACGCAACGTGAAGCCACGCCAGCCGCGTGGAATGCAGGGATCGAGCAGCAACCGGTCGCCCTGCAGGCGGAAGCCCAGCACCCATTCCACGATGGCGCGGTACAGCCAGCCTGCTGATCCCGAGTACCACGTCCAACCGCCGCGCCCGGCCAGCGGCGCGACCGCATAGACGTCCGCACACTCGACATAGGGCTCGACCTTGTAGCGCTCGATTTTCTCCGGCGAGTCCGATTTCCGGATCGGATCGAAAATCTCCAGCAGTTCGCCAGCCTTGTCGCCGTCACCGAGCATCGCGAAGGCGATCAGCGACCAGATCGAACCGTGGGTGTACTGGCCGCCGTTCTCGCGCAGGCCCGGCGGGTAACCCTTGATGTAACCGGGATCGTGCGAGGTGCGGTCAAACGGTGCGGTGAACAACGCGACCACGCCGTCGTGCGGGCGGACCAGGTACTGGTTGACCGCTTGCATGCCCTGCCGCGCGCGCTCGGGGTCACCCGCTTCGCTGATTACCGCCCACGATTGCGCCATCGATTCCACGCGGCACTCCTCGTCGGAGGCGGTGCCGAGCGGCGTGCCATCGTCATAGAACGCGCGCCGGTACCACGCGCCGTCCCACGCCTTGGTTTCGAGTGCGAGCTGCAGCGCGCGTACGTGGTCACGCCAACTGGACGCGCGCGCATCGCGCCGCGCATCCGCGAACGGTCCGAAATCGGCGATCACCTTGCACAGGAACCAGCCCATCCACACGCTCTCGCCCTTGCCACCGGCACCGACGCGGTTCATGCCGTCGTTCCAGTCGCCGGTGCCCATCAGGGGCAGGCCGTGCGCGCCATTCGCAAGGCTCACATCGATGGCGCGGGCGCAATGCTCGAACAGCGTTGCGGTGGTGGCGGTCTTGGCGGGTGCGAAGAAGGCATCAGTCTGGCCGGGCTGCAGCGCATCGCCATGCACGAATGGCACCTGCACATCGAGGATCGCCTTGTCGCCGGTAGTGGTGACGTAATGCGCGACGATGTATGGCAGCCACAGCCGGTCGTCCACGATGCGCGTGCGCACGCCCTTGCCGGACGGGGGCAACCACCAGTGTTGCGCGTCACCTTCCTCGAACTGGCGCGACGCCGACAACAGGATGTGTTCGCGCGCCAGGTCCGGCCGCGCAATGCACAGCGCGCCGACGTCCTGCAGCTGGTCGCGAAACCCGAACGCACCGCTGGCCTGATAGAAAGCGGTGCGCGCCCACAGCCGACAGGCCAGCACCTGGTACGGCAAGCAGCGGTTCACCAACAGGTCGATCGAGTGCTGCGGCGTCTCGACCTGCAACGGTTCGAGCACGCCGTCCCACAGCTCGCCTGACGCCGCGAGTGCGGCTTCGAAATCCGCATCGCGATAGCGGTCAACGAGGGCCTCGGCGGCCGCGCGGTCGGCGCCTTCTCCGAGCAGGAACAGCAGCTCGACGCTCGCGTCTGGCGCAAGCTCCACCTGCGTGACGACGGCACTGCGATCGGCTTCGCTGCCGCAGTCCACGGCTTCCGCGCCGCAGGCGATGAATGCGGTTGCCTGCGTGAACTCGTCCCGCCATGCATTGCGCGCGAACACTGCGCCGCGCGCCGAGTCGGCGTCGCTGAACGTGGTCGCGCGTGGGTCGCTGCCGATCGCGCCCAGGCGCCATGTGGTCGCTTGCGCAACCGTGATGCGGCGCGCGCGCCCACTGCGGTTGTGCAGGCGCAAGCGCGACAACTGCACTGCATCGGTCGTTGCAATGCACTGTGTCAATTCGGATTCAATGCCGTGCACGTTGGCATCGAAGCGCGCGTATCCCGCGCCGAATCGCGCAACGTAGGTCGCACCACCGGCACGCAGTGGCGATGCCGTGGCGCTCCACTCGGTGTCGTCATCGCGGTCACGCAGCAGAAACCCCTGCGCCGGCGGATCGCACACCGCATCGTTCGACCACGGCGTGATCTGGTTCTGCTGGCTGTTGCTGGCCCACGCATAGCCGCCACCTGTCGCGGTAACGAGGAACCCGAAATCCGGATTGGCGATGACATGCGCCCACGGCGCCGGCGTGTGCATGCCATCGCGCAGGATCGTCACGAATTCGCGGCCATCCTTCGCGAACCCGCCGATGCCATTCCAATGATCGAGCTCCGCGGGCCTCGGCATGCCCGCAGGTTGACCTCCGCGGGCACGCGAGCCCGGCCGCGGCGTGAACGTGAGCACGCCGTCGGCACAATCACGCCCGGCCAGCTGCGCGGCAAGGTCGCCACCTGCACCGTCGAACACAACGCTTGCGGCCGTGTACACACCTGTACGCAAACGCGCATCGAGCTCAGCCTCGCGCAGCACGAACAACGAGCCCTGCGATTTGCCGCCATCACTGTTTGCGTCACGCAGCGGCTGCAACGCCGCTGCGGTCGCCGCCACATCGCTGCCGACGGACGCATCGAGCACCAGCAAATCAGCGGGCAACTGTCGCGCCCGCAGGTAGCGCTGCGCACGCAGCAGGTCTGCGACCAGCGCCACGCCAGCTGCATCGGCGACCCGCGCCAGAACAATCGGAAGGTCGCCCGAGATGCCCTTGGCCCACAGCACCGGCGCCCCACCCTCGCCCTTGGCCGTCACCGCAGGATCGGCACGCAAGGACGCATCAGCGCCCGCCAGCGCGCCCGCAAGGGATCCAAACGCGCGTGCGGACCGCGCGTCGATACCTTCTTCGTGCAAGACTTGCGCCGCAGCACCACGCGCACGCGCAAACACACTTGCGCATGCGGCGGGCGCGAGATACTGGCGGATCAGCGCCAGCACTTCATCGCGCGAAGTGGCAACGGCAGTTACGAACGCGGCCCGGCGCGTTGCGCCAGCGGGCACCTTGATGCGCGTGCGCAGGCTGAAGACCGGATCCAGCACCGTGCCGACGCTGCCGGACAGGCTGGAGCGCGTGGCCGCCGGCGCTGCCAGCGAACCATCACGACCGATGAAGCGTGCGCGATCGGTTTCGCATTCGCGCTTGCCTGCCTCGGCGCCATCGACCACCAACGCATGCGCGGCCCAGATGTCAGGTTCGGACGGGTCCTTCTTGCGCCGCCACGCCAGCAACACGCCATCCTCGAACTCGGTCTGCACGAACATCTTCGAGTAGGCCGGGTGCGCGTCGTCACCACGGGCGGAGCCCAACACGAGTTCGGCGTACGACGTCAATTCAATGAGGCGCCCGACGGGTCCGTCATTGCGCACGCCGACGCCCCGTATTTCCACCGCATGTTCCGGGTCGACCGCGACTTCGAGCGTGGTCGTGATGGCGCCATCGCGACGTGCGAAGCGCGCCATCGCCTCATCGAACCAATGACGAACGGTACCGCCGCAGGGGCGCGCGCTGGCTGACCAGGCCCTGCCATCGGTCGTGTCCCGCAGGTACACGTAGCCACCCTGTTCGTGGCTGTCGCCCGCATGCCAACGCGTGATGGCAAGTCCCTTCCAGCGGCTGCAGCCAGCGCCCTCCGGCGTCAATGCCACCGTGTAGTCGCGGCTGCCAAGCAGTTGCACGCAAGCGCGAGAATTTGCTGTGTCGTCGGTCATGGGCTGGTCCTTGCGTGATCCGTGCGCGCTCGCACAACGTCGTCCAGTATGCGCGCAGCCACTTCAATCGTTCGTGAAAGCATGCGGCGGCGCAACTTGACCTGCGCCGCGATCGGGCACAGGATGCGGGGTTTACCAGATTCGTGGCTCAACTTCGCCGGAGAAGCTGCATGTCCGAGACTGCCACCAAGCCAAGCGCGTGCCCGATGCATGCGCTGGAAGTACCCACGCTCGCCGATATTCCGCCTGGCGCCACGCCGCAGTTGATCTGCTACCGGGTCGATCCGCGCGCCGCGCCGATCGTCCCCGGCCGCCGCGACCGCCAGTGGATGGATGACACCAACGACCATTACGCCTATCGGTGCCTGCCGCTGTCGACGGCCAACACCAGCGGCTGGGAACTGACCTCGCCGCTGGATTTCGAAGTGCAGTGGAACGGCGGTCAGGGCATCGACGCGGTCACCGCGCGGGCACCGGGCGTGGACCCGAACGCACTGCGCGCACTCATTACTTCGCACTTCGGCCACGGCATCCTGACGTTCCACACCGGCTGGCTGTTTCGTACCTCGCCCGGATGGGGACTGTGGGTGCGCGGCGCGCCGAACTTCGCAATCGACGGCATCCACGCACTCGACGGCATGGTCGAGACCGACTGGTTGCCGTTTCCCTTCACGATGAACTGGCGCTTCACGCGGCCGGGTACGGTGCGCTTCAAGAAGGGCGACCCGTTCTGCTTCGTGACGTTCTGCCCGCACGCCTTGCTGGACAACGTCACGCCGAAACTCGCCAACATCGATGACGAGCCGAAACTCAAGGCCGACTACACCGAGTGGGGCAAGTCGCGCGCCGAGTTCAACCAGGCCCTGCACGATGGTGATCCCGCGGCCGTGTCGAAGAAATGGCAGCGCGGTTACTTCCAGGGCAAGGACCTGGAAGGCAACGCGCCGTTGTTTCACGTCAACAAGCGGCGCCTGAAAGCACCCGAGTAATCCGGAAGCGCGAAAAAGCACTCGACACGGATCAGAGCGGATCGAAGCGGATCCGTCTCTCCAATCCGGATTCGTCCGCCTTTATCCGTATCAAAAGCTCCGTCTACGGACCTGCTTGGCACTAAAGTTCAACAAAATTACTTTGTCATTCCGGGGCTGCCCGCGCTGTTTGCGGGCAGAACCCGGAATCCAGCTTCTCGATTCGCGGTCAAGAACTGGATTCCGGGTTCCATCACCGATGAAGCCGGTGATGGCCCCGGAATGACGATAATTGAGTATTCCAGGTTTAATCATGTTGAAAATCAGCGCTAAGCAGGTCTACGGATCGGCCACACCCAAATCACCTGCAGTGAATCGTCACGCGGGCTAACATCGACGTTTCGCCGGATGCCGGCGCCGCAACCACGCACAGGAAGGAGACTCACATGCAACTTGGAATGATCGGCCTCGGCAAGATGGGCAACTTCATGTCGCAACGCCTGATGAAGGCCGGCCATGAAGTCATCGGCTTCGACCCGAACGTCAAGGCCCGACAGGCATTGATCGACGCTGGTGGCAAGGCGGTCGACTCCATGGACAAGCTGCTCAAGGCGCTCAAGGGGCCGCGCGCGGTGTGGATGATGGTGCCAGCCGGGAAAGTGGTGGATGACACCGTCAAGGCGCTCTCCGGCAAGCTCGCCAGGGGCGACATCGTGATTGATGGCGGAAATTCCAACTACAAGGACGACCAGCGGCACGCGGCCCTGCTGTCGAAAAAGGAGATCGACTTCGTCGACTGCGGCACCAGCGGCGGCGTCTGGGGCCTCAAGCAGGGCTACAGCATGATGGTCGGCGGCGACAAGAAAGTCGTGGACCACCTCAAGCCCCTGTTCCAGGCGCTGGCTCCCGGCAAGGAAAAGGGCTGGGGACACGTCGGCCCGGTCGGCTCCGGACACTTCGTCAAGATGGTCCACAACGGCATCGAATACGGATTGATGCAGGCCTACGCGGAAGGTTTCTCGATCATGCAGCACAAGGAAGAGTTCAAGCTCGACCTGGCACAGATCGCACAAATCTGGCGCTACGGGTCGGTGGTTCGCTCGTGGCTGCTGGATCTGACCGCCGACGCATTGGAGAAGAACCCCGGAATGGATGGCATCGCGCCGTACGTGGTCGACTCCGGCGAAGGGCGTTGGACGGTCGCCGAGGCCATCGACCTCGACGTGCCCGCGCCGATCATCACCGCATCACTGATCGAACGCCTGCGTTCGCGCGACTCCGACTCGTACACCGACAAGCTGCTGTCGGCGATGCGCAATCAGTTCGGCGGCCACGCGATGAAGAAGGAGTAGCTCGCGTGACGGCCGCCCTGCCCGCACAGAGCGCACGCTGGCATGTGTTCCCGGACGACACCTCGCTGTGCGCCAACGCCTTGGCACGCGTGCTCGCCGCGGCGCACGATGCGATTGCGCAACACGCCGCCTTCGACATCGTGCTGGCCGGCGGCAACACCCCGCGCAAGCTGTATCGCGCCTTGCGCACCGCCGATGCGGACTGGACGCGCTGGCACATCTGGTACGGCGACGAGCGTTGCCTGCCTGCGGATGATCCCGAACGCAACAGCAAGATGGCGCGCAACGAGTGGTTGGACCACGTCGCCATTCCGGCCGCCAACATGCATCCGATTCCCGCGGAGTTGGGCGCGCGCGAAGCCGCGATGTTGTACGCGCGCGAGCTGCGCGCGATTGATGCGTTCGACATGGTGCTGCTCGGGATCGGCGAAGACGGCCACACCGCCAGCCTGTTCCCCGGCCACGACTGGGGTGAGCATGCCGACTCACCGGCCGTTCTGGCGGTCTTCGACTCGCCCAAGCCGCCGCCGGAGCGCGTGTCGGCAAGCGCGCACCGGCTGTCCAACGCGCACGCGGTGTTGTTCCTGGTTGAAGGTGCCGGCAAGCGTGATGCCATCAAGCGCTGGAAGCAGGGCGACCCCATTCCCGCGGCGTCCATCGCACCCGAATCCGGCGTGGACGTGCTGCTGGATGACGCAGCGAACGGCAGTGGCTAGGGCCTGCTACAGACCCGACAACTCGCCCATGTGCGCGCGGTAGTAACGCAACTCCTCGATCGAATCCATGATGTCGGAAAGCGCGGTGTGCGCGGCATCCTTGTTGAAACCCCTGGCCACCGCCGGGGCCCAGCGGCGCGCCAGTTCCTTCAGCGTCGACACGTCGAGATTGCGATAGTGGAAGTAGCGCTCCAGCGTCGGCATCTGTCGATGCAGGAAGCGGCGGTCCTGGCAAATCGAATTGCCGCAGATCGGTGACTTGCCTTCCGGCACCCACTGCTTCAGAAACTCGAGCGTCCGCGCTTCGGCGTCGCCATGCGCGATGTCCGACTCCAGCACGCGTTGCCACAACCCCGACTTGGCGTGGTGGCTGCGGTTCCAGTCGTCCATCGCCAGCAGGCGCGCTTCGACATGGTGGATCGCGAACTGCGGCCCCTCGGCCAACACGTTCAAATCACGGTCGGTCACTACCGTCGCGATCTCGATGATCGAATCGGTATCCGTACACAATCCGGTCATCTCGAGATCGACCCAGATGAGATTGTCGTCGGCACAGCCGGCCATGCAGTTCTCCTGTCAATCAAGTCGACCAACATAGCACAAGTGCGCGCGATGATTGCCTTGCGCCGCCGGCCGCCGTAGGCTGGCCCGATGCCTACGCCAACGCTGTTGTGGTACGACTACGAGACCACCGGAACCGACACCGTGCGCGATCGCCCGGCGCAGTTCGCCGCGATCCGCACCGATCTGGAACTGCGCGCGATCGGCGAACCGGAATCGTTCCACTGCGCACCGTCGCGCGATGCCTTGCCGCATCCCGAAGCCTGCCTGATCACCGGCATCACGCCGCAGGACGCCGCACGCGACGGCCTGCTCGAATCGGACTTCGCCGGCAGGGTGCATGAACTCATGGCACAGCCCGGCACCTGTTCGGTCGGCTACAACACGATCCGCTTCGACGATGAAGTAAACCGCAACCTTTTCTACCGCAACTTTTTCGATCCCTACGAGCACGCGTGGCGGAACGGCAACTCGCGTTGGGACATCATGGATCTCGCGCGTGCCTGCTACGCGCTGCGTCCCGACGGCATCGAATGGCCGACGCGCGACGATGGCATGCCGTCGTTCAAGCTCGACCAGCTTGCGCCCGCGAATCAACTCGCACAGAAGCGTGCACACGACGCGTTGTCCGACGTCGAAGCCACCATCGCGCTGGCGCGCCTGCTGCGCGCGCAACAGCCACGCCTGTATGACTGGTACTTCAAACTGCGCGAGAAGAAGGCAGTCACGGCGATGCTGGCATCCGCCCTGCCCGGCATGCAGCCGCTGCTGCACGTATCCGGCCGCTACCCGCCCGCCCGCGGCTGCCTGGCGATGGTCGCACCGATCACCGAGCACCCCGATCGGGCGGGAACCTTCATCGTCGCCGATCTCGGCGTCGATCCCGACGCGTGGATTGATCTTGATCCGGACGACCTGGTCGAGCGCATGTTCACGCCGCGCGATGATCTACCGGACGACATCGTGCGTCCGCCGTTGAAAGAGGTGCACGCCAACAAGTCACCCTTCCTTGCGCCGGTGGAAACCCTGCGCGGCACGGACGTCGCGCGCGTCGCGCTGGATCCCGACGCCTGCCTGCAGCATCTGGATTGCATCCGTTCCAGCGAAGGTCTGGCCGAACGGGTGCGCCGCGCCTTTGCAGCGTCGGCGAACCGCTGGCCGGAACGCGAAGACCCCGAATGCCGCCTCTACGCTGGCTTCGCCTCCGATGGCGACCGTCGCCGCTGCGCCAAGGTGCGCGCGACCCCGCCCGCGCGTCTCGGCAGCACCGATTTCGCATTCGACGATCCACGTTACCCGGAACTGTTGTTCCGCTACCGGGCACGCAACTGGCCGGAAACCCTGTCACCGGACGAGGCCTCGCGGTGGCGCAACTTCGTGCGCGACAAGTTGAATCGCGAAACCGAGACCACCACCCTGACCTTCGAACAATACTTCGCGACCGTCGCGCGCCTGCGCGCCGAGACACCATCCGGTCCCGGCCAGGTGGTCCTCGATCAGCTGCAGGCCTGGGGCGCAACGCTCCGCGATGAAATCGGAACCTGACATGCCGCACGCGTACTTTTCGCCCGCCACTTTCAAATTCCTGCGTGCACTTGGCCGCAACAACAACCGTCCGTGGTTCAAGGCGCACCAGGTCGCCTACGAAACCCACGTACGCGAGCCGTACCTGCAACTGATCGCCGACCTGCAGGCACCGCTGGCAAAGATCAGCACGCATTACCGCGCCGATCCGCGCAAGGTTGGCGGCTCGCTGTTCCGGATCCAGCGTGACACCCGGTTTTCCGGCGACAAGGCGCCCTACAAGTCGTGGGCCGGCGCGCGCCTGTTCCACGAACGCCGGCGCGAGATCGCCGCGCCTTCGTTCTACCTGCACATCGCGCCGGGCGACTGCTTCGTCGGCGCGGGGCTGTGGCACCCCGAAAACCACACCTTGCGCAACATCCGCAACTTCATCGTCGACAATCCAGCCGCATGGAAGCGTGCCGCGCACAGCCGCGCCTTCCGCGAACACTACGAATTCTGGGGCGAGTCGCTGAAACGCGCACCGCAGGGTTTCCCCGTCGATCATCCGCTCCTCGAAGACCTGAAGCGCAAGAGTTACGCCGCCGGCGTCGGCTTCGACGACGCCCTGGCCTGCTCACCGAAACTGTTCGGATTCGCGGTCGATCATTTCAAGCGCCTCGCGCCGCTGGTCGACTATCTGTGCGCCGCGCAGAACCTCGAGTTCTGATCGCCTCTTACGCCTGCGCGAACGGAAACGCGATGACGTCGCGGATATCGTCGGTAGCGGCCAGATGCATCAGCAGACGGTCGACGCCCAGCGCGACACCGGCGCAGTCGGGCAAGGCATCCAGTATCGCCAGCAGATTTTCGTCGATCGGCAATTCGGGTTGACCACGTTCGCGGCGGCGCAAGTTGTCGCGCTCGAAGCGCGCGCGCTGCTCCGCTGCATCGTTCAATTCGTGGTAGCCGTTGGCGAGCTCATACCGGCCGAGGTACAGCTCGAAGCGCTCGGCCACGGGCGGACTTGCATGCCGAATGCGCGCCAACGAACACTGCGTCGCCGGGAAGTCGTAAACGATCGTGATGCCGTCGTGTGGCAGCGCAGGCTGCAAGCGGTGCGTCACCAGCAAATCCAGCCAATCGTCGCGAGTCAGGCCATCGGAATTGATGGAAAACTCGCGCAGGGGCTCGCGCAACGATGATTCGCCGGCCGCAAACGGATCGATCCCGAGGCCGGACTGGAACCAGTCGCGATAGCTGGTGGCCTGGACCGTTGCGCCGCGCCCGGCCAATGCCAGCGCCGTGCGTACCAGTTGCGCGCATTCCAGCGCAAGCCGGCGGTGATCAAACCCGACGCGATACCACTCGAGCATCGTGAATTCCGGGTTGTGCGATGCACCCGCCTCGCCGTTGCGGAACACGCGGCCCAATTCGTAGCAGTCGCCGATGCCCGCCGCCAGCAGTCGCTTCAACGGAAACTCGGGCGACGTGCGCAGGTAACGCGTGCGTGCACCAGCAGCAATCGGGCCACTGAAACCGGTGCTGAAGCTGTCGATGTTCGGCTCGGTATTGCCGGCCGCGGACAGGATTGGCGTCTCGACTTCCATGACGTCGCGGCTCGCGAAGAACTCGCGCATCGCCGCGTTCAGTCGCGCGCGCAGACGCAACGCATCGGCGGCTGGCGTCGTCGCTTCGTGGGACCCGCGGCGATTGTTCGACGACGACGCAACTCGTGGACTCTTCCCCCTCACCCCAACCCTCTCCCCCGACGAAAGGCCTGTCGGGGGAGAGGGAGTTGTTTCGACAGGCGCCTCCGACGCCACGCGTGTCGGGGAAGGTTGAGGTGACGTGGGCGGCGCCTCTGGCAACGGGCACGCTGGGGGGGATGCAGATGGAACGGTTGGCATCGCCGACGCGGTCGCGCTGGCTTTGCTCCCTCTCCCCCGCCCTTGTCGGGGGAGAGGGTTGGGGTGAGGGGGCAAGGGTTCGTTCAAGGCGTGGATGATGGTTTGCAGAACATCTTCGGTGCGAAGCAGGACGTCGTTGTTCCAGAAGCGGAGCATCCTGAAACCCAGCCGTTCAAGCGCGCGCGTGCGTCGTTCATCGTAGCCTTGCTGGTCAAAGTGCTGGCTGCCGTCAAGTTCGATCACCAATCGGCCATCAAGGCAGGCAAAGTCCGGGATGTAGCCGGCAAGGCGATGTTGGCGACGAAACTTCACGCCGAGTTGGTCAGCGCGCAGGCGCGACCACAATTTGCGTTCCGCATCGGTCTGTGCACGACGGAGTTGCCGGGCGCGTTCGGTCATGCCCCCTCACCTGCGCTGCGCGCTCGGCCTACGGCCGCCTCTCCGCCAAACGATGCAGCCGTTTGGGGGAGAGGGCTTGCGAGCGTGTACAGCGACGTTCATGCCTGCTCCTGCAGATAGGCCAGCAACCGCGCCTCGTCCCAGATTTCAACGCCGAGCGCCTGCGCCTTGTCGAGTTTGGAACCGGCGGCCTCGCCGGCCACGACGAATGCGGTCTTCTTCGAAACCGAGCCGGCGACCTTGGCGCCCAAGGCCTCCAGTTTGTCTTTCGCTTCGTCGCGCGTCAGCGCGGAAAGGCTGCCGGTCAAGACCACGGTCTGGCCGGCGAGTGGCCCGGCGACATCGCGCTGCGGCGTGGACTCCGGCCAATGCACGCCGGCTGCGCGCAAGGCGCCGATGGCATCGCGATTGCGCGGTTCGGCGAAGAATGCCGTGATGTGCGCCGCCATGATCGGGCCGACGTCGGGCACTTCGGTCAACGCGGCCTCGCCCGCCTGCATCAGGGCATCGAGTGAACCGAAGTGGCGCGCGAGTGTTTTTGCCGTCGCCTCGCCGACGTCCGGGATGCCTAGCGCGAACAGGAAACGCTCAAGCGTGGTGTCCTTGCTCGTGGCGATTGCGGCGATCAGGTTTTCAGCCCAGCGGGTGGCGATCTTGCCGGCCTTCACCGTTTCCGGCACCAGCCCGTCGCGTTCCTCGGCACGACGTTTCATCGCGACGAAATCGTCCAACGTGAGCTTGTACAAATCGGCGATCGAATGCACGTAACCGAACTCGATCAGATCCTCGATATAGCGCTCGCCCAGCCCGTCGATGTCCATCGCGCGGCGTGATGCGAAGTGCCGGATGGCCTCGCGGCGCTGCGCCGCGCACACCAACCCACCGGTACAGCGTGCGGCGGCCTCGCCGTCCTCGCGTTCGATCGCGGAACCACAGATCGGGCAATGGGACGGCATCTTCCACGGCTGCGTGTGTGCGGGCCGGCGTTCGAGGATCACGCGCACGACTTCGGGGATCACGTCACCCGCGCGGCGCACGATCACGCTGTCGCCGACACGTACGTCGAGGCGCGCGACCTGGTCGGCATTGTGCAAGGTGGCGTTGGTGACGGTGACTCCGGCGACCTGCACGGGCTTCAGGCGCGCGACCGGGGTCGCGGCGCCGGTGCGGCCTATCTGGATGTCGATCGCTTCGACGATCGTGGACTGTTCCTCGGCCGGAAACTTGTGCGCGAGCGCCCAGCGCGGCGCCCGCGAAACGAACCCCAGCTCGCGTTGCTGATCGTAGCGATCGACCTTGTACACCACGCCGTCGATACCGTAAGGCAAGGTAGCGCGCGCCGCGCCGATCTTGCGGAAGTACGCGAGGCAACCTTCGGCGCCGTGCGCCAGTTCGTTCTGCGGACTGATGGGAAATCCCCATTCGCGCAGCTTCGCCATTGCAGCGCTGTGGCGGTCGGCGATCACGCCATCAGGTTCGTCCGGCAAATACACGCCGTAGGCGTAGAACGCCAAAGGCCGCCCCGCCGTCACGTGGGGATCGAGCTGACGCAGCGAACCCGCCGCACCATTGCGCGGATTCGCCAGCGGTTTGCCGCCTTCGCGCAACATGCGTGCGTTGTAGGCATCGAAGCCGGCCTTGGGCATGAACACTTCACCACGCACTTCCAGCAGCGCCGGCCAACCGTGGCTACGCAATTTCAGCGGGATGGCCTTGACGGTGCGCAGGTTGGCGGTGACGTCTTCGCCGGTCGTGCCATCGCCGCGGGTCGCGCCCTGCACGAACAGGCCGTCGCGATAAACCAGGCTGATCGCAAGACCGTCGAGTTTCGGCTCCACCGAGAACACTGGATCAACCGTGCCGAGTCCCTGCTCGACCCGCCGCACGAAATCGCGCACTTCGTGATTGGCGTCCACGCCTTCTGGCGGATCGGAATCCGTAAACGCATTGGCGAGCGACAGCATCGGAATCGCGTGGCGAACTTCCGCAAACCCCGACGCGGGCCGCGCCCCGACGCGCCGGGTCGGGGAATCGGACGTGGCAAGCTCCGGATGCGCGGCTTCCAGCGCTTCCAACGCGCGCAGCAGACGGTCGTACTCGGCATCCGGAATGGATGGATCATCGAGCACGTAATAGCGGTAGTTGGCGTCGTCGATGGCAGCACGCAGGGCCGCAGCCCGTTGCCTGTCTGGATTGTCTGACTGCGGCATACGTTGATATGGCGTGGCGAGTGGGCGCCCAGGTGGGGTCATCCAGTTTACCTTCGTCCCTGCTGCAAACCGGGATCCAGTCATATGTGAATTGCATCACACTTCAAACCGGGCTGCGAAAGGCCGGCGAAAGGTTACCCGTGCAATATCCGATGCCGGGTGGGGTGTGCTCCCTCTTTGTGGTGGACAGTATTGGGCAACCCTCGTGCCACTTGCTGTTCATGTCCTCGCCCGCGTGTCCGGCCTGCGTCGAACCCTCCCCGGTGACGCAGGCCGGAACCGCCTTCGGGGCGGCCAATCACGTTGGACGACCGACCGACGCGGCTAAAATGCTGCGTTTTCGTATCCCGGCCGTGCCCGTGCGCAGCGCCCGCCATGTCTGAGACGAGTGCCCCTGAAAGTGTCGCGCGCATGCGCGGCCTGATCTGGCTGGTGGCGGCTGCGTTCTTCATGCAGACGCTGGACTCGACCATCGTCAACACCGCCGTGCCGAGCATCGCGCACGCGCTGGCGGTACCGCCGATCGACCTCAAGACCGCACTGACCAGCTACGTGCTGACTTTGGCGATCTGCATTCCGGCCAGCGCATGGTTGTCGGACCGCTTTGGTACACGCCGCGTGTTCGCGGCCTCGGTGTGGATCTTCACCATTGGCTCGCTGGCCTGCGGCATTGCCCAGAGCCTGCCGCAACTGGTCGCGGCGCGCGTGCTGCAAGGCATCGGTGGTGCCCTGCTGATGCCGATCGGTCGCTACGTGCTGGTGCGCGCATTCGGACCGAAGGACTTCGTCGCGGCCATGAGCACGGCGGGCATCCCCGGCCTGCTCGGCCCCGTGGTCGGGCCACTGCTCGGCGGCGTGTTGTCGCAGTACGCATCGTGGCGCTTGATCTTCCTCGTGAACGTCCCGGTGGGCATCCTCGGGCTTTGGCTCAATCGCACCCACATGCCGGATTTTCGCGGCGAACGGCGGCCGTTCGACTGGATCGGGTTCCTGTTGTTCGCGCTGGCCTCGGGGTTGCTGCTGGTGGCCGCCGAGACGGCCGGCAACGGCAACTACGCCAGGGCCGGCATCGCGGCGGGCATCGGCGCCCTGGGTGCATTGGCCTACTGGCATCACGGTCGGCGCGCGCGCCATCCAGTCGCTGACCTGTCGCTGTTCAAGGTGCGCAGTTTCGCGATTGCCGTGGGCGGCGGCATGTTCACGCGCCTCGGAACCGCCGGCCTCTCGTTCCTGCTGATGCTGTTCCTGCAAGTGGGCTGCGGCTGGACACCCACCATGGCCGGCTTGATGATCGTGCCGCAGGCCGCCGCGATGATCCTGATGAAATTCCTGATCGACCGCATCCTGAAGCGCCACGGCTACCGCCGCACGCTGTTCGCCAACACCGCGCTCGCCACCGCCCTGCTGGCATGCTTTGCGCTGCTCGGCGCGAGCACGCCGTGGTGGGCGATCGCCGCGTTGATGTTCGCCTACGGCTTCGTAATGAGCCTGCAGTACACCTCGATGAACACGTTGGCGTTCGTGGACCTGCCACCCACGCAGGCCGCGCAGGCTTCGTCGCTGACCTCGGCCGCGCAGTACCTTGTGATCAGCTTCGGCATCGCACTGTCATCGTGGTTGCTGGCTGTGTTCCTCGGTGACACCCGGCACGCATCGGCAGCTTACGTGCACGGCTTCCACGTCGCGGTGCTGGTGATGGCGACGATGCCGCTGTTGGCGGTTTACGTGTTCACGCGCCTGCGCCACGACCGCCCGCTGCGGCCGCCGATTGCGACCCCCGAAACGGCGACTTGACCGTCCCGCGTATGATTGGGCCCTGCTGTCGGGCTTGCCCAACATGCGAAAAAAGTCCGGGGAGGATCAACAATGAGTTGGATTCTGGTCGCCGCGTCAGGTGCCAGTGCGGCGGCGGAAGGCACGGGCATGGAACCGAACTTCCACCTTGCTTCGGAACCGATCGGCTGGCTGGCCGTGGCGTTGTTCGTGCTGGCGTACATCGCCGTCATTCTCGAAAACCGCATCCAGGTCGCAAAATCCAAGCCGGTGATGCTGGCCGCCGGATTGATCTGGGGCCTGCTTGCATGGTGGACCGCCACGCCCGGGGCCTTTCCCTCGACGGCCCGCGCGGCCTTCGACACGATGTTCCTCGAATACGCGGAACTGTTTTTCTTCCTGGTGGTGGCGATGACCTATGTCACCGCAATGGGCGAGCGCGGCGTGTTCGAGGCATTGCGGGCGAGGCTGGTCAGGGCGCGCCTGAGCTACCGCAGCCTGTTCTGGGTCACCGGCGCGATGGCGTTCATGCTCTCGCCCATGATCGACAATCTGACCACGGCGCTGGTGATGTCCGCAGTGGTGCTGGCCGTGGGTGCTGGCAACCGGCGCTTCACCACGCTGGCACTGATCAACCTGGTGGTCGCTGCCAACGCGGGTGGCGCCTGGAGCGCGTTCGGCGACATCACCACGTTGATGGTCTGGCAGGCGCACAAGGTGGAGTTCCTGGAGTTCTTCGCGCTGATCATCCCGTCGCTGGTCAATTGGCTGGTGCCGGCACTGCTGATGTTTTTTGCGCTTCCGCGCGGCCGGCCCGACAGTCTCGAAGGGCAGGTGTCGGTCAAGCGCGGCGGGTTCGCGATCTGCGCCACTTTCGGCCTGACCATCGTGATCACGGTGACTGCCAAGCAATGGCTGGGCATGCCCCCCGCCTTCGGCATGCTGACCGGACTGGCACTGCTCAACCTGCTGGCCACGCGCATCGAACGCTTCGAATATCGCTACGCGCTGGCGCAGGGCATCACGGATCCGAGCCGCTATTCGATCTTCAAGATCATCGCCAATGCCGAGTGGGACACCCTGCTGTTCTTCTACGGCGTGTTCGGCTGCGTGGGCGGGCTGGCCGCCTTCGGCTATCTCGAATTGTCCTCGCAACTCCTGTACGGCCATGTCGGCTACACCCTCGCCAACTCGGGCATCGGCGTGCTCTCGGCGGTGGTGGACAACATCCCGATCATGTTCGCGGTGCTGCAGATGAATCCACCCATGGATCACGGCCAATGGCTGCTGGTGACATTGACGACCGGTGTCGGCGGCAGCCTGCTGTCCATCGGCTCGGCGGCCGGGGTAGCCCTGATGGGCGCGTCACGCGGCCAGTACACCTTCATGGGCCACCTGCGCTGGATCTGGGCGATCGCGCTGGGTTTCGTGCTGAGCATCCTCACCCACGTGTGGTTGAACGGCCACCATTTCAGTGGGGGTTTGATGGGGTTTTGAACGCCCGCACGGTCCAGGTCACTGCCGTGACGTGGGCCCCAGCCGTGCGGCGACGTCATCGAAAAACGCCGTGGGCAATGCGGCGCTGACGGGCACGACCCACCCATTCGCGTGCGCGAACGCGGCGCACTTGACCGCGTCCTTTTCGGTCATCAGCAGCGGCAGGTCGTCGCCGAAGTCGAGATCGCTTGCGCTGTACACGTGGTGGTCTGGAAGCGGGTGTTCCACGACGTCGATGCCAAGCCTCCGCAGGGCCTCGAAAAAACGTGCCGGGTTGCCGATGCCCGCAACCGCATGCACGCGTGTCCCTGCAAAATCAGCGAGCGGTTTCGTGTGCGACGCATCGGATAGTGATACCGCATCGCCCATTGCCAGTGTCATTGGCACTTCGCCAGCGCGTGGCCCACCGCCATTGCAGATGACGAAATCGACACTCTGCAATCGCGTGATCGGCTCGCGCAGCGGCCCGGCCGGCAGCAAACGGCCATTGCCGAAACGCCGGACGCCGTCCACCACGCAAAGCTCGACGTCACGCGCCAGCGCGTAATGCTGCAGACCGTCATCGGCGATGATCAGGTCGACAGCCTGCGACAACAACAGGCGCGCCGCCGCAGGACGGTCCCTGCCGATGGCGACGGGCACGCCAGTCCGCCGTCGCACCAGTGCAGGTTCGTCGCCGACCAATGACGGATCCGGTTGCACGTCGAGCAACAAGGGCGAACGCGCCGAGCCGCCGTAGCCACGACTGACCACGCCGGGCCTGAATCCGCGTGCGCGCAAGCCTTCGACCAGTGCAATGACGAGCGGGGTCTTGCCCGCACCACCGACGCTGATGTTGCCGACCACGATGACCGGCACCGGCAGGTGCTCGGACTTCAACCAACCGCGCCGATACATGCCACGCCGCAGGCCACTCACGGCTCCGAACACGGCGGCGACCGGCAGCGTCCACCACGGCGGTGCGGCGTTCGGCTCGTACCAGCGTCGTTGCAGGTCGTCGGCGATGGCCACGCGCGGATTCCCGGTCAGTCGACGGCCACGGCCGCCGACTCGCGAAATTGCAGGTGATACAGCGCGGCATACTTGCCGTGTCGTTCCAGCAACTCGGCGTGCGTGCCGCGTTCGACGATGCGGCCTGCATCGAGCACCGCGATCTGGTCGGCATGTTCGACCGTGGACAATCGATGCGCGATCACCAGGGTCGTGCGGTTTTTCATCAACCGCAACAGGGCGTCCTGGATCAAGCGTTCGGATTCGGTGTCGAGCGCCGAGGTGGCTTCGTCGAGCACCAGGATCGGCGCGTTTTTCAGCAACGCCCGCGCCACGGCAATGCGCTGGCGCTGGCCGCCCGACAACAGTGATCCGCCCTCGCCCACCCGGCTGTGGATGCCGGCCGGCAGTTCGCGGATGAACTCCATCGCGTTGGCCGCCTCGGCCGCAGCGACGATGTCGGCCTCGCTGGCATCGACCAGCGCGCCGTAGGCGATGTTGTGCGCGATAGTGTCGTCGAACAACACCACGTCTTGTCCCACCCAGGAAATCTGCGCGCGCAAACTGCGCAGGGTGTACTCGCCCAACGGCCGGCCATCGAGCAACACGGTGCCCGCCGTGGGCTCGTAGAAACGCGGAATCAGGCTGACCAAGCTGCTCTTGCCGCTGCCCGAGCGCCCCACCAGCGCGGTGACCGAGCCGGCGGGACACCGCAGCGACACACCACGCAAGGCCTGCAACCCGGCGCCCGGATAGGTCAACTGCACGTCGCGAAATTCAAGCTCGCCGCGCGCGCGCGCGAGCGTTGCGGACCCGCTATCCGGTTCCATCGGCGCATCGAGGATTCCGAACAACTCGTCCGCCGCGGCCAGTCCACGCTGCAGTTTGGCCTGCACCGTGGTCAGCCGCTTCAGCGATGGCAGGATGCCGCCCATGCACATGAACACGGTCGCGAATGCGCCCGCGGTGAGTTTCTCGTCCATCATGAACGGCCGCGTGGCGATGTACACGATCAGCGCCAGCGCCACGGCCGCCACCAGCTGCACGAAGGCGGTGGAGACACCGCTGGTTGCAGCAACCTTGATGTTCATCTTGCGGTCGCGGTCGGTCACCTCGTCGAAGCGCTGCGACTCGTATTCCTGGCCGCCGAATACCTTGACCTCGCGGTGTGCGCCGACGACTTCCTCGACCACGCTGGTCACATGCCCAACAATGTTCTGGATGGTGACGTTGATGCGCCGGTAGCGCCGTGCCACCCACGTCACCAGCAACCCCACCAGCGGCACCATTACCAGCAGTACCAGTGCCAGCATCCAGTTGGTCCACACCATCACGGCCACCAGCCCGACCACGGTCAGGCCGTCGACCATCAGGATCTTGGCCGAATCCGTGGACGCCTCGGCCACCTGGTTGCAGGTGTAGGTGATGCGCGAAATCTGCTGGCCCGACGATTCCCGGTCGAAGAATGCAGCCGGCATGCGCAGGTATTTGTCGAAGATTTCCCGCCGGATCGTCTGCACCACGCCGCGTCCGACGTAGGCCACGCCGTAGCTCTGGATGTACACCGCAATGCTGCGCAGGAAGAAGATCGCGACGATCAGGATCGGCATCCAGAAGATCACTTCCGGGTCGCGAGCGGTGAACAGCTTGTCGATCAGCGGCTTGATCGAGCGCGCGAACACCGTCATGCACGCGGCATCGACGACCATCGCGAACAAGGTCAACCCGGCCGAAACACGATACGGCCGCAGGTAGCCGAGCAGGCGCCGATAGACGCCCGCGTCCGATTCGGGGCGGCGCACCGGGTCAACCACCTGCAGCGTTCGCCGCGGGCGGCGCGGTGGCAATCGCGAGATGACTGAACCCCAATCGGCCCAGGGCATCCATCGCCGTCACCACGGCTTGATGCGGCGTCATGGCATCCGCGCGCAGCAATACCTGGCGATCATGATCGTCGCCGGCGATCGCCGTGATGGCACGCTGCAGGGTTGCTTCGTCCTCGCCCAGCACGCGATTGTTGCCCACGAAGAAGTGTCCCTGCTTGTCGATCTCGATCACCAGCTCGTTGCTGGACGGCGCTGCCGCCTTGTCACTGGCCGACGGCAGGGCCACCTTCATGTGTCCTTGCTGCACGAAGGTGGTGGTGAGCACGAAAAACATCAACAGCGTCAGCAATACATCGATCAAGCTGACGATGTTGATTTCGAATTCGTCGGTACGGCGGCTGCTGATGCGCATGGGACCGCTCCGTCAGCTGGCGGCACGCGCGTGGGGTTGCGTCATGGAACGCGGCTCGGCCGGCTGCGCCTTGCCGTTCGCAAGCTCATCGAGCAACGCGGTGGCCTGTTTCTCCATCTGCACCACGTAGCCCTGCACGCGCGAGCGGAAATAACGATGCAGTACGTAGGCGGGAATAGCGATCACGAGCCCGGATGCGGTGCAGACCAGCGCCTCGCCAATGCCACCCGCCATTTTCATCGGGTCACCGACGCCCGACACCATCACCGCAAGGAACATCCGGATGAGGCCAAATACGGTACCAAGCAGGCCGAGCAGTGGCCCGATCAAGGCGATCGTGCCGAGCGTGTTGAGGTAGCGCTCGAGGCCGTGCACTACGTGGCGGCCGGTATCCTCGATACGCTCCTTGATCTCGGCGCGCGAGCGGTTGCGCACGTCGAGCGCCCCGGCCAACAGCTCGCCCAACGGTGAATTCTCGCGCAGCGCCTGGATGTGCGAAGGACTCAGTTGTTGCGAATGCGCCCAGCCGCGCACCTGTTCGCCCAAACCTGGCGGCAACACCGCGCTCTTGCGCAAGGTCCAGAAACGCTCAAGCACGATCGCCAGCGCGACCGCGGAACAGAACAGGATGGGCACCATGCCCCAGCCGCCCGCCTTCAGGATTTCAAACACTTGCAACCTCCGCTGCGGGTGCCGCTTGATGTTTGCGCATCATAGCAGTGCGGGCGCAGCTGGCATCCACGCAACGAATGCCGCCATGCTGCAGGAACCTCCGTTCGATAGCGGCGCAGATTTTCCTGCCTTCGTCCGCAGGCCGGTCTGCCGCTTCTCGCTGTCCCGGCGAAGGCCGGGATCCATTTTGATCTTCCTTCCCCCGCTCGCGGGGGAAGGTGCCCGTAGGGCGGATGGGGGTCACATTCACTCAATTGGCGATTACTCGCCCACGTTCCGCTCGCCTCGGCGGCGAGCGGGCCACTTTCTGTTTCGGCAGAAAGTGGCCAAAGACCATTGCGCCGGGCACGCCGGTTTCGGCAACGTCGTGTTGCCGAAACTTCCTTGCGCTTCTCGCACCAAGCGGGCCGGCGCGAACTCACACATCCATGTGTTCGAACATGCGCGCCTTGCTCCCGCTTGGCGCTGCGATGCTCGGCGGCATGCAACGGCGCGTGGGTCGCTTCGTTGTCGGCCATCCATGGCCTCGACCGAAGCAAGACGCTGCAGTTTGCTTCGTCGGCACGGCGCGCAGGATGCGCGCTCATGGGTCCCCTCGGATGCGGCGAACGGACGCAGGAACAGCCCGAAGGGTGGCGCGCACGCTGCGCGCCAGTTCGCCGCGGGTGCATGGATGCACCGTCGGCGAACCCCGGAGTCCGCGAGCGAACCCGTAATCCAAGGATGGACGAAGGGCGCATCCGTGGGGTGGCCTTCTCTTTGGTGACTTTCTCTTGGCCACGCAAGAGAAAGTTACACGCCCGCCCGGGAGGCGGCGGAACAAGACACGGACGTCGATCGTCAAATGCAAAAACACTGGACCCCGGCCTGCGCCGGGGTGACGAGCGGAATCAAAACGGCCATCGGGCGGGATGACAGCCGCTTGGTCCCGGCCCGCGTCGGGACTACGGACGTATCGCCCCTTCGGCCTGCGCCGCAATGATGGCGCAGGAAACCCAAGCGCAGCCGCAACGCCCCTGTCAGAGCTTCATGCCCTTCAGCGCCGGGTGCACCAGCTTGCCGGCATCGACGTTCAAGCCGCTGGCGAGGATCGCGTCCTTGCGCCAGCTCTTCTGCGCCAGGCGCAGCACGTACGGCAGGATCGCCGCCGAAATGGCTTGCGAGGAAGTTTGCGGTACCGCACCGGGCATGTTGGTGACGCAGAAATGCGTGACGCCGTCGACGACGTAGGTCGGGTCCTTCCAGGTGGTCGGCTTGGAGGTTTCAAAGCAGCCGCCCTGATCGATGGAAATGTCGACCATCACGCTGCCCTTTTCCATCGACTTGACCATCTTGCGGGTGACGACGTGTGGCGCCTTGGCGCTGGGCACCAGCACCGCACCAACCACGAGGTCGGCGGTTGCCACTTCCTCGGCAACCGAGGATTCGTACGCATACAGTGCGGTGACGTTGTCACCCCAGGTACGCGCCTGCGCGAGGCGGTCCGGGCGCTTGTCGAACACCACCACGCGGGAGCCGCCCCGGGCCGCGAGCTTGGCGGCGTTGCCACCGGCAACGCCCGCGCCCAGCACCACGACCTTGCCGCGCGTGGTGGCCGCGAGGCCACCCAGCAGCTTGCCCTTGCCGCCCTGCGGCTGGTGCAACAGCGTGGTGCCGACCTGGGTCGCCAGCTTGCCGGCCACAACCGACATCGGCGTCAGCAGCGGCAGCGAGCCGTCGATTTCCTGCACGCTCTCGAAGGCGATGCCGGTCAGGCCGATCTTCAGCAGGGCCTTGGTCAACGTCGGGTCCGGCGCGAGGTGCAAATAGCAGAACAACAGGTGGCGCTTTTTCAGCAACTTCAAGTCGCCTTCGATCGGCTCCTTCACCTTGACAATCATTTCCGCGGCGTCGTACAGGGCCGCCGCGTCTGGCACGAGGTTGACGCCGACCTTGCGGTAGCGGTCGTTGGCGAAGCCGCTTTTTTCGCCGGCACCGGACTGCAGGTAGACATCGTGGCCGTGGCGAATCAGATCCGCGCAGGCGGCGGGAACGAGGGCGACGCGGCCCTCGAGGGTCTTGGTTTCTGACGGAACGCCGATACGCATGGAAAGCTTCCTCATGAGAGAATGGCGGGACAACACGCTGGAAACGCCGCCGCGAACCCTGCCCTTCACCGATCTGCTGCTGAAAGCGCGCGAACCCGGTCACGCGACGCGCCGGAGTCACGAGCAAATCAGTCGGCAGGGATTGCGGCGGGGTCTTGTCGCCGCGGTGGATGCAAGAATTCCTGCGGGCCACGAAACAACACGAGGATTATACATGAGCACCCCGAAGCACAGCCGCCTCTTGATCCTGGGATCCGGTCCGGCGGGCTACACCGCGGCCGTCTATGCGGCCAGGGCGAACCTGCAACCCACGCTGATCTCGGGGCTTACCCAGGGCGGCCAGTTGACCACCACCACCGACGTCGACAACTGGCCGGGTGACGACAAGGGCGTGCAGGGTCCGGATCTGATGCAGCGCATGGCTGCGCATGCGGCGCGCTTCAACACCCAGGTGTTGTTCGACCAGATCCATACGGCCGACCTGCGCCAGCGGCCGTTTCGCCTGAAGGGCGACAGCGGCGAATACAGCTGCGACGCCTTGATCATCGCGACCGGCGCCGATGCCAAATACCTTGGCATCGCTTCGGAAACCGCGTTCAAGGGCAAGGGTGTGTCGGCCTGTGCCACCTGCGACGGTTTCTTCTTCCGCAACCAGGACGTCGCCGTGATTGGCGGCGGCAACACCGCGGTCGAAGAAGCCCTGTACCTGTCCAACATCTGCCGCAAGGTCACGCTGGTGCACCGGCGCGACAAGCTGCGCGCCGAAAAGATCCTGCAGGACAAACTCTTCGAGAAGGTCAACGCCGGCAAGGTCGAGTTGGTCTGGGACCACACCGTTGACGAAGTCCTGGGCGACGACACCGGCGTCACCGGGCTGCGCCTCGTCAGCACCAGCGACGGCAGCAAACGCGAGATTGCCGTCACCGGCATGTTCGTGGCAATCGGCCACACCCCCAACACCGGCGTGTTCGAAGACCAACTTGACATGCACAACGGTTATATCCAGATCAAGAGCGGCCTGGACGGCAACGCCACCGCGACCAGCGTGCGTGGCGTGTTTGCCGCCGGCGATGTCGCCGACCACGTCTACCGGCAGGCGGTCACCTCGGCCGGTTTCGGCTGCATGGCTGCACTCGACGCGGAAAAATTCCTCGACTCGATCGGCCTGACCGGCTGAAGTCGCGGCACCGGCCCGGCGCGTGGTTCCACGCACCGGGTCAACCCTCCAGCGCGAACAACTCCCGCTCGCCGGCATCACCGCCGAGTTGGTGCACGCCGATGCTGTGGAACTCGATCCCGGAACCGGCGGTGAGGTCGCGCACCTCAACCGACGCCAACACTTCTCCGGGCTTCGCGGCCCGCAGCACGTCCTGCCCGATCTGCACCGCCTCGCCATCCAGGCGCCCGCCTGTGCGCACGCATTCGCCGGTATGCAAGCCGATGCGAATCTCGATCTGCATCCTGTCACGCATTTCCTTGCGCAGGGATTGCGCGAACCGCAGCGCACGCGCCGGCCCGTCGAAACTCACCATCAGATCGTTGCTTTCCTGCATCACTGCCCGCCCGTGGAATTGGCGCAATGCTTCCTGCAGGATGGTGCGCCGGCGGGATCGCCACTCGTTCCAGTGCAGGCTGCCGAGGTTCGCGACCAGCCTGTCTTCGTCGGGGACATCCGCCAGCAGGATGGTGGTGAGCGCAGTGCCGTCGGAGCGCGCCTTCCGGGTGTCGGCCAGGAATGACTCGATCAGCGCAAGCGGCTCGTCGTCGCCGGGCAGCAACACGTCCATGTCGCTACCGGGCAGAAGTTCCAGGCGCGCCCCGCGAATATGCTCAGCGAGATAGCGCCCATGTGCGACCGGCACCACGTCGAAATCCTGGCGGTGCATGATCAGTGTCGGCACCGAGATGGCGTTGAGCACCGCACGGGCATCGAAATTGATGATGTAGCGGAATTCGGCACCCGCCCGCCGCGGGGAATACGCCGTGCGCTGCATGCGCATCATCCAGCGCACGTACGCGGGATCGCCAGCCAGCGCCGGGCGCGTCCTCGCAATCATCTTTTCCGTACCCCAGTATTGCTCCCACACGGCCGCAAGTTCAGCCGCGCGTTCATGCCTTTCGCCGGCGGGATAGCCCGGCGCGACGCGAAAACGCGCACTGGTGTTGCCGAGCACCAAAGCTCGTACGCGTTCGGGGTGGCTGCTGGCAAACAACAGCGAAGCGGACGCCGCGTCACGCTCGGCCAGCAACACCACATCGCGCGCGCCGACGTCATCGAGCACCGCCAGCATGTCGTCGAGCCAGTCTTCCCAGGTGGGCGGCAAGTCCGCCGGCAGCGGGTCGGAAATGCCGCAACCGCGGCGGTCGAACAGGATCAGGCGGCAGCCACGCGCCAACCGCTGCAGCATCTCTGCGCTGGGATCGTAATCCCAGAGCATGTCGATGCAGCGGCTCATGGGGTTCACCAGCAACAGGTCGATCGGGCCATCGCCCACCACTTGATAGGCAATGTCGCCCAGCGCGGTGCTGGCATACCGTGTGACGGGTGCTTCCATGTATCGGTTGCCGCTCGCAGCCCCGGAGAGCTTTCCAACGCGCATTGTAACCGCGGCATCCGCGACGGGTCCACGCGTGCAATGGCTTATCGGAACCCGGACCTGTCGGCGCCATGCCGCGTGCGCCACATGGCATGGCGTTGACTGGCCGTAGAATGGGGCCATGCTGACACTGCACACGCACGCGTCGATCGATGAAATCGCCGCCGCTGACTGGGATGCGCTGGTCCCCGACGACAACCCGTTCGTGAGCCACGCCTTCCTGGCCGGGCTGGAACACAGCGGCTGCATCCGCGCCGGGTTCGGCTGGCGCGTCCAGCACCTGAGCCTGCACGACGGCAACACCCTCGTCGGTGTGCTGCCGCTGTACCTCAAGGGCAATTCGCACGGCGAGTATGTCTTTGACTGGGCCTGGGCAGACGCGTGGGAGCGCGCCGGTGGCGCGTACTACCCGAAGTTGCTGTGCGCGGCGCCCTACTCGCCCGTCACCGGACCACGACTGCTTGCCGGGTCGGGGCCGCACGCCGCGAGCCGCCGCCGTGCGCTTGCAGCAGGCTTGCGCGAACTGACCGACCAGGCTGGGTTGTCCTCCGTCCATGTGGATTTCCTGCGCGAGGCAGAAACGGATGCCTTCGACGACAATTGGCTGGCACGCAGCGACTGGCAGTTCCAGTGGCGCAACCCGGGCGGCTGGCGCGACTTCGGCGACTATGTCGATGCGCTGACCCACAAGCGTCGCAACGCCGTCCGGCACGAGCGCTCGCAAGTCGCGCGTGCCGGGATCGAATGCGAGTTCCGTGACGGCGGCACGCTTGTGGACGCGGATTGGCGCGTCGTGCACCACCTCTATAGCCACACCTTCGACGAGAAGGGCAACACCCCGACCCTCACGCTCGACTTCTTTCGCCATCTCGGCACGGCATTTCCCGGGCATTCGCACGCCGCCTTCGCGCGGCGTGACGGCGCGATCATCGCCGGCGCGCTGTTCCTGTCCAGCCACGACACCTTGTACGGGCGCTACTGGGGCGCTTTCGAGCAGGTCCCCGGCCTGCATTTCGAGCTTTGCTACTACCAGGGCATCGACCACTGCCTGCGCCTTGGCTTGAGTCGTTTCGAACCCGGCGCACAAGGCGTGCACAAACTTGCGCGCGGCTTCCTGCCGGTGCGCACGCAATCAAGGCACTACCTTGCCAACCCGCAATTTCGCGCGGCCGTGCGCCTGGCGCTGGAACGCGAAGCCGTGCAGCAGGAAGCGCACGGGCGCGAACTGCTGGAACACTCTCCGTTCGCGCAACGCGGCGAAACACCGTGACCCGGATTGCGCGACTGGATGATCTCGCCCCGGATGGCTTTCCGGATCCGGCCAACGCACTGGCGGATCCCAACGGACTGCTGGCGTTCGGCGGCGACCTTTCGCCGCAACGGCTGCTGGCAGCCTACCGCCTCGGTATCTTCCCCTGGTATTCCGAGGGCGACCCGCTGCTGTGGTGGTCACCGGATCCGCGCTGCGTTTTCGCCAGCGACGGCGTCCACGTGTCGCACAGCCTGCGCCGGGCGCTGCGCGACTCGCACTGGCAATGGAGCATGAATCGGGCCTTCGAAACGGTGGTGCGCGAGTGCGCGGCGCCACGTCCACATCAGGACGGCACCTGGATCACGCCGGCCATGATCGTTGCGTATACCAACCTGCACCTGTTTGGCCACGCGCACTCGCTGGAAATCTGGGACGGCGACATCCTCGTCGGCGGAATTTACGGCGTCTCGGTGGGACGCGCCTTCAGCGCGGAGTCGATGTTTTCCCATCGCACCAACGCTTCCAAGGCCGCGCTGGTGGCACTGGCGAACGTCCTGCAACAACGCGCGTTTCCAGTGATCGACGCGCAGGTTCCGAACCCGCACCTGCTGCGCATGGGCGCCAGCACCATCCCGCGCAGTGAATACCTCGCGACACTCGCGAAGCTGGTGGCGTCGCCCGCCCCGCGCGACTGGCCACAGCAACTTGCGCCGGTCCGCACGCTGGCCTGAATTCCAGCGCCGATTGGCGTACATTGGGTATCCGGACACCCACAAGGACAACGCCATGACCGAGCCATCAGACCCCTTCAAGGCCGCCAAGGATGCCGCCACTTCAGGCCAGCGCTTCAGCCGTGGCGTAATGGATTCCGCCCAGCAAATCTGGCTGGCGGGACTGGGCGCGCTGTCGCGCACCCAACACGAAGGCGGCAAGTTCTTCGACGCGCTCGTCGAGGAAGGCGTGCGCATCCAGGAAAAAACCCACGCCTACACCCAGGAACAGGTGCGCCAGGTGCGCGAACAAACCGAACCGTGGATCGAGGGTGCGCGCAAACGCACGACCGCGGCCGTGGGCAAGCTCGAACAAGCCTTCGACGCGCGCATCGCGCGCGCGGTGCAGCGGCTGCAGGTTCCCACGCACGCCGACATCGCGGCCCTGTCCGCGCGCATCGACGCGCTGACGCGCGAGCTGCAGTCGGCCCGTACCACGCCAGGCAAGTCGGCTCCGCGCAAATCCGCATCACGCAAGTCCGCGGCAAGCAAACCCGCCAAGAAGGCCTGAGGCAACGAAGCGACCTGCATGGGTGCCGCGGCGCCCATGCCTACCCGTCCAACTGTTCGACCGGATGCGCATACCATGCCTGATGACTTGACCGCCGAATTCGCCCGCGCCGCGCAGGATGTGCAGCGACTGTCGGCACGCCCCGACAACGACACCCTGCTGAAACTCTATGCACTGTACAAACAGGGTTCGGACGGCGACGTGCACGGCGACAAGCCGGGATTCTTCGACTTCGTCGGCACCGCCAAGCACGAGGCGTGGACGAAGCTGCAAGGCATGCCGGCGGCAGATGCCCAGCGTCAGTACATCGATCTGGTGCGCCGGCTCGAAGCAGGCGGATAAGGCGTGGCGAGCGCGTGTTCAGTCGGCGAAAGAACGCGGATCAAGATCACCACTGCATGCCCGAACGCGTGCACCCAGTTGCAGGTCAATCGCGTCGCCTCGGCCGGGCTGTCGCGATGGCAGCAGCCAACTCGCGTTCGCGTTCCGTCGGCGCGGCCGCCAGCGCGGCGCGCGCACCTTCGCGGTCGGCAGCATTGCGGTTCTGGCTGAGCTTGTAGCGCCCGCTCAAACTGTCGATTTCCAGTTCGATGCCGATGATGTGGCGCATTTCGGCGCGCACGTAATCATCCGGTGCATCGGTCACGCGCCAGCGCGGCTCGCGGCCGGATTCATGGCGATCGACCAGGCGCAGCAGCAACGCGTAGAGACGCGCATCATCGTCGAAAACCCTGAGCGTGCCGCGCGCCTCGATCGCAAGGTAATCCCAGGTTGGCACCTGGCGCGGGTCATCGCGCTTGCCCGGGTACCACGAAGGCGACACATACGCGTGCGGCCCCTGGAATACCACCAACGCCTGCGCGCCGCCTGCGGGCACCTGCCACTGCGGATTGTAGCGCGCAAGGTGGCCGACCAGCGTGCCGTGCGGGCCGCGCGCGGCATCCAGTTCCCACGGCAGGTACGAGGTCGCGAAACCGGACTCGGGTTGTGTCACCAGCAGGCCGAATGGCATGCGTTGCAGCGCGGCGTGCAGCACGTCGGTGCGGTCTTCGCGAAATGCGGGACTCGGGTAGGCCATGCCGGGATGACTCGGGCGCGTCAACGCCGCGTAACGGGTTTGATGTCCGTGCCTTCGTGGCGGCGGTCCCACTCACGCAGTTCTTCGCGCAGGCCGGCGATACGTTGGCGTCCAAGCGCGTTGTGATCCTCGTCCAGCAGCTCGCCATCCAGCAACTCGGCGATGCGCTGCGCCGCCGGCAGCATCGTGTCCCACGCATCCAGCGCGGGCAACGGGCCAGGCAGCGTGATGAAGAAACTCAAGCCGGGCGTTTCCAGGTCGGCAATCCCGTCCATGTCGAAGTAACCAGGCTTCATCATGTTGGCCATGCTGAAGACCGGTCCGGCATCCGGTTTGCCATCGACCAGGCGGTGGAAGATCCGCATGGCGCCAAAGCGCAGCCCGGCCTTCTCGGACGCCACCACGATGTCACTGCCGCGCAGCGATTCCCCGGCGCGCGCAGTCACGTACAAGGTCACGATCTTGTCCACCGAAAACCCTGGTGGCCGCTCGCCCCCGCTGGGCGCGGCGCGGCGGCCCTCGGTGACGGTCGCGCCGAGCCGATGCAACTCGCGCTCCAGCGCCACGTCCAGCTCACCCTGCTCGGGCGGCACGCCATCGTCATCGGCAGCATCGGCGCCGCTGGTGTCGCCCAGCACGGGCTCGACGCGTGCGTCACCACGCCGGCGGAACGGGAGTCTGCGGCCCTGCTCGCGCGGACGCGCGAAGAAATAGATGCCCGCGAGGATCAACACCCCGATGATGATGAGGATGATGCGCAAGGTACCGGCGGATACGACGTCCATGCGCGGACTTTAGCAGCTATGCCCAGCGCGGCAAACGGCATCTCCCGAACGCCGCGGCTGTCGTGGAAAGGCAGTGCATGGATGGACGATCCGGACACCCGAACCCGAGACAGCAACAACCACTCGTAGCGTGCAGCGAAGCCGCGACCAGGGAAGATCGCTCGATTACGCCGCCACGCCGGCCAGCTTGGTCGCCTCCGCCAGATCCACTTGCACCAGTCGCGACACGCCCGGTTCGCGCATCGTCACGCCGCACAGCTGGTAGGCCATTTCCATGGTGGTCTTGTTGTGGGTGACGACCATGAACTGCACCTTTTCGGACATGTCGCGCACCAGCTGGCTGAAGCGGCCGATGTTGCCTTCGTCCAGGGGCGCGTCGACTTCGTCCAGCAGGCAGAATGGCGCCGGATTCAAGTTGAAGATCGCCATCACCAGCGCCACTGCGGTCATCGCCTTTTCGCCACCCGAGAGCAGCGAGATATGCGTGTTCCGCTTGCCCGGCGGGCGCGCCATCATGGTGACGCCGGCGTCGAGCAGATCTTCGCCCGTCAACTCCAGGTACGCGTGGCCACCACCGAACAGCTTCGGGAACAGGTCCTGGAACCCGGCGTTGACACGGTCGAAGGTGTCCTTGAAGCGCTGCCGGGTTTCACGGTCGATCTTGCGGATCGCGTTTTCCAGTGTTTCCAGCGCGCTGGTGAGGTCGGTCATCTGCGCGTCGAGGTATTCCTTGCGTTGCGCCGCCTCGGCGTGCTCGGAAATCGCGGCGAGGTTGACCGGTTCGAGGCGCGTGATGCGCGCTTCGAGATCGCTGATCTTTTCGCGCCACGCATCCGGTTGTACTTCGTCGGACAGGCTGGCCAACAAGGGTTCAAGTTCCAGACCGGCTTCGCGAATCGCTGCCGCCAGCTGCTCGGCATGCAAGCGCTGCGACTGTTCCTGCAAACGCAACGCCTCGAGCGCATCGCGCTCGTCGGCCATGGCCTGCTCGGCGGCTTGCCGGGCCTGCTCGCGCTCGCGCAAGGCGGCGGTGGCATCCTCGACCAGGCGGCGGGCCTCCACCAGCTTGCGATCGACGCTGAGGCGCTGGTCGAGGCAAACCTGACGTTCCTTCTCCAGCGCCGCGACCGGGTCGCTGCCGGCGGCGAGCTGCGCGTCCACTTCTGCACGGTGCCGTTCGATTTGTTCGCGTTGCGCGCGCATGCGCGCCAATGACTGTTCGAGCGCAGCCAACGTCACGCGTTTGGACTCCAGCGCGATCGCGTGGCGATGCGCGGCATCGGAAGCTTCCTGCGCGTCGGCACGCGCTGCCTCGCGACGTTCCAGCAGTTGCCGGCGTTCCGCATCCAGCGCCATGCGTGCTTGTTCGTGCTCACCCATGTGCCCGACCGCAGCTTCCATGCGCGAACGCGCGGCCTGCAACAGACCTTCATTCTCGGCGAGCGCGTTCTCGATTTCAGCGTGTTCGCCATCGATCGTGGCCAGGCGCGCACGTGCGCTGTCGATGCGCCCCTGCCGGCTCTGCATCTCGCCCGCCAATTCCGACAGGCGCCGATGGGCGGCATACGAATCGCGCTGGGCATCGTCGCGCGCCTGTTCGGCCGCACGCCGCTGGTCGCGCAGTTCCGCCTGACGCGCCAGCGCATCAGTGATGCGTTGTTCGACCGCCGCCAGTTCCGCGCTGGCCTCGTGCAATTCGCGTTCACGCCCGAGCACACCGACCTGGCCACCTTCGGCCCGACGTACCCGTGCAAAGCCCGGCCCCAACCACACACCGTCGCGCGTGATCACCGTGTGCGCAGGCGCCAACCCTGCAGCGAGCGAACGTGCCTGTTCCAGTGAATCAGCCGTGCGCACGTTTGCCAGCAACGCGCGCGCCGCGGCCGGGCCTTCGACTTCCGCCGCCAGCGTGCCGGCGACATCTGCATCCAACGTATTGCCCGTTCCAACCAGGGTGATGTCGCAATTGGACACCCCGGCAAGGTCGCCGGCCAAGGCGGCCGGGTCGTCCACCAGCACGCCTTCCAGCAAGCCAGCCAGCACGGTTTCCACCGCGCGTTCCCAACCCTCGTTGACGGCCAGCTTCGCACCGAGGCGTTCGCCATCGGCAAGTCCGAGCTGCTTCAACCAGTCGCGCGCGGCATCGCGATCGCGTCCGAGCGCGGCCCGCTGCAAGGCTTCCAGCGAGGCAATCTTGCCGCGCAGGCCCTGCTTCTGGGTGTTGGCTTCGGCCAGCGCGGATTGCAACTGGCGTTCTTCACCCTGCAGGCGCTCGGCTTCGGCCTTGTGCCGTTCGAGGTTCGCGGTGTGCATGTCCACCGCGGCTTTGCAGGTGACGTGTTCTTCCGCCAATCCCTGCGCGGCCGTGGCCAAGGCATCAAGGTCGTACTTCGCGCGTTCGCTGCGCAATGCTTCGCGGCGACGCGAAAGATCCAGCGCCTGGCGATCAAGATGGTCGATGTGGGTGCGTTCGACTTCGGCCTCGCGCGAGGTGGTCGCGGCCTGCCCGCTGTGCGCTTCCCAGCGCTGCTGCCAGGCCGCGTGCGCGGCTTCGGCTTCGGCCAGCGCCTGCGTCGCGTGCGCCTCGGCTTCGCGCAATTCGTCGGCCTTGGGCGTGGCTTCTGCGACGGCCGCTTGCAGCTCATCGTGTTGGGCCGTATCGGCGCGCAGCTGACCGTCGAGTTCCGCCAAGGCCCGCCCGGATTCCTCGTGGTCGCGCTGCAGGCGTTCCATCATTTCGCGGTGGTGCTTGATCTGCTGTTCGATCCGCGCAACTTCCGCACCGACCTGATAAACCTCCGCCTGCACCAGGTTCAAGGCTTCACTGTGTTGCTGGTGCGCTTCGCGGCCTTTTTCAATTTCGGCTTCGAGATGACGCTGCCCCGCAAGCTTGCCTTCCAGCGCAGTCTGGGCTTCGCGCAGAGCTTGCCGGTGCGTATCCAGCTGCGCGCTGACCGAACGATATTCGAGCGCGCGCAACTCGGCACCGCGCAACGCGTGTTCTTCCTTCAGCTTCTTCCAGCGCTCGGCCGCGCGCGCCTGGCGGTTCAAATGATCGAGTTGCTTCTCGACTTCCTCGCGCACGTCCTTGACGCGATCGAGGTTCTCGCGCGTCGCCTTGATGCGGCTTTCGGTTTCCTTGCGACGCTCCTTGTAACGCGACACGCCGGCAGCTTCTTCCAGATGGATGCGCAGCTGTTCGGGGCGCGATTCCACGATCTCGGAGATCACGCCCTGCTCGATGATCGAATAGCTGCGCGCACCCAGGCCGGTACCGAGGAACAGGTCGGTGATGTCGCGGCGGCGGCAACGCACGCCGTTCAAGTAATAGTCCGACTGCGAATCGCGTCCGACGCTGCGCTTCACCGAGATCTCGTTGAAGCTGGCGTACTCGCCGCCCAGCGTGCCATCGGAGTTGTCGAAAATCAGTTCGACCGTGGCCTGTCCGACCGGCTTGCGTCCGGACGAACCCGAGAAGATCACGTCGGTGATGGCCTCGCCGCGCAGGCGACTGGCGGCGCTCTCGCCCATCACCCAGCGGATCGCGTCGATGATGTTGGACTTGCCGCAGCCGTTGGGGCCGCAGATTCCGGTGAGGTTGGTGGGGAGGTGCAACACGGTCGGATCGACGAACGACTTGAATCCGGCCAACTTGATCGTGGACAGGCGCATGGGCTCAAAACTTGAATTGAATGGCGACGATGGGGACGAGCGGTCAGGAAACCCGTGACGAACCGCCGCGAGCGTTGGCAAATTCCGTGACGCCGGAGCGCAGGACGCCGAGTGTACAGTCAGTACATGGGCATTCCGAGCACCGCGGCGCGCGATTTGCCGAGCGCAGCAGGTTCTGCAGGGATTTCGCAGGTCCGGCGAATGCGCCACTGTGCCAAGGTCGCGGCCCCAGCGCAATGAACCGGCATTGCAATACGTTGCATCAATGACTTACGAATCATACTTCACGTAATAGATGACTACGCGAGCAGTCGTCCGGCGGACAACGCCCACGGCTGCAACACCTGCTCCGCATCCGTTCCGTGCAGAAACTTCAGCTCTGGCCGTGGGATCCGTGCGCGTCCGCCAGCGCCACGGATGATCTTTCGTGCCGGACATCCGCCAATGCCGTTCGAACATCGTCGCCGCTGGGTTGCTGGAACACCTTGAGGCCGAATTCCGGCGCGATCGCAATCAGGTGGTCGAAAATGTCGTCGGTGGCGTTCGCGTGCGCGACGAAACCGGTATCCACCGTGTATCCGTAAACCTGCAACGGGATGCCGTCGGGGCCGGGGTCGAGCTGGCGCACGGCCCAGAACAGATCATGATTGACGGTTGGCGCGGCGGCCACGTACGCCTGCATGTAAGCGCGAAAGGTACCCAGGTTGCTGAGGCGGCGGCGGTTGACCGGAATCTCGCCCGCCGTACCGAGGTCGCGATTCCAATTGGCCAGCTCTTCCTGCTTGCGCTGGAAATAGTCCTGCAACAACTGGAACTGGCGCAGGTGGGCGATCTCATCGTCCTTGAGAAAACGCACCGTCGTGAGATCGATGTTGAGCGCGCGCCGGATGCGCCGTCCGGTCGCATACATGAAGCGGTAGTTGCGGTACGACTTGGACATCAGGTGCCAGGTCGGCACGGTGCTCACGGTCTTGTCCCAGTTGCGCACCTTGACCGTATTCAGCGCGATTTCGATCACGTCGCCATCGACGTTGTCGTCGGGCAGCGCAATCCAGTCGCCGATGCGCAGCATGTCGTTGGTGGCGATCTGCACGCTGGCGACGAGCGACAGGATCGTATCCTTGAAGATCAACAGCAACACCGCCGAGATGGCGCCCAAACCGGCCAGCAGGGCGAGCGGCGAGCGATCGAACAGCGCCGCGATGAAAAGGATCACGGCAACCGCAAAGACCACGATCTTGAGCAACTGGACGTAGCCCTTGATGGAGTGTTCTCGCCCCCTCGGGCTTTGGCTGTAGATGTCTTCCACGGCCGACAGCGCACCACTGACGGCCAGCACCGCAAACACCACGATCATCGCGGTGGTGATACTCGCGACCGCCGCTTCAACCTTGGCCGGCACGCCCGGCACGAGCGGGATGCCCCACTGGATGACCAGCATCGGCACGACCTGCGCCAGCCGCAGCGCCACGCCGCGCTGGATCATTGCATCGTCCCAACGCCAGCGCGTTCGCGTGCTGATGCTGCGCGCCACGCGTACCAGCACGTGGCGCGCCAGCCAGGAACACAGCCACGCCAGCAACAGCAGCGCGACGCAGCCAAGCAACGTGTGGACCCATGGATGGGTGAGCAAACGATCGAGGTAGGCCATCGGCAATGCCATGCAACACGAGAGCCGTCCACCATAAATGGACTCGTGCATGCCTGCAAAGGCAAAGCCAAACGCAGCGGCGTGATCGGTGCGCGCGTTTCACGCCGCGGACTGCGTCGCGACAACCGCTACCGCCGCAGCGGACTCACTGCACGTCGATCGCCAGCGCGTGGATGCCATTGCCCATCAGGCTGGCGACTGCGGCATACACCAGGCGGTGCTGTTGCACGCGCGTTTTGCCGGCAAGCGCGGCGCTGGCGATGCGCACGCGGAAGTGGCCACTGCCCTCGCCTGCATGGCCGATGTGCAGATGCCCTTCGTCGATCACATCCAGTGTGGTCGGGTTGAAAGCTTCATCCAGCAGCCGCCGGATTTCGTCAACGGACGCTGCACTCACGGCAGGGTCTGGCGGAATGGCCGCACGGTCACTTCCTTGTAGACGCCCGCAACGCGATACGGATCAGCGTCCGCCCATGCCTTCGCAGCCTCGAGGTCGTCGAACTCGGCGAGGATCAGGCTGCCGCTGAATCCCGCCGGGCCTGGATCCTCCGCATCGATCGCGGGGAACGGGCCGGCCAGCAACAGGCGGCCTTCTTCCAGCAGCTTTTGCAGGCGCGCGACGTGCGCGGGCCGCGCGCCCTTGCGCTTGTCGAGCGAGTTGGGAACATCAATGCCGGTGATGGCGTACCACATGATCAGGCCTCCGGACGCATGTAGGGGAACAACAATACATCGCGAATCGACGCCGAATCGGTCAACAGCATCACCAAGCGGTCGATGCCGACACCCAGGCCACCGGTAGGCGGCAGCCCCACTTCCAGCGCGCGGATGTAATCGGCGTCGAAGTGCATGGCCTCGTCGTCGCCTTCGGCAAGCGCCTCGACTTGGGCGCGGAAGCGCGCGGCCTGGTCTTCCGGATCGTTCAACTCCGAAAATCCGTTCGCCAATTCCTTGCCGTTGACGAACAATTCGAAGCGGTCGGTGATCTCGTGGTCGTGATCGTTGGCCCGCGCCAGTGGCGAAACTTCGGTCGGGTATTGCGTGATGAAGGTGGGCTGCACCAGCGTGTGTTCGACCGTCTTCTCGAAAATCTCCAGCAGCAACTTGCCCCAGCCGTAGCCATCCTTCACCGGCACCTTGAGCCGCGCGCAATGCGCGCGCAGGGCGGCGACATCACGCAGCTCGTGTTCGCCGATCTCCGGATTGTGCTCGCGCACCGCGTCGGCCAGCGACCAGCGCCGGAATGGCTTGCCCACGTCGATGGACGCACCTTCCCAGGTCAGGTCCGTGGTGCCCATCACTGTCGCCGCGGTTTCGCGGATCATGGACTCGGTGATGTCCATGATCTCGTTGTAGCTCGCGTAGGCCTGGTACAGCTCCAGCATCGTGAACTCGGGGTTGTGGCGGGTCGAGACGCCCTCGTTGCGGAAGTTGCGGTTGATCTCGTACACGCGCTCGAAGCCGCCGACCACGAGGCGCTTCAAATACAGTTCGGGTGCAACGCGCAGGTACAGATCAATGTCGAGCGCGTTGTGGTGCGTCACGAACGGCCGCGCAGTCGCGCCGCCGGGAATCATGTGCATCATCGGCGTTTCGACTTCCATGAAGCGCCGCGGCTCGGCCTCCAGCCACTTGCGGATGAAGCCGATGATCTCCGAACGCTTCTGGAAGGTCGCGCGCGCTTCCGGCGTCACGATCAGATCGACATAACGCTGGCGGTAGCGCTGTTCGACGTCGGCCAACCCGTGCCATTTGTCGGGCAGTGGACGCAAGGATTTGGTCAACAGGCGCAAGGCATCCACCCTCACCGACAACTCGCCGGTTCGGGTGCGCATCAGCGTACCTTCGGCGCCGACGATATCGCCGACATCCCAACCCTTGAAGGCATCGTAGGTATCGCCGAGCGCATCCTTCTGCAAGAACAACTGGATCGAACCGGTGCGGTCCTGCACCCGCACGAAGCTGGCTTTGCCCATCACGCGCTTGCCGAGCAGACGCCCAGCCACCTTGACGCGCCGGGCCTGTGCCACCAGCGCTTCGGCTTCGATGCCGTCGGTGGCGCGCGCCAGGTCGCCCGCAAATGCATCCGGGCGAAAATCATTCGGGAACGCGACGCCCTGCTCGCGCAGGCCACGCAGTTTCTCGCGCCGCTCGGCGATCAGCTTGTTTTCGTCAGTGGAGGTCATCCGAGGTTCGTGATCGTTGGTCATGTTCGCGTCGGGGTTGGGGATGGGTAGTGGGGGCGCAAGTCCGTCACGCGCGGGCCAGCTTGCTGTCCAGTGACTTTCGCAGGCCACGTAGAATTCGCCCCAGCTTGTCACATCTTTGTACGATCGGTTCCACAATTTCAGCTTCCAACAGACCGATGCGTATGGCGAGCTCGATTTGTGTTTCGATTTCCGCGACAGACCCGCGCGCCATAGAGAGGAATCGGGTGAAATCCCTCGTCGCGCCGCGGGCGTGACCTTCCGCGATATTCGACGGGACAGAAACCGCCGCCCGCTTCAGTTGCTGGGTAAGCCCGAAGCGTTCCTCGATAGGCATCGCTGCGACGACTTCATAAATCTGTTCGACCAGTTGCATGGCTTCTTGCCAAGCATCCAGATCACGGTAGGACTTCACCGCAGCGCCCGCACTACCCATTCCCCATCCCCACTCTCTTCGCGCCGGCTTCGAGGCCCATTTTCAAACTCGCCTCGATGAATTCGTCGAGGTCACCGTCGAGCACCTTCTGGGTATCCGTGCGCTCGACGCCGGTGCGCAGGTCCTTGATCCGCGACTGATCGAGTACGTAGTTGCGGATCTGGCTGCCCCAGCCCACATCCGACTTGGTGGCTTCCACCGCGGCCTTCTCGGCATTGCGGCGCTGCAGCTCGGCTTCGTACATCTTGGCGCGCAACATCTTCATGGCGCGATCGCGATTGGCGTGCTGCGAGCGCTCAGTCTGGCACGCCACCACGATGCCCGACGGCACATGGGTGATGCGCACCGCCGATTCGGTCTTGTTGACGTGCTGGCCACCGGCACCCGACGAGCGATACACGTCGGTTTTCAAATCGGCCGGATTGATTTCGATGTCGATGTCGTCGTCGACTTCCGGCGACACGAACACCGAGGCGAAGCTGGTGTGGCGCCGATTGTCGGAATCGAATGGCGACTTGCGCACCAATCTGTGCACGCCGATTTCGGTCTTCAACCAGCCGTAGGCATAGTCACCGCCCACCCGGAAGGTCGCCGACTTGATGCCGGCGACTTCGCCATCGCTGACTTCCAGCAATTCGGTCTGCCAGCCGCGATCCTCGGCCCAACGCAGGTACATGCGCAGCAGCATGTTCGCCCAGTCCTGCGCCTCGGTGCCGCCGGCGCCGGCCTGGATGTCGACGAAGGCGTTGGAAGGATCCATTTCGCCCGAGAACATGCGCTGGAATTCCAGCTTGCCGATATGCGTTTCGAGCCGGTCGACATCGTGCACGACCGCCCGCGCCGAATCGTCGTCGCCTTCGGCGGCAGAAAGCTCCAGCAACTCGCCGGCATCATCGAGGCCGTGCGTGATGCCATCAAGGCCATCCACGAACTCGCTCAAGCGCGCACGTTCGCGGCCGAGATCCTGCGCGCGCTGCGGATCGTCCCAGACGTTGGGGCTTTCGAGTTCGCGGGTTACTTCTTCGAGACGTTCGCGCTTGACAGGGTAGTCAAAGAAACCCCCTGAGCGATTCCACGCGTTCGCGCAGTTCCTCGATCCGGGTGCGGATGGGATTGGTCTCGATCATTGGCTGGTCTGCTGCCACGGAAAACGGTCAATGTTACTAGCGAACCGCAGCGTTTGCTCGCCGCGCTGGCCACGAACCGGCGATGGACTGACCCGCCCATCGCCGGTTCCGGCATCGTGCTGCTCAGGGACTTGCCGCGAGGCCTGTCGCTGCCACGGCGCGCCGCTCCAGCACGCCCAGTTGCTGCTGGTCATCCAGGGTCAGGTCGCGCAGTTGGTACGGGCCCTTGAGGCCACTGCTGGCGAGCGCGGGCGCACTGAACTCCAGCCGAATCGGCACACTCTTGCCCGGCTGCAACCAGGCCGCTGCCTGCGCATAAACGGCCGGCCGCAACTGGCCGTTCGCCGCATGCCCGTACAACACCCCACTGACCGCATAGCGGCTGGCGGCCGCCACGTTGATGCCGACGTCCACGTCGAAATCCTGCCCCGCATGCGTCGCAAGTTCGGTCAGTGATCCGCTGAAACGCGCGGTCGGGATCACGACCGCGAACGCATTGGTCGCCTCGCGCACCATCGGGCGGCCACCGGCCTCGCCACGGGCAAAGGCATGGATTTCCCACAAGCCGCGCTCGCCGGCGTGTGCAGCCGGTGGCGTGAAGTTGGCGACATAGGTGCCGGCGGGGCCTCGTGAGAAGTCAACGTTCCCACTCCAGCCATCCGGTGCCTCCACGACGCCGCTCACCTGCGTCAGCCTCGCGCGCATCATTTTGGGCGCAATGTTCGCCCCGCCCGACGGCTGCGCAAAGCCCACCGTAACCCGCACGGATTGCCCCGCGAGACTGGTGCCACGCTGCGCGGCCATTTGCAGCGCGTATGGACTGTGCGGCTCGAACACCTGGATCAGGTAATTGCCGCGTGCGCCCGCAGCCGTGATCCGTGCAGTACCCGGCTGCACGCGTGCGTTGAGCTTGAAGACCGCACTGCCGCGCTGCACCGGCATGCCGGCTCGCGCCATTTGCTGGCCCGAGGCGACCACCACGCTCGCCTTGTCGGCGTCGAGATGCAGACCACCGGATGCGAATTGCACCGTGTTGGCCTGGATCGCGGCACTGTCCGATCCCAACGGGCTGATGCGCACGATGGCACCGGGTGCGGTCAGGCTGAGGGGGACGCCCCGCTGCAACTCGGCGCCGCTGGCGTTGATCAGGTATTGACGGCTGATCGCTTGATACGGGCGCGGTTGTGCGTCGATGGCCTTGTCCGCAGGGACTGCCCACGAAATTGCCGCGGGCGCGTGATCGAGCGCGACGTGCACGCGCTCCACCGGCTGCAGTTGTGCCGGAACCTGGTCACCGGCGACCGGTGCCAGCAGGGTTCCGGCAAGACGCGCAGGTGGATGGCTTGCAAGCGCCGGCAACGCAACGGCCGCAACGAGCAGGACACAGACGACGCGAAGGATTCTGGTTTGCATGGCTGTTCTCCTTATTCCACGTCGTTGCGCAAGATGACATCCAGGCCGAAGCAAGCGCGCCGGCTCTGGTTGTGATTCAGCACGTTGCCGCCTTGGGTGGCCTGGGTGTCGTAGAACCACACCTGGCCCGCGGCCGACGCGCTCGTGCAATTGATGAAACCGTCGGAGCAATCATCGAGCCATGCACGCGTGATCTTGAGTCCCACGCTGTCCGTGTATCCACCGCAGTGCGCGGCGGAATCCCAGATCGCGGCATCAACGTTGCTGCCGACGACATCCCAGAAGCCCTTGGGCAGCGCCGGACGCCCGGACGTTCCCAACAGGTAGTTCTGGTTGTAATACGCCATCCAGCTGGTCTGCTGCTGACGCACGGCGTCGTTCTGGTAACCAAGCAGCCAGCCGAGCGACGACTCGAACACGTTGCCTTGCATCACCGCATTGGCCAGCGGCGTGCCGGCACTGGATGGCGCGATCGCGTCGACCCAGCGGATCTTCGAAATGATCACTGGATAACGGCTGTCATAGGTGGGGTTGGACATGATCCAGCGCACCACGTTGCCGCCATCGGAATGCGTGATCACGACGAGGTCGTCGATATGGCGCGCCTGGATGAAGTTGTAGATCTGCCCGGCCACGCAACCGGCCGCACCGCTGGCCCACATGTACTGCGTCAGGTCGCAGTTGACCACCAGCAAGTTGTTTGGATCGGCGAGGCCCTGCCGCACCGACTCGATCATCGGCGCCTGCCAGTAGTTGTCATAGGCATCGGTCTGGTGACCCGTGCCATGCACGAAGGCGACGCCGGTGGTG
>DASSNC010000071.1:0-2732 GCA_035688305.1 Rhodanobacteraceae bacterium
GCGCTTTTGCGCCTGAGGCCCGTCGATTGTCGAACCGCATCATTGGTGCGCCCCCACCACCCATTCCCAGCCCCGTTTTCGCAAGGAATCCACCATGACCTACGCCGCGCAACAACGACTCAGCGAAGAACTCGCCGCCATCCGCGACTCCGGCCTGTACAAGGACGAGCGCATCATCACCTCGCCGCAGTCGGCCGAAATTACCTTGCAAGATGGCCGCAAGGTGTTGAATTTCTGTGCAAACAACTACCTCGGACTCGCGGATCATCCGCGCCTGATCGAGGCCGCGAAAAAGGCGCTGGACAGCCACGGTTTCGGCATGGCCTCGGTGCGCTTCATCTGCGGCACCCAGGATTTGCACAAGCAACTGGAACACGACATCTCGCAGTTTTTCGGCACCGATGACGCCATCCTTTACGCCGCATGTTTCGACGCCAACGGCGGCCTGTTCGAGCCGCTGCTGGGCGAAGAGGACGCGATCATTTCCGATGCGTTGAACCACGCCTCGATCATCGACGGCGTGCGCCTGTGCAAGGCCAAGCGCTTCCGCTACGCCAACGGCGACATGGCCGATCTGGAAAAGCAACTGCAAGCCGCCGACGCGGCCGGCGCACGCACCAAGCTGATTTCCAGCGACGGCGTGTTCTCGATGGACGGCGTGGTGGCGCCGCTGGACCAAATGACCGCGCTCGCGAAAAAGTACAACGCGCTGGTGCACATCGACGAATGCCACGCCACCGGATTCCTCGGCAAGACCGGTCGCGGCTCGGCCGAAGTCCATGGCGTCATGGACAAGATCGACATCTTCACCGGCACGCTGGGCAAGGCGCTCGGCGGCGCCGTCGGTGGATTCACCACGGGGCGGCACGAAATCATCGACATGCTGCGGCAGCGTTCGCGGCCATACCTGTTTTCGAACTCGTTGCCACCGGCACTGGTCGCGGCATCCATCGAAGTGCTGAAGATGCTGGATGAAGCCGGTGAGCTGCGCGAGAAGCTGCACGCGAACACCCGCTATTTTCGTGATGCGATGACCAAGGCCGGCTTCGAGATCAAGCCCGGCAACCACCCGATCGTGCCGGTGATGACGCACGATGCCAAACTCGCGCAAGCCATGGCGTCGGGCTTGCTTGAGGAAGGCATCTACGCGATCGGCTTTTTCTTCCCGGTCGTCGCGCAGGGCAAGGCCCGCATCCGCACCCAGATGTGTGCCGCACACACACGCGAACATCTCGACCGCGCGATCGCCGCATTCACCAAGGTCGGGCGGCAGCTCGGGATGGTGGCAGGCTGAGCGGCGCCGCGATGCCGCGGGCCGCTTCACACCTCAATCCGCGGTGTGCGATGGCGGTGCGCTGACGGCTGGTTGCGTCACGCCATCATCGCCCTGCCCCGCCTCCGCGCCTAGGGATTCCCGCAGTGTCTGCAGCAACTCGCGCAGCGGTTCGCGGTCGGGTTCCCATTCGACGCTGCGTTCCGTCAAGACCGCGATCGCGTCGGCCTGGCGCAAGATGGGTGCGCGCAGCATGCGGCTGCCATTGCCTTCGGCCAGCGCCAGCAGCACTTCGAGCTGCCGGTACAACACCGCCGCGTTGCCAAATGCGTTCTGACGGATCTGGTCGAACGCCAGCGCGATGAAGTCGCCCATGCCCGGGGCGTAGGTGACCACGCGTATGCAATCCCCGCGCGAGCGGAAGCGTGGCGGGAACCGGCGGCCGGCCATGCGTTGCAGCACCACGCCCAGCCAGTTCACGCACATCACGCCAGTGGTGGTTTCGTTGACGCCGGGCGAAAGTGCCTTCAGCGCCACGTCCACGAGCTGGCGCAAACCGTAGCCTGGGTCGTTTTCCAGCGTGCGCATGGTGGCGAACGACCATGCACCGCGCAACGCGCGCACGCGCTCCTCATCGACGGCCTCGGGGGTCTGGAAATCGGCCAGCACCTCGCCTTCGGACACGAACATCCCCGGACGCCGGCGCACCCGCACCAGGCCGTCGCATTCTTCCGCCTGCCCGGCCAGTGCATCGAAATCGATCCCGGTGATGTAGCCGTTGCGATGCGCGTGTACGTGGGCGCGATGCCCACCCTCGGGCCGGCGCGACGACACGCCGGAATGTTCCGATGGCTTCAGGCGGTCGGGAAAGTGGCGATCGACCGACTGCAGCGCTTCGCGCGCGATCGCGGCAATCACGCTGGTGGCCTGCAGCCCACGCACGATGTGATGGATGAAGAAGATCAACGTGCCGACGCCCACAAAGGCCAGGAGCAAGGCCATCAGTAGCGCCACCGCCGGTGCGTGGTCTTCGGGGCTCGCGCCCGACAACGAGCGCAACACCAGGACGCAGTACACGAAAATACCGAGGAACCCGCCCAGCACCGCCTGGTTCGCGCGATCACGGATGAAGTTGCGCAGCACGCGCGAGGTGTACTGGCCCGCCGCGAGGGTGACCGCGGCGATGGTGATGGAGAACACCACGCCGGTGATGGTGATGATGGAACCGCCGATCAGCTGCAACATCGCGCTGGCGCCGCGGATGCGCACGTCCATGACCGGGTGCAGCCAGCCGATCGGCTTCCACCAGCCCACCGGCAACGCCGCATCAACGGCGAGCAAGCCGTAGGCAAGCACCATCGATCCGAGCACGACCAGGGTCGGTATGAACCACAGGCTGGTCCGCAACGCATCCAGCCACAAACGGATTCGACTCATCATGGCGTTGTGCTGCCTGCCG
>DASSNC010000065.1:0-15404 GCA_035688305.1 Rhodanobacteraceae bacterium
GGCGGTGTTTCTCGCCGCCGCCGTGATCGTGTTGTCACTCATCGGCGCCAGTGTCAGCCTCCCACCACTCCTGCGTGGCCTGGACGTACCGCAGGAACCCGCGGCCGAGCAGGAAGAAGATCGAGCCCGCGCCGCCGCAGCGCGTGCCGCAATCGAGTCGATCAAGACAGCCCAAGGTAGCCTTTTGGAAAGCGCAGGCCTTGCCGATATCGAGGTTTACGCGAACGCTGCCAGCCGTGTCATTGCCATTTACCAACCCCACATACACGAACGCACGCGTGAAGAGACCGAAGCCCGACGATTGCGCAAGGCGGACGCCGCAGAACGGGCTCTGCGTCTGGCAGCCCTGCGGGGCGAACGCGCTGAAATCATCAATCTGCTGCGCCACCATGAGATAAGCGATGAAACGTCACGCAAGCTGGTACACGAAATCGACTTGCTGGAGTCGCGGTACCGATGATGGAACGGGATTGGACTGGCTCCCGCGCGAAAGCCGTGCTGCCGGGCGTTGGCCTGTGATTTCAATTTGGTTGTCGCCGCCACGGGGGCACAGCAGGAATTCGTCGACCGGTTCCCTTGCTGCCGCTGGACAGGAGCGGACGCTGGCTGACAGCATGTGTATGGTGGTCAGCGACCGATGGTCGCCGTTCGTTGGCTGGTGGGTGTGGACAGGGTCGGGTCACAGCTTCGTCGCTGGCACCCATGCCGGCGACGTCGGCGCAGTGACCGCGGGCTTGCCAAGCTGTCGCAGCAGGCGGTAGTGCGAAGCAATGGCGGCCGCAAACGTGCGGTGCTCAAGGTAGGTAACGCCGAACTCGCGACAGGTGCTCTCCACCACGCGCGAAACCGTCGGATAGTGCACATGCGAGATGCGCGGGAACAGATGGTGCTCCACCTGAAAATTCATGCCACCAATCAACCAGCCGAGTGCCCGATTGTCGCGGGCGAAATCCACGGTGGTTTCCAACTGATGGATCGCCCACGGTGTGTCGATTCGCATGCTGCCTTCATGTGGCACTGGAAAGGCGGCATCTTCCACCAGGTGTGCCGTCTGGAACACCAGCGCCAGCAGCACACCGGCGACTGCTGCAGTCACCGTGTAGAAAAGCACTACCGTGCCGATCGAGTGAAAGACCAGCGGTAATCCGAAGGCGAGGGTGAAAAACGCCAGCTTGCCGAGCACGAACGCGGTCAGATCCCGGCCACGCGGCCGCATGAACGGACGCTCGCCGATGGTGCCGGTGATGATGTCGCGAAAATCGCCGTACAGGTGCCAACGGATCGCGGTGACGCCGTACAGCAGCCACAGGTAGATGTGCTGCCAGCGATGCCACGGACGCCACGGTTGACGTGGCGACAGGCGAGCGAGCGCACCGAGGTCAATGTCGCTGTCGTGGCCGTCGATATTGACCCAGGTATGGTGAAAGCGCCCATGCTGCCATTGCCAGATGTACGAACTGCCGCCGACCATATCCAGCGTCATTGCCATCAGCCGGTTGATCCAACGGTGCCTTGAATAGGCCTGGTGCCCGCCATCGTGCATGATGTTGAAACCAATCCCCGCCGTCGCCGCCCCAAGCACGATGCTGAGTGGCAAAGCCTGCCATCCGCTGGGGGCAAAGAACACCAGCGTCACATAGGTGAGCGCGAACGCGCCGAGAATGATGGCCGTTTTCAGATACATCCGTGCGCTGTCGCGCTGGCCACGTCCCGTGCGCTTGAACTCGGCATCGAGACCCGTCGTCGCAATTCGTGATGGAACGCATTGTCGCCGCTGAATTTAAGCGGCTGTTCATGGACACTGGACAATTCGGCGACCTGCTCTCAGCGAGATGATGAATCGAGGAACATGACAATGCGGCCCAGATACCGGGGATAAAATCCAGCGCGTGCGTCTTCAGTTCCTCGCCGCGCGCATGCCCAACCACCCCTTGAATGTCGCGATCACCAGCGGGATCGCGCCGAAAATAATGAATACCAAGTCGCCCGGCATGCGCATCCATTCGAGGACGCGTGTGCGTTCCATGTCCAGGTATTGGAAGCGCCGCGCGTGCCAGTAGCCGTGCTCGATCACGTCCAGCAATTGCAGCACGCCGTTCGGGAACAGGCTGAACACGATCATCATCGCCAGTCCGATATTGGTTCCCCAGAACGCAACCTTGACGTACTTCTCGATGCCGGGCCAGTCCTCTTCGCTCGCCGTCTGGCGCAGCACGAACACCATCAGCGCGATCGCCAGCATGCCAAAGACCCCCATCAGCGCGGCGTGGGCGTGGTTGGGTGTCAGCATCGTGCCGGTTTCATAATAGCTGACGATCGGCAGGTTGATCAGAAACCCGAACATGCCGGCACCGACGAAATTCCAGAAGCCCACTGCCATCAGGAAATAGAACGTCCACTTGTGCGGGATGCGACGCTCGACGCCATCTATTTCCACCTTGTTTTTGGTAGTTCTGACAAAGTCCCACGCATCCAGGGTCAGCAAGGTCAACGGCACTACTTCGAGCACTGAGAACATCGAGGACATCGCCATGTTGAACGTGTTGTGGCCCACGAAATACCAATGATGGCCGGTGCCAATCAGGCCGCCCAGGAAGTACAGGATCGCGTCGAGATAGATCACCCGCAGCGCGATATTGCGGTGTGCCAGCCCCAACTGGTACAGCACCAGCGCGACCACGGTAGTGGCGAAGAACTCGAAGAACCCCTCTACCCACAGATGGATGATCCAGAACCGCCAGGTCTCCACCACCGTGAGATTGGTGGACGCGCCATAGAACAGCGCCGGGATGTAGAACACCGGGATCGCGAGTGCCGCCCACAGGAACATCCGCGCGATCGGGCGCGCGTTGATATTGGCGACCTTGCTTGGCCGCGCGAGCCAGTACAGCAGCGCGAACCACGCCAGCAGACCGAGCACCAGCAGGTATTGCCAGAAGCGGCCGATTTCCAGGTATTCCCAACCCTGGTCGCCGAACCAGTACCACCACTTGCCGAGCAACTGGGACATGCCGGCCCATTCACCGAGCATGCTCAGACCGATCACCGCGACGAAGGCGCCGAACAGCAGGTGCGTCCACATCGCCAGTCCACGCGGCTCGTCGTCCTGCCGGCGCAGCGTGCGTCCCAGGAACAGCGCCGCAGCGACATACGAGGCGGCAATCCAGAAGATGGCGCTCTGCAGATGCCAAGTTCGCACCAGGTTGCTGGGGAAGATGTCTTCGAGCGGAATGCCGTAGAAGCCCGAGGGCTCGGCGCGGTAGTGGCCCAGCGCAGCGCCCACCAACGTCTGAAACAGGAACAGCAAGGCCACCACGACGAAGAACTTCACCAGCGCACGCTGTCCGGCACTGGCTTGGCCCGGCAGGATGCGGGGAGGCCGGCCGTGGCCGCGCGATAGCCAACCGAGATAGTCGAACTTGCCGAAGAGCAGCAGCACCGCCGCAATGCCGGCCAGCAATACCAGCAGACTCAGCGCGCTCCACAGGTATGCGCCGGCGATCGGCGCATTCCCGACCAGCGGCTCATAGGGAAAATTGTTGGTGTAGGAATAATCGTAGCCGGGGCGATCGGCGACCGTGGCCCACGCGGCCCAGGTGACGAACGCGCTGAATTCGCGCAACTTCGTCGGATCGGAAATCAAATCGGGTTTGAGGCCACCGTTCGTGGTGGAGTGTTTGAAGTACTCGGTCCAGTGCGCGATCTGCTGATTCCAGGCCATTGATTCCGCCGGCGTGAGCTGCAGCGTGTCGGTGGAGGCGTTGTAACGGTTCGTTTTCAGCAGCACCCCGACTTGCCCGTGAATGCCGGCCTGTTGCTGGGCGTCGAGCTGGGCAACCGGCTTGCCGTACTGCTGTCGCGCAAGCGCATCGGCGGTATCCAGCCCCATGTGGTGCAAGGCTTCGGCGGAGTAGTCGGGGCCGATGTAGGCCCCGTGCCCCCAGATCGAGCCGTTGTCCATCAAGCCATATTTCAGGAACACGCCCTGCCCGGCACTGATGTCGGCGCCCGTGAACAACGTCTGGCCCTGCGCATCGACGATTTTGCCGGGAATGGGCGGGGCGTTGCGGTAACCCATGACGGTCATCGCCCCCAGCATGGCCACGCCAAACACCATCACGATCAAGATCGAACGGATCCACCACGGGGACAGTGGGGTGGCATCCGGTTCGGCCAAGGGTTGTGCTGCGTCATTCATCGCGGTCCTCCCGAATGGAGCGAAACACTGCAAACGGGTAACGCGCCTGAGTGCACATCAATGGTCGTTGTCAACCCGGCCCAGATTAACCCTGGTACACGCCAGTACACGTTTTTCCTGGTGGTCCGGTCCGTTCGCTAGCGCACAGATAAAACAAGCACGAGCGCGAGGGTTGAAGACGAGATGGAGACGCGGGGCCTTCGTCATGACCATTGGATTCCGGTGACCCTTCGGTTCGCCATCGCACAGACACGGACACCTCAACCATGGAGGATGTGCTCGTCAGGGAACCTGTTTCAGGGATCAGCCGAGGCACGGATGCCCCACATCCATCGATTCCTGGATCGAGCCAGAACGAATAACCGAGCCAAGGTGGCAAGTGATGAGTGCGCAAATCTCCATTTTGAAAAGTCTGGTCACGTCACTGGACGAGGCGCGGATGTTCTATTCGGATGCGGTTCGCAACGTGACGCATCCCTACCTCAAGCGCTGTTTTGAACGGATCATCCACACCCATTTCACCATCGCCGACGATCTGGCTGACCGAATTGATGGAATGGGCGGCAGCGTCGCGCGCGATGGCAGCTGCATGACGGCGCTGCACTTGCGCTGGGCCGCATGGCGGATCCGGATCAGCCATGACGCTGAAACCGGTTATGCCATGGAAGCAAGAAAACGTGAGGCCCGGTTGCGGCGCGGCTTCCGTATCGCGGGGAGGTGTACCCCGGACCCGGGGTTGCGGGATCGCATCAAGTGTCACCTTCGCGACATCGAGTACGCGGACAGGAGCATCGATAATCTGGCCGCCATGATGCGGATGCAGACGATCCGGATGCCTGTCCTTGTAGACCGCGGATTGAACCCGCGGGGGGTACCGCAAGCTCCTTGATCGTTTGTTCTGGCTTCACGCGTTTCGGATGCAATTGACTTCACGGGAAGTAGATGAAAATGGAAAAGACCACATTGCTGAATCTGATCGCCGTCATCGATGGCGAGCGGCGTTTCCACCAAGTTGCAGCATTATTGTCCTTGAATCCCGAAGACCGCGCGCAATACGCGCATCACGCGCGTTGCGAGGCTACGGCCATTTCGAGGGTCAGGCGCGACCTTGCGCGGACGGGTGCGCGCGCTACGCCGCCGCCCCGGCGGCGATTCGACGACTACATCGACAGCCTGATCGATACGTATGTCGGCGGAACCCGTGCTGGTTCCGGCGCACCCGACCGCATGGTTGCCTGTCTCTGAGTATCGGGGCCGTCAGCTGGAGAGGGCCGGATCGCCACACAGGATGGGCTTGCTGCCGGGTGAGGGCGCGCGGAGCTGGTCCGGTCGGAATCTCCGAAGCACGCGCAATCGGCACATCCCGAGTCTGCTTGAGCTGGGGGCCGTCAATGGGCTTTCAGGTTCTTCACGTGCAGCACTCGATGCCTTCAAGAAGCTTGAACAGGCGCACATTGGCAAGATCTCGCTCACGACAAACCGCCGACCTAATGCCGCCATCGCGACCTGCTTGGGTTCTGGCAGGATTCCCTATGCCAGAATCACCGAGCCGAAGCGCTCAACGATGATCGCTGAGCCTGGCAGCCCTGAAGACCGCAAGACAATTTTCGTTCAGTTTTACATCCGGCACCGCGATAAGGGGTACCTTGCACTGGAGCGCGAGACCATCGCGCACCTTCGCTCGCACGGTACGCCGATCCAGCCAAGTCCAGAGTGGCCGCTAACTCGGGGAATATTTGCCACGGCAGCAGCAACTGGAACGCGATGACCAGCCCCCGCCACCGAATCCATCTCTGAATCCATGGCTGCACAACCAGGCCAAGCAACAGATTGCGCACAGACGGCGGATCTTGCGGTCGCGACCTGGCGCAAGATCAATGACGCACTGTGGCCGATCATCGGCCATGCGGGCATGGCCGCGCTTTTCAAGCGCAGCCTGTATCTGGCGCGGGTGGATCAACCTGCTCTGATCGCGCTGGTGGAGGCCGAGATCGCGCCGGGTAATTTCGCCTTGCTGCGCGAGACCCTGGCGCAACAATCCAGCGCACATGCCGCGGCGGCCGTGCAGGCAGCATTGCTCAAGACTTTCCTCGACCTTTTGACAAGCCTCATCGGCTCCGCGCTCACCGAGCGGCTGCTCCGTCCGGTCTGGGACAACAAGCCATCAAGCGGCGAAGCCGTGCAGGACACCTCGTCATGAACAAAGCAACCATCAACCGACTGCAAACCGGGGTGCCCGGTCTGGACGAGGTGCTCGGCGGCGGCTTGCCCGAGTTCTCGTTCAATATCCTTGCCGGGCCGCCCGGCAGCGGCAAAACCACGCTCGCGCACCAGATGATGTTCGCACTGGCCACGCCCGAGCGCCCGGCGCTGTATTTCACCGTGCTGGGCGAGCCGCCGTTGAAGATGCTGCGCTACCAGCAGCAGTTCGACTTCTTCGACAGCGAGAAAATCAATCATTCCATCCGCTTCATCAACCTGGCCGACGACACCGTCACCGGGGATCTCGGCAAGGTGTTGGAGCGGATCGTCGCCGAGGTGAAAGCGCACGCACCAGGGCTGGTGTTCGTGGACTCGTTCCGCTCGGTGATTCTCGCCGCGCAAGGCAACGGCCATGCGTTCATCAGCCTGCAGCAGTTCGTGCAACAGTTGGGCATGCTGATGACCAGTTGGCAGGCCACCACGTTTCTGGTCGGCGAATATTTCCACGAACGCGAGCCAAGCCCGATTTTCACCGTCGCCGATGGACTGATCTGGATGCGGCAGAGCGTGCAGGACAACTCCATTGTGCGGAAAATCGAGGTCATGAAGATGCGCGGGCAGCCGACCTCGCCGGGGCTGCATTCGTTCCGGATCAGCAACGCCGGCATCAATATATTCGCGCCGCCCCGACTCGCGGATCCCGACACCAGTGGCTCGCAAGAACCGCTGAAGCATCGGGTGTCGCTGGGCAATCCCAGGCTGGACGAAATGCTGGGCGGCGGCTTGCCCAGCGGATATTCGCTGTTGATCGCCGGGCCGACCGGTTCGGGCAAGAGCATCCTGGCGGGCGAGTTTCTGGCCGAAGGCGCGCGCAAGGGCGAGATCGGCATCATCGCCGCCTTCGAGCAGCGCCCCAATCGCTCGCGCGGCAAACTGCTGGCCGACTTGATCGAAAGCGGCAAGATCAGCGTCATTGACACCCAGGCGGCCACGCTGTCGGTGGACGAAATATCGATGATGCTGATCACCGAAATCAAACGCCGCAAGGCCACCCGGGTGGTGCTCGATTCGCTTTCGGGATTCGAGGTGCTGCTTGCGCCGACATTCCGCGATACCTTCCGCGAAGCGTTGTCGCGCATGGTGTCGGCGCTGGCCGCGACCGGCGTAACCATGCTGATGACCTCGGAACTGGAAGACCGGTACGACGAGCTGCGCTTCAGCCCCTACGGCAATGCCTTCATGACCGATGCGATCATCGTGCAGCGCTACATCGAGCTCGACTCCCGCCTGCAACGGATGATGGCGGTGGTGAAGGTGCGCGCGAGCATGCATTCCAATGAGCTGCGGCTTTATCACATCGACGACGACGGCATCCAGATCGGCGACATGCTGGTGGACCAGGAAGGCCTGCTCGGCGGCCGCCCGACCCTTCGTCCGGAGGTCGCGAACGACAACCACGGCGACCGCGATGACTGAGCGCGTGCTGTTCGTTATTGGACGGACATGCCGCCGGGTGCAGGTATCGCCGTGAGCGACTCCGGCCAGCAGCGCAAGGTCGCCGCCGCGACGGAAGGGCTCGCCGATCTCGAGGCCCAGACGGCTGCCCTGCGCGAGCATCTTGCCAAGCTGCGCCAGGATTTGGTGGATGTCCAGAGAGAGCTGGGCGCGGCCCGCGCCAACGAGTTGCGGGACGCCAATGAGAAGCTGGTATTGGCGGTCCTGAAAGCCGATGCCATCGCCGCGATGGCGGTCAGCAGTCTCGGCGAACTCACCCGCGCAACCCAGCACGATCCGCTCACGGGTACGCCCAACCGCGCGCTGCTGCGCGACAGGCTGGACACCGCGATTGCCGCCGCCCGACGGGACGGCGCGCAACTGGCGCTGCTGTTTCTCGACCTGGATGATTTCAAGGCGATCAATGATGCGCTGGGCCATGCCACTGGCGACGCGATGTTGCAGTTGCTGGCCAAACGCCTGGTCGCAACCGTGCGCGATTCGGATACGGTCAGCCGGCATGGCGGCGACGAATTCCTGATCCTGCTGCCGCAGATCGCCCATGCCGCGGACGCGGCGCTGATTGCCACCAAGTTGCTGGCAGCGGTGGCGGCGCCAGCACGGATCGGCAACCATGCATTGCAATTGACGGCGAGCCTCGGCATTGCGGTGTATCCACAGGATGGCACCGACGCCGCGGTGCTCACGAAGCGCGCCGACGTGGCCATGTATCACTCCAAGCGGCGTTCGCACGGCGGCTTCGCGTTCTACGCCGATTGCATTGCAGGCGAACCCGTAACCCTGCCGGAAAGCCATGAATTGCAACCGGTGCCGTCAAGCCACGCCACCGGAGCGCCGGAGGATTCCGACCTTCGCCGCGCCAATGAACAGTTGGTGGTTTCCGCCTTGCGTGCACAGGCGTCGGCCGCGCAGGCCACCGCGGCGCACAGCCAGCAGATCCGCTTCATGGGATTGGTGGCGCATGAACTGCGCAATCCGCTGGCGCCGATCCGGCTCGCCGCCGGCATGCTGACCGGCGGCGCTCGGCCGGCAGGGGAGGCGCTGACGCGCTTGGGCGCAATCGTTGAAACCGAGGTCAAGCACATGGCACGGCTGATCGACGACCTCCTCGAAGGCTCGCGCGTCAGCACCGGCAAACTGCGGCTGGAATTGGGCCAGGTCGACCTGCAGGAAGTTCTCGCGCAGGCGGTGGAGACCTGCCGGCCGCTGATGGAGTCCAAGCAGCAACAGCTCGCCGTCGCGCTGCCCGCCGGCCCCGTGAATTTGCGCGGTGATCCCGTGCGGCTGAGGCAGATCGTCAACAACCTGCTGGACAATGCCTCGAAATACACCGGCAATGGCGGGGCGATTTCCCTGACCATGGCGGTGCAGGAACAGACCGTCACCATCGCGGTCGCCGACAACGGCGTCGGCATCGCACCCGACGTGTTGCCGACCGTCTTCGACATGTTCGTGCAGGATACGCGTGACCACGCGCTGTCCAATGGTGGCCTGGGCATCGGTCTCGCGGTGGTGCGCGACCTGGTGCAGGCGCACGGGGGTACTGTCAGCGCCACCAGCGCAGGCAAGCATCGCGGCAGCCAGTTCACCGTCAACTTGCCGCTGACGGGGTCCGCGGCTGCGACCGAGGCATGAAGGCCAGCGCGCGACCAGTACCAGCACAGGCACCGCGGCGGAGCCCCATTGCATCTGCCGGGATCAGCAACTGATAACCCAACTGCCGCAAGGACGGGTACGTCTGTTAGGTCATGTGCCGGCAGCAACGCCGAGGCATCAACATGAGCTACGGGGATCCATGAATGATTCTTGGTTATCGGTGTCGTTCGCCGGTATCGGCCAACGATCAACGGCTGATTTCCATATCTGGCATGGCCCGGTTCAATTGCGCCCGCCCTCCTTTCCCGAATCACCTCCGTGGCGCCGCCGAGCACGCTCACGCAGCACTGCAACAAGCCGGCGCATCCGGAACTTCTCGCTGGATTCGCCCAGGGTGCGCGTGCTGTCGCCCAGCACGTCCTCCACGTAGAGCAACTGCATGGCGATTGTGATCGTCACCAGCAGCGGCGCCGCAATCAGCACCCCGAATACACCGGCAGCCAGGCCGCCGGCCAACTCCGACAGGATCAGCCAGCCGGGCGCCAGGCGCACGGTCCGCGACTGGACCAGCGGCGTGACCAGGTAGCCTTCCAGCGCGTGCGCAAAAAGGTAAAGCAACAACACGTACAGGACGGTGATCGGACTGACCAACAGCGCGACGAGCAGCGCGGGCACCATCGAGATGATCGTGCCGATGTACGGAATGAAGGTCATGACGGTCGCGATGATCGCGAGCAATCCGGCCAGCGGGACGTGCAGCAGCGTCAGGCCGATGCCCGTCGCGATGCCCACGGCGAGCATGGCAATGAAGACACCGAGCAGCCAGCGCCGCAGCCCGTGACCCACTTCGCGCGCGACCACGGCGAGGCGTTCGCGTCGACGCTGGGGCATCAGCTTGAGGAATGTGTCGACGTAGAAACGCGGGTTCGCGGCGAAGTAGATGCCGGCAACGATGACAATGAACAGATCGGCCACCATCTCGACCGAATTCGAGAGATAGCCCTGGACATGGCTGAAGATGGCGGAAAAAACAGGGCCCGCGTCTTTCGACAGCGGTCCGGAACCCGCCTTCCCCGAGCCGATGCCGACGTCGTGCAGCTTGTGCTCGACGTCCAGGCCGTGCAGCTCTTGCTGGATGCGTTGGACCGACTTCTGCAGGCTGCTGCGCAACGCTGGTGCCTCGCTCGCGACACGAAGGCCGCCGAAGGTGAAAATGCCGCCGATGCACGCAATGATGACCAGAATGGCGAGCGTCAATGCCAGCGGACGCGGCAGGCGCAGCCAGCGCATCGCAAGCCGGGTCATGCCATCCAGCAGGACCGCAAACAGGATCGCGACGAACAGCACCAGCAATGCCTGTCTGATCACCCAGGCAAACGCCGCCACCCCCGCGACCAGTACCGCGATCACGGCCACGATGGCCGCGCGCTTGGCGAACTCGGGCCGGGTCATCGACGAGCGATCCGCGCTGGCCATCTCGCACTTCCAAGGGTTCCCGATGGACTTGGAGGCAGACAGCGCGGACAGTGCCACCGGACAATGCCGACGGTGGCAATGCTCGCAACCGGAACCGGCAGATCGAACAAAATGGAATCGGTGTGCGCATCCATGCCACTGTGCTTCCATTCACTGGAGTCCTGTTGGCTACGTGCGCGCAGGAGAGCCCGATGCGAGTAGAGCACAACCGCTCACCGTACGGAGCATTTCCAGCATTCAAACGCGGTTTCGATTCAGGTTTCGCCGCGTTGTCCGTTCGCAGTGCAAGCACGCTGCCGGGGGACAGGGCGAGGAAGGCAGCGCTTCTGCTGCGCGGTTGGCGATACGGCACCCGGATCAACAGCGCAGGATCGATCGAGTGCCGGCCGGTGCTGCTGTAGTGCGGCGCGAGATGCAGGGTAACTCGCTGAGATCGAGGAAGCGGCCGATACCGCGGAGCAGATGGTTGGCTGGAATGTGGGCTTCGAGATTGAAGGCGTAGAACAGCGGCGCTTGCGCCACTTCCTGGCGTCCCATCATCTCGATGCCCGCGATCTGCATCGAAGGTTTTGACCGCAGCGCCGTGTCTTGCGTTCGACGAAATACGGAGTTTTTCAACAGGCTCCGCCGAGAGCCGCCGAGCAGTCGATGCCCCAAAGGAAAGCCCGCCGAAGCGGGCTATCCTTGATTATCGAGCGAGGCAGTCGCGGGCAACAAACAGCACGCACGGCTCGCCGGATCGCCCTTATCTCCCTTACTGCTTCGGCGGCTCCAATCCGCGATCCTTCTTCATCGCGTCGATGTTGGGGGCGCGGCCGCGCCAGGCGGCGTACATCTTGGCGAGGTCTTCGGTGTTGCCACGCGACAGCACCATGTTGCGGAAGCGGTCGCCGTTGGCGCGGGTCAGGCCGCCGTGTTCCTCGAACCAGCCGTAGGCGTCGTCGGCCAGCATCTGGGTCCACAGGTACGCGTAGTACCCGGCCGAGTAGCCGCTGCCCCAGATGTGCGAGAAGTAGCTGGAACGGTAGCGCGGCGGCACGTAGCTCAAGTCGATGTGGTTGTCCTTGAGTGCCTTGGCTTCGAACGCGTCGACGTCGCTCACCTTGGGTGCGTCGGGCGAGATGGTGTGCCAGGACATGTCGAGCAGCGCGGCCGAGATCAGCTCAGTCATGTCGTAGCCCTTGTTGAAGAGCTGCGAGTTCTTGAGCTTGTCGACCAGTGCCTTCGGCATCGGCTCGCCGGTCTTGTAGTGCTTCGCGTAGTGCGCGAACACGGTCGGGTACAGCGCCCAGTGTTCGTTGAACTGCGAGGGGAACTCGACGAAGTCGCGCTGCGGCACGGTGCCCGACAGGCTCGGGTATTCCTGGTCGGCGAACATGCCGTTCAAGGCGTGGCCGAATTCGTGGAACATCGTGATCACGTCGTCGAACGACAGCAGCGCGGGCTGGCCCGGCGCGGGCTTGGTGAAGTTGGCGACGTTGTAGATCACCGGCTTCTCGTCCAGGAGCTTCGACTGCGTGACGAGGTTGCTCATCCACGCGCCACCGCCCTTGTTGTCGCGCTTGAAGTAGTCGCAATAGAACAGCGCCAGCGGCTTGCCGTCGGCGTCATACACCTCGAACACGCGCACCGTCGGTTCCCACACCGGCAGGTCCTTGCGTTCCTTGAAGGTCAGCCCGTAGAGCTGGTTGGCGGCGTAGAACACGCCGTTTTCGAGCACGTTGTTCAGTTCGAAATACGGCTTCACCTGCGCGGCGTCGAAGTCGTACTTGGCCTTGCGCACCTGCTCGCCGTAGTAATCCCAGTCCCACGCGGCCAGCTTGAATTCCGGCTTGCCGGCCTTGTTCTGGTCCTTGTCGATCATGTCCTGGCGGTCCTTGCCTTCGGCTTCGGCGCGGGCGACCGCGGGCGGCGCAAGCTGGTTGAGGAAGTTCATCACCGCCGAGGGCGTCTTGGCCATCTGGTCTTCCAGCTTCCACGCCGCGTAGGTGTCGAAGCCGAGCAGCTTGGCCTTTTGCGCGCGCAGGTACGCCATCTGTTCGATGGTGGCGCGGGTGTCGTTGGCGTCGCCCTTTTCGGTGCGGGTCCAGGAATGCTCGAACAGTTCGTGGCGGACGTCGCGGTTGTCCAGCGAACCCAGCGCCGGCTGCTGGGTGGTGTTCTGCAGCGGGATCACCCATTTGCCCTTGAGGTCGCGCGCCTTGGCGGCCTGCGCGGCGGCATCGATTTCACCGGGCGACAGCCCATCGAGCCTGGCCTTGTCGTCCACCACCAGCGCGCCGGCCTTGTCCGCGGCCAGCAGCTTGTTCTCGAATTGCGCCGAGAGCGTGGAGAGCTGCTCGTTGTAGTGCTTGAGCTTGGCCTTGTCGGCGCTGGAAAGCTTGGCGCCGTTGTGCACGAACTGCTGATAGTCGTATTCCAGCAGGCGCTTCGATTCCGGGTCCAGATTCAGCGTGTCGCGCCGGTTGTAGAGCTTCTGGATGCGCGCGAACAGTTTCGGGTTCAGGAAGATCGCGTCCTGGTGCGCGGCCAGCTTCGGCGCTTCGGTTTCCTGCACCTTCTGCAGCGTCGGGTTGGTGTCGGCACCGGCCAGCAGGCCGAACACCTGCATCACGCGATTCAGCATCGCGCCGGTCTTTTCCATCGCGACGATGGTGTTCTCGAAAGTCGGGGCCGCCGGGTTGTTGGCGATCTTGTCGACCTCGGCCATCTGCAGCTTCATGCCCTCCTCGATGGCGGGCTGGAAGTCGGCGTTCTTGATCTTGCTGAAGTCCGGCGCCTCGAACGGCAGCGTCGAGGCCTTGTAGAACGGATTGGCGGTGATGGCGCTGGCCGCGGGCGTGGCGGCCGCCGGCGCGGCGTGCGCGGTCACGCCCACGGTTCCGGCGAGCAGTGCGCAGCAGGCGAGGGCGAGGGTGCGATGGCGAAACGATGGCATGGACAAACTCCTTGCACGGCAAACGGATTCGGGTTCAAACGGCGGCGACGTCGTGCAACTGCCAGTTCGGACCGATCAGGATGAACAACCGATGGCGCAACACGAAATGGGTGAGGTTCGTGACCACCTGCACCTCGGTGTGCAAATCATCCAGTTCGGCGGTGACGGTTGCATTGGGGTCCACCGGCGCCAGCGACTGATCGACCTCGTCGGGATCGGGCTGCTTGGCTTTCCAGCGTTGGAACAGGATGGGTTGGCGCAGGGCTTCCTGCAGCGCACTGGCGAAACTCTGCGGCGAAGATCCCTGGAAGGCCAGGTCGGGATCGGGGCCGCGCGCGTGCGCGAGATTGGCGATCGTGATGTAGAACCGTTGGGCTTGGGTCAAGTTCGGGCTCCGGGGAACGCACGAAGGCGGGAGGGACGGACCATCCATGATGCCGGGATCGGGCGCGGGGTGCCATCCGTGCCGCAAGTCATGGCCGATATGACTTTCCGCAGTGGTTCGCGCGGTGGAATCCCGGTATAGCAGGGCCGTTCATTGCCACCACACGAGGGGCGCAGCATGTCATCCACGATTCGCAAGTCGGTTCTCGCGGGTTGCGCGCTGTTGGCTGGCGCGGGATTGGCCGCCTGTTCGCAGTCGCCTTCACCGTCCGCGTCCGGGGAAACCGCGGCATCCGCAGCTTCCGCGGCTTCCGCCAGTGCCGTGCCGGCAGCGCCGCCCGCTGCCGCGAGTGCGGGCACCGTCGCTTCCACGGGCGCGAACGTGGAAGGCACGCGCCTGCTGCGCTTCCCCGATGTGTGCGGCGATCGCGTGGTGTTCACCTACGCGGGCGATTTGTGGACCGCGTCCACGCAAGGCGGCACCGCGACGCGCCTGACCGCCGGGCCGGGCCTGGAAATGGCCGCGCGCTTCTCGCCCGACTGCAGGCAGATCGCCTTCTCCGGCCAATACGGCGGGGACAGCCAGGTGTACGTGGTGCCCGCCACGGGCGGCGAGCCGAAGCAGTTGACGTTCTACCCCGCGATGGGGCCGCTGCCGCAGCGCTGGGGTTTCGACAACCAGGTGTACGGCTGGACGCCGGACGGGAAATCGGTGTTGTACCGCTCGTGGCGCGATTCGCGCAACATCTCCGATCCGCGCGTGTTCACCGTGGCCGTCGCGGGCGGGCTGCCGACGGTGCTGCCGATGCCGCAATCGGGCACCGCGCGGTTCTCGCCCGACGGCAAGCAGATGGTGTATTCGCCCAAGTTCCGCGACTTCCGCGACTGGGATCGGTACAAGGGCGGCTGGGCGCAGGATCTCTTCATCTACGACTTCGCCTCGAAGTCGGCCAGGAACATCACCAACGATCCGAACACCGACCGCGATCCGGTGTGGATCGGCAAGGACATCTATTTCCTGTCCGACCGCGGTGCGCACCTGAACCTTTACAAGTACGGCACCGGCGACGGCAAGACCACGCAACTGACCAACTA
>DASSNC010000078.1:0-13012 GCA_035688305.1 Rhodanobacteraceae bacterium
CAGCGCAATGTCGGCGACCGCATCGAAGCGCGCCTTGATGCGCGCAAGCAGCCCGACGCGATTGGCGCGCACGGCAGGATCGTCCGCCATCACCATCACGCCCTCGAAGAACGCGTCGACCGGGCCCTGCAACTGCGCGAGGCGCACCAGCGCACCAGCGTAGTCGCGCTGGGCCGCGTCGCCTTCGAGGCGCGCGGCATTGTCGGCCTGCGCGGCACGCAAGGCTTCGGCCAGCGCGTGCTCGGCGGGTTCGTGCAGCAAAGTTTCGTCGAGCGGCGCGGCGGCGGCCGCGGTGGCGTCGATACCTTCCTTGCGCAGGATGTTGGCGACGCGCTTGTTGGCTGCGGCGAGTTTTTCGGCCTCCGGTTGCGATGCGAAGGCGGCGACCGCGTGCAGGCGCCGGTCGAAATCGACGAGGCTGGCAGGCTGCACCGCCGCGACCGCTTCAAATTGCTGCGGCGTGAAACCCTTCTCGGCGTAATAGCCGCGCAGGCGGTCGATGATGAATGCGCGCAGATCGACCGCAAGCTCGGCGCAACGCGACGCAACACCTGCCCCCTCTCCCTTCGGGAGAGGGGGGCGCGCAGCGCCGGGTGAGGGTCCGGCACTCCGCGCGGGACCCGGACCCTCACCCCCGGCCCCTCTCCCGGAAAGAGAGGGGAGCACAGCAGCCGTCCTTCCGGAACGGGAGGGGAGCAGCGCCGCGTCGGGGACTTGCGCCAGCGCATCCCGCAGCAACGCGTCAAGATCCAGGTCCAGATCAGCCTCGACAAGCGTGCGCGCCAAGCCCAGCGCGGTGCGGCGCAGTGCAAACGGATCCTTGTTGCCGGTGGGCTTCAAGCCGATCGCAAAAATGCCTGCGAGCGTATCCAGCTTGTCGGCGAGCGACAGGCATTGCGCCAACACGCCTTCGGCAATGCCATCAGCGGCGTTGCGTGGGCGGTAGAACTCGTCCAGCGCATTGGCAACCTCAGCCGGCTCGCCTTGCGCGAGCGCGTAGTGGCGGCCCATCACGCCTTGCAACTCCGGAAACTCGCCGACCATCCGCGTCATCAGGTCGCAGCGCGACAGTCCTGCCGCATGCGCAGCCTGCGCCGCATCGACGTCGAGGCCTTGTGCAAGCAGGCGTTGCGCGATCGACGTGGCCAACTCGGCCACGCGCACGGTTTTGTCCCACACGCTACCGAGTGCCTTCTGGTAGGTGACGCTTTGCAAGGCTTGTTGCTGCGACGCCAGCGGTGTTTCCAGATCTTCGTCGAAAAAGAATTTCGCATCGGCGAAGCGCGGACGGATCACGCGTTCGTAGCCGCGGCGGATCTGCGCAGGAGCCTTCGATTGAATGTTGGCGATGCCGATGAAATGCTCGCCAAGCTTGCCGTCGCCATCGAACACCGGCACGAATTTCTGGTTCGCGCGCATCGTGGTGACCAGCGCCTCGTGCGGCACGCTCAGGAATTCACGGTCGAATGTGCAGGCGATCGCCACGGGCCATTCGTTGAGGTTGGCCAGTTCATCCAGCAGTGCGTCATCAAGGCGCGGGCTGCCGAGACCTTGCGCAGCGGCGGTCACCTCTTCGCGAATACGGATGCGCCGCTCGTTCGGGTGCGCCAGCACCTTGGCTGCGCGCATCGCATCGAGGTAGCCATCCGCATCGACAAGGTGCACCGGGCCCGGATGCATGAAACGATGCCCGCGCGACTGACGTCCGCTTTGCAAACCAAACAGCTCGCCATCGATGACCTGATCCCCGTGCAGCAGTACCAGCCAGTGCACCGGACGCACGAAGCTGAAATCGTGGTCACCCCAGCGCATCGGTTTCGCGATGGGCAAGGCGGCCGCCGCCTCGCGCACGATTTCTGGAACCAGCTCGGCGGTGCTGCGGCCGGGCGTGACACTGCGATGCACGAAGCGCTCGCCCTTGGCATCACTCGCACGTTCGAGCTGCGTCCATTCGACGCCAGCCTTGCCGGCAAAGCCGAGCAGCGCCCTGGTCGGCTGGCCGTCCGCGTCCAGTGCGATGTTCGCGTACGGGCCGAAGCTTTCGCTGCGCTGTTCCGGTTGTTCGGCAGCCACCGCCGGGACCCACACCGCCAGCCGGCGCGGCGAGCAATACGCGCGCGCGTGTTCGGTGTCCGCAGCGATGCCGCGCTTCACCAGCCCATCGCACACGCCTTGTGCGAAGGCTTGCGCGAGTTCGTCGACGGCGTGGATGGGGAGCTCCTCGACTCCAATCTCGATCAGCAGCGACTTGGCCTCAGCCATGGGCCACCTCCGCTGTGGCAACGGGCGGCGCCACCCATTCCTTCGCCACCGCCTGCGCCAAGGCGCGCACCCGCAGGATGTAGCGCTGGCGTTCGGTCACCGAAATCGCGCGCCGTGCATCCAGCAGGTTGAACGCGTGGCTGGCTTTCATCACCTGTTCGTAGGCCGGCAACGGCAGGTGCAGCGCGACCAGTTTGTTGGCCTCGGCCTCGCAGGCATCGAAGCGATGGAACATTTCCCTGATGTCGGCGTGCTCGAAGTTGTAGGCGCTCTGCTCGACTTCGTTGCGGTGGAATACGTCGCCATAGGTGACGATGCCATGCGGTGCGCGGGTCCAGACCAGATCGAACACCGAATCGACGTTCTGCAAATACATCGCGAGGCGTTCGAGGCCGTAGGTGATTTCGGCCGTCACCGGTTTGCACTCGAGTCCGCCGGCCTGCTGGAAATACGTGAACTGCGTGACTTCCATCCCGTTCAACCACACTTCCCAGCCAAGGCCCCACGCACCCAGCGTCGGCGACTCCCAGTTGTCCTCGACCAGCCTCAAGTCATGCACGAGCGGGTCGATGCCCAGTTCGCGCAGGGAACCGAAGTAAAGCTCCAGCACGTTGTCGGGACTGGGCTTCAATACAACTTGATACTGGTAATACTGCTGCAGGCGATTGGGATTTTCGCCATAGCGGCCGTCGGTGGGGCGCCGACAAGGCTGCACGTAGGCCGCGGCCCACGGGTCGGGCCCCAGGGCACGCAAGAACGTGGCGGGATGGAACGTGCCCGCGCCGACTTCCAGATCCTGCGGCTGCAGCAGCACGCAGCCCTGCTCCGCCCAATAGTGGTTCAGGGTCTGGATGATCTGCTGGAAAGTGGGGGCCGCCATCGGCGCTCCGGTGCGCAATGCAAAGCGCGTTAGTATAGCCGCGAGGCCCGCCGCATCACGGCGCGGGCCGGTTTCCGGAGCGAGGCGCAGGATGGCGGCGATAACGAATTCGACCACGGTCCTTGGCCGGCACGGCCGGCTGGAGTTGGGCGAGGTGCTGGCGGCGCTGATCGCGGACGGCATGCTCGGTCCCGAGGACGCCAAACGCATCCGTGTCGGCAGCCGCTCGGGCAAGGCCTCGGTCGACCTCCATCCATTGGTACTCATCGCCAGCGCCAAGCCCGAGAACCGCGCCGACCCCGGCAAGCCCCTGACCGTGGAAACCCTGACGGTGTGGCTGGCGGAGAAATCCGGGTTGCCATACCTGAAAATCGATCCGATGAAGATCGACGCGGCGGCGGTGACGCAGGCGGTGAGCCAGGCCTACGCGCAACGCCACCGCATCCTGCCGGTCGCGGTCGCGCACGGTACGGTCACCTTCGCCAGTGCCGAGCCCTTCGATACCCGCTGGGCGGCCGACCTGTCGCAGATGCTCCGGCGCGAAATCAAGCGCGTGGTCGCCAATCCGCTGGACGTGAATCGCTACCTGATGGAGTTCTACGGCGTGCAGCGCTCGATCGCCAAGGCGCGCGAGGCCAAGCAGGATGGCGCGGATGGCTCGGCGATCCTGAACTTCGAACAATTGCTGGAGCTCGGCAAGACCGGCGAAATCGGTGCCGACGACCGCCACGTCGTCCACATCGTCGACTGGCTGCTGCAGTATGCGTTCGAGCAGCGCGCCTCGGACATCCATTTGGAACCGCGTCGTGAAGCAGCCTCGATCCGCTTTCGCATCGACGGCGTGATGCACAAGGTGTTCGAGTTGCCGCCCGCGGTGATGACGGCGGTGACCGCGCGCATCAAGATCCTCGCGCGCCTCGACGTGGCCGAGAAGCGCCGGCCGCAGGATGGCCGCATCAAGACCCGCTCGACTGGCGGCCGCGAAGTCGAGCTGCGCATCTCCTCAATGCCGACCGCGTTCGGCGAAAAGATCGTGATGCGCATCTTCGACCCCGACATCGTGGTCAAGCAATTCGCGCAGCTCGGCTTTTCGGCGGACGAAGAAAAAGTCTGGCGTGGCATGGTCGAGCGGCCACACGGCATCGTGCTGGTCACCGGTCCGACCGGTTCGGGCAAGACCACCACGTTGTATTCCACGCTGAAGCATCTGGCGCGGCCGGAACTCAACGTGTGCACCGTTGAAGATCCGATCGAAATGGTCTCGCCGGAGTTCAACCAGTCGCAGGTGCAGCCGGCGATCGATTTCGACTTCGCGGCCGGCGTGCGGACCCTGCTGCGGCAGGATCCCGACATCATCATGGTCGGCGAAATCCGCGACCTTGAAACCGCGCAGATGGCGGTGCAGGCTTCGTTGACGGGGCACCTGGTGTTGTCCACGTTGCACACCAACGATGCGCCCTCGGCCATCACGCGCCTGCTCGACCTCGGCGTGCCGCACTACCTGATCCAGTCCACGCTGTCCGGCGTGGTCGCGCAACGCCTCGTGCGCACGCTCTGCCCGCATTGCAAGGTGAAGGCGACGCAGGACCCGCAAACGTGGTCCGCGCTTACCCGTGGTTGGGTGATTCCGCCGCCAACGGAAGTGTACGAACCCGTCGGTTGCCTGGAATGCCGCAAGACCGGCTTCCTCGGCCGCACCGGCGTTTACGAGATGATGACGGTCACGCCGCGCCTGCGCGGCATGATCACCGCGCAACTCGATCTCGCCGCGTTCACCGGCTTCGCGCTCGAAGATGGCATGCAGCCGCTGCGAATTTCGGCGGCCACGCAGGTGCGGCGCGGACTGACCACGGTGAAGGAAGTGTTGTCGGTGCTGCCGGCGGGCGAGTGATGCGCGTTTCGTTGCGTCCTTGTTGCAGCACGCAGCGATGAACTTCAGGTGCTGCTGCGTGCAGCCATGCGCAGTCAGCGGATCGCCAGCGCCACCACCAGCCCCAGCCAGATCGCGCCGCCTACCCAGTTGTTGTTGCGGAAGGCGGCGAGGCAGGCCTGCGGTTGGCGCCAGCGCATGTTCCACAACTGCCACGCGAACAATACCAAGGCGACGCCGAGCCCGGCGAGCCATGGCCATTCAAGTTGCGCGCGCTGGCCGACCAGCAGCAGGGTGAACAACAAGGTCGCCATCAGGATGCCGATGATCGGCAGGTCGGCGTCGCCGAACAGGATTGCGGTGGACTTGGCGCCGGCGCGCAGGTCGTCATCGCGATCAACCATCGCGTACTCGGTGTCGTAGATCACCGAGAACACGATGTTGCCGAGAAACAACAGCCACGCGAGCGGCGGCACGGCATTGGTGATCGCGGCGAACGCCATCGGGATGCCCCAGCCGAAGGCCGCACCCAGCACCACCTGCGGCAGGTTGGTGTAGCGCTTGGCGAAGGGATACAACGCGGCCAGCGCCGCGCCGGCGAACGACAGTTCGATCGTCAGCCGATTGGTGAAGGCGACCACCAGGCCGAAGCCGAGCAGGCTCAGCAGCACGAACACCAGCACCGCTTCCCACGGTTTCACGCGTCCGGCCGCAAGCGGACGGCCGGCGGTGCGCGCGACCTGCGGGTCGAGCTTGCGGTCGGCGAAATCGTTCATCGCGCAACCGGCGGCGCGCATCACGAACACGCCGACGGTGAACACCGCAAGGTACTTCCAGGACGGCAGCACGTTGTCCGAAGCCAGCCACAAGGCCCACCAGGTCGGCCACAGCAGCAGCAGCGCGCCGATCGGGCGGTCCATCCGCACCAGCACCAGCAAGTCGCGCGTCTTGTTGCGCCACATTGCCGGAAGTGCCCGCAGCAGCAGCTCGATGGTGCGGGTTGAACGAATCGACGCGTCGGCCGGGCGCGACGTATCCGGCTGCGGCGCGGGCGGCAGCTCTACGGTGCGCGCATCGAAAAGCGGCAGCGGCAATTCCACCTGTTGCAATGGCACAGGTGCTTTGCGCTTTTTTTGCTTGCGTCGTCGGGCGGCCATGCGTCAGTGTGCCGCGGCGCCTGCGTGGGCATCGCCGAGATGGGCGGCGACCCAGGCTGCGAGTTTCCCGGCATCCTTTTGGGTTTCGCCGAAAGCGCCAACGTGCAGTGCTGCCACCCGGCCATCGGCGTCGATCAGCGCCATGGTCGGGTAGACGTTGATGCCGATGGCGTTGTCGAACTTCTGCGCGGCGTAGGCGACCGGCCATGCCGGGTGCCATTTTTCCACGAATGCCTTGGCGGTGCCCTTGTCATCGAAGGTCACCATCAGGACTCGTTGTTGCGGGTGTCGTTGTGCGTAGGCGTCCAGCAAGGGGAGCTCCTGGATGCAGCCCTTGCAATCGGCAAAGAAGAAGTCGATGAGGAATGGCGTGCCCTTGAAGTCTGCATTGGCGATCGTGCCACCCGCCAGCGCAGACAGCGTGAATGTCGGGAGGGGTGATCCGACCTTCTTCGTTGGTGGCGGCGGCACGATGGATAGCGAGTCGGCTGTGGCGACGCCCGGTGGGAGCAGTTTCCATACCGCGGTGCCGGTCTTGTCATTGGTGGCAATGACGAAGCGTTGGCCGGCTTGTGCTGTCTGCATGAACGTATGGAAATTCAGCGGTTTGCCCGTGCTGCCGAGGAAACGCACCGCGTAGTGCTGGTTGGGTTTGGCTTTGCCCATGGCCTGCATCAGGGCGTTGGCCATGTCATCGGGCGTTCCGTAGATCACGCGAGCGCTGGGTGGCGGAGTTACGGGGGATGTCGCGCCAGCGGGCGACTGCGCGATGGCGGATCCCGCAGTGGCCATCAGAAGAACCACGACTGCCAAACAGTAAATCGAGCTGCGCATGCTGGGATCCTGCCTGCCACGGATACCCGATTGTCGCGCAGCGGCGAGGCATCGCCAACTACCAACGGCACAAACATTTTTTTGCATGCACCGTTATCCTCGACCAGATCGAACGTCGAGGGGACATTGCGATGGGATTCTTCAGTGGTTTGGTGCGGCACAAGTCCGTGGAGCAGTTGCAGGCGGACGCTGGCCGCAGTACCGATTTCAAACGCAGCATGGGTGTCTGGCAACTCACGGCGATCGGCATCGGCGCGATCGTCGGCGTCGGCGTGTTCGTGCTGGCGCCGCATGAAGCGGCGCTGCATGCGGGGCCAGCCATCATCCTCAGTTTCCTGATCGCCGGCATCGGCAGCGCCTGTGCGGCGCTCGCGTACGCCGAATTTGCCGGCATGATCCCGGTCACCGGCAGTGCCTACACCTACGGCTACGCGGTGCTGGGAGAACTCCCCGCGTGGATCATCGGCTGGGATCTGCTGATCGAATACGCGCTGATCGTCGCGGTGGTGGCGGCGGGCACTTCCAACTATCTGCAATCGCTGATCCACCAGCTCACCGGATGGCAGTTGCCGTTGGCCTTGCGCGGCGCCATGGGCGAGGGCAATGGCATGGTGTTCAATCTGTGGGCGGCGGTGGTGGCGTTGCTGGTCGCCGGCCTGCAGATTTTCCGCACCGAAATCGGGGCGCGCATCAACACGGTGGTGGTGACGCTGAAGGTGCTGGGCGTCGTGATCGTGATTGCGGTGGGTGCTTTCTACGTCAATCCCGGCCTGTGGCATCCGTTCATCCCCAAGGTGGTCGTACACGCCGATGGCACGCTGCAATACGGCTGGGCCGGCGTGATGGCGGCAGCCAGCATCGTGTTCTTCGCCTGCTTCGGTTACGACACCCTGACCACCGCGGCCGAGGAATCGAAGAATCCGCAACGCGACCTGCCGTGGGCGGTGGTGCTGTCGCTGACGATAGCGATGGTGATGTACTTCGGGGTATCGCTGGTGTTGACCGGGATGGTGCATTACACCGAGCTCAACGTGCCGGCGCCGGTGAGCGCGGCGTTCGAAGAGCGCGGCCTGCATTGGATCTCGGGCGTGATCAACGTGGCAGCGATCGCCGGCATCGCCAGCGTGGTGTTCGCGTTCATGCTGGGCGCCGCACGCATCTGGTTTGCGCTGTCGCGCGACGGCCTGCTGCCGCGCTGGTTCGCCAAGTCCCATCCGAAATACAACACGCCGTACCGGCCCACCGCGATCCTCGGCATCGCCACCGCGGTCACCGCCGGCTTCGTGCCGCTGACCGAACTGGCCAAGCTGGTGAACATCGGCACCTTGTCGGCATTCATTTTGATCTGCACCTCGGTGCTGATCCTGCGCATCCGCAAGCCAAACCTGGAGCGCCGTTTCCGCGCGCCGTTCCTTTATGTGCTGGCGCCGCTGGGCGTGGTGTTCTCGCTGTTCCTGATCATCGGCTGGCCGTGGTTCGTCGACGGGCATTTCCAGCTGATCGGCGGGCTCGATCGCGACACCTACATCCGCTTCATCGTGTGGATGCTGATTGGCTTCCTGATCTACTTCGGCTACGGGATGTGGCACAGCGCGCTGGCAAAACGCGACTGACGCTTGCGTTCCGGATGGTGCGACACCATCTGGATAGGGTCCGCGCGGCACGCACGCGTGCCGCGCACGCAGTTTCCCTGGCAAGGAGGTTCGCCGAAAATGTTGGATCTCTATTATTGGCCGACGCCGAACGGCCACAAGATCACCCTGTTCCTGGAAGAGGCCGGCCTGGCCTACACGCTCAAGCCCGTCAACATCGGCAAGGGTGACCAGTTCCAGCCGGACTATCTCGCGATTTCGCCCAACAACAAGATGCCGGCGATCGTCGACCACGATCCCGTCGGCGGCGGCGCGCCGATCAGCGTGTTCGAATCCGGCGCAATCCTGTTGTACCTGGCCGACCGCATCGGCCGCTTCATTCCGCAGGATTTGCGCGGGCGCGTGGCCTGCCTCGAATGGCTGTTCTGGCAGATGGGTGGCCTGGGTCCGATGACCGGGCAGTACGGGCATTTCCACGTCTATGCCCCGGAGAAAATCCCGTATGCGATGGAACGCTATCGCAAGGAAGCCGAGCGCCTGCTGGGTGTCCTGAACCAGCGCCTGCTCGGCCGCGCGTTCATCACCGGCGACGAATACACGATTGCCGACATGGCCTGCTATCCATGGATCGACGTTTATTCGAAGGCACCGCTGGACCTGCAGCCGTTCGCGGCACTGCGCCGCTGGCACGCGGCCATCAGCGGCCGGCCGGCGACCGCGCGCGCCTATGCGCGTGATGCGGAAGTGAATCCGCAGGCGGGCGCGCCGATGAGCGATGAGGAAAAGAAGATCCTGTTCGGGCAGAACGTGCGCAAGCGCTGAAGCGGCCCGTGACATCCGGCCTATGCGCGGTCGTTCGTGCAGTGTTACGTTCGCAGGGCTGAAACCCTCGCCGGAGTCCTGCGCATGTCCCGTATGCATCGCCCGCTGTCGTTGCCTGTCCGTCTCGTTGCACTGTGCGTTCTGGGTTTGGCGGGCGTTGCCTTTGCCGGCGTCGCGGGTGCCGATGCTGCCGACGCGCAGATTCCCGCGCCACAGGACACGCCGTATCCCGGCACCATCGCGATCCACGTCGATGCCAGTGACACCACGCAAGGCATCTTTCGCGTGCACGAGACGATTCCCGTCACGGCCGGCAAACTGATCCTGCTGTATCCGAAATGGATTCCGGGTAACCACTCGCCGTCGGGCCCGATCGACATGCTGGCGGGACTCAAGATCACCGCGAACGGCAAGCCGCTGGCTTGGCACCGTTACAAGTACGACGTGTACGCGTTTCGTGTCGACGTGCCGGAAGGCGTGTCGAGCATCGACCTCGATTACCAGTTCCTGTCCGGGCGCGGCAACCGGGCGTTCATCCAGATGACCGACAAGCTGCTGTCGCTGGAATGGGATCCGCTGTCGCTGTACCCGGCCGGCCACTACTCGCGCAACATCACCTTTGCGCCCAGCGTGACCTTCCCGGCCGGCTTCCAGTTCGCCACCGCGCTTGAGAAGCAAGCGCAGACAGGCGACACGGTCACCTTCAAGCCAACCACCTTCAACACCCTGGTCGACTCCCCGATCTACGCCGGCAAGTACATGAAGCGGGTCGATCTGGATCCGGGTGCGAAGACCCCGGTGCACCTGAATGTGTTTGCCGACGCGCCGAAGTATCTCGAGATGACGCCGGCCCAGGTGCAGGTGAACCGCAACCTCGTCACCCAGGCATACAAGCTGTTCGCCTCGCACCACTACGATCACTACGACTTCCTGTTTTCACTGTCGGACGAGCTGAGTGGCAACGGCCTGGAACACCATCAATCCAGCGAGGATGGCGCTGATCCCGATTACTTCACCCGCTGGGATGAAAACGCGCCCGGCCGCGACCTGCTGGCGCACGAATTCACGCATTCCTGGAACGGCAAGTTCCGCCGCCCGGCGGATTTGTGGACGCCCAACTTCAACGTGCCGATGGGCGATTCGTTGCTGTGGGTGTACGAAGGCCAGACCCAGTATTGGGGCTATGTGCTGACCGCGCGTTCGGGCATGTGGACGCCCGCGCAGTTCCGCGATGCGTTGGCCATGGTCGCGGCCAATTACGACCGCAACCGTCCAGGCTTCCAGTGGCGCACGCTCACCGACACTACCAACGATCCGACCGCTGCGCATCGCGCCATGCTTCCGTACCGCAGCTGGCAGATGAGCGAGGAGTATTACTCCGGCGGGCAGATGATGTGGTTGGCGGTGGATGCCAAGTTGCGCGCGCTGACCCACGACAAGCAATCACTCGACACCTTCGCGAAGGATTTCTTCGGCGTCGACAACGGCAGCTTCGTCACCAAAACCTACACCTTCGACGACATCGTCGCGGCGCTGAATGGCGTGGCGAAATACGACTGGGCGAAGTTCCTGCACGGCTATGTCGATACGCTGGAACCGCCGCTGCTGGCCGGCGTCGAGGCGTCGGGCTGGAAGCTGGTCTATACCGACAAGGAAAGCCCGTACCAGAAGGCGTACGAGGGTAGCGAACAATCGCCACGGCATATCTACAACTTCGCCTACTCGATCGGCCTCACGCTGACGAAGGATGGCGGCATCAACGATGTGCGCTGGGATGGCCCGGCATTCAAGGCCGGCATCGGTTCCGGCGCGCAACTGGTCGCGGTGAACGGGCAGGCCTACAAGTCGGAGGTGCTGAAGGATGCGATCACGGCAGCCAAGAACTCGAAACAGCCGATCGAATTGCTGATCAAGGACCAGGGGCGTTACCGTACGGTGCCGGTCGATTACCACGGCGGCCTGCAGTATCCACACCTGGTTCGGGTCAAGGGCACGCCGGATTACCTGTCGCAGATCATCAAGGCCAGATAGGAACGGGTCGCGCCAAAATCGCTATTGCAGGTGTGTTGGAAGGCGGAAGGGGCATACCGCTTGGCGTGTCCGGTCGGCCCTTCCGGGCCTCCTACAAGTACTCGGTAGCGACGGCAGTCGTGTCAACGTGCGCAGGCATGAGTGCCGATCGGCGTGGAAGCAGTGCGGCGCGTATCGCGCGTTCCTCGTGTGCATTCAGTTCCCGGGACAGCACCACCGCACCCGCGATGCGGGTCGCCACCGGCACGCCATCGCGGTACACGATACGTGAGCTTGCCAAGGATGGAACCTTGGTGCCCGCCAGCACGCCGCCAACAAGGTTCAGCGGATCGGCGCCGCTGATGCATACCAGCGTGCCATCCAACTCGCGCTTGCGGAGCGTGCGCAGCGTTGCGACCGCCTCGGGCAGCGCAAACTGCTCACCCGAGATGCCTTCGACGAAACGCCCGCCGCGGATTTCGCCGCGCGCTTCCAGCCGCTGATAGACCCGGCGCAACTCGCGCCACGGCGGCAGCCACGCCGCTTCGCGTTCCAGCAGTTGCCAGAACACCACGCCCCAGCGGCGCAACAGCACGCGCGCGACGTGTTCAATGGTGTCTGCTTCTCCCACTCGCGCGGTGCGCGCGTCTCCGGCATGCGCGCTGCGCTTGTCTCCCTCCTCCGCATGCGTGGGAGGGTTGGGGCGGGGGGTGTTGTGCGCGGGATTGGCCCCCATCCGCCCTGCGGGCACCTTCCCCCGCAGGCGGGGGAAGGGAAAAGTCGCGTGCTCGTCTTCATCTCCCGCATGCGTGTCGGCATCGATTCCCTCTCCCACTCGCGCGGTGCGCGCGTCTCCGGCATGCGCGCTGCGCTTGTCTCCTTCCGCCGCATGCGGGGGAGGATTGGGGTGGCGGGTGTTGTGCGCGGGATTGGCCCCCATCCGCCCTGCGGGCACCTTCCCCCGCAGGCGGGGGAAGGGGAAAGTCGCGTGCTCGTCTGATTCTTCCGCGTGCTTGTCTCCCTCCTGCATTTGCGCAGGGCCGTCGTTGCCCGCTGCCACGCGCGCCGCGTGCTTGTCGCCCTCCTCCGCTTGCGGGGGAGGGTTGGGGTGGGGGCGCTCTGGCAACGGCGTGACGGCGTGCCGCGTCAGGCTCCAGCGTCCTGCATCCTCGATACCGCTGAGCATGTGCTGCGCGAGGCGCCGATGGCGCGCGTGCCGGCGTTTCGACGCCGGCTGCAGCAGCGCGCGCAGGCCGGCGAAGCTGTCCGCGCCCACGGCACCGGCGCCAACCAATTCGCCGAGCGCATCTTCCAGTTCCACTTTCAGCAGGCGCGTGCCCGCGGCGATCTCCCCGAAAAATGATGCGCCATGTTGCGCGAGGAAATCGGCCACGGCCTGCGCGCGCGATGACAACTGTGGAGCCTCGGCATCGGCATTGCGTGCAACGGCACGCCATGCCGGCAGCTGTGTGCGCGGCAGCAGCACGATCGGCGAGGCGCGGACCGGCGCAGCATGTCCGCCGCTGGCGGCACGCAAACGTGTCCAGGCAATGCGTCCCGCGCCGCACAGTGCGTCCAGCCAGGC
>DASSNC010000083.1:0-5361 GCA_035688305.1 Rhodanobacteraceae bacterium
TTCCTGAAGCGTTATCTGCTGACCGAGAACCACTATCAGGTGCCGGGGCTGGCTGAATGGAAGGCGCGGATACTGCGGGAGGTACCGGGCGCCCCCGTCGAATCATTCGAACGCAACCTGCTGCGCGTTTCCAACTATGAAAAGCTGCGCCGCAGCCTGCACACGGTGCAAGGTCCGGCCGGCCATTCGATACCACCGCGAACCTTGCCGGGACCGGCGTTTGCGCACGCCGATACCGCCAGCCCCACCTTCGACCACTGGTGGGCATTTCCGGTTTGCGCGTTCACCCACCGGTTCACCGGCAACGAACGCGCCCTCTTCGAGGCGGTCAAGGATGATCCTTCCATCAAGAAGATCGTGTTGACGCGCAAGAAGTATGTCGAGGTGGACGGCAAGAACGTCGTCGTACTGCCGCTTCGCAGCCGCGACGGCCAACACTATTTGATGCGCGCACGCCAGATCTTCATCAAGCACAGCCCCACCCGCAACATCGTTTTTCCGGTATCGCCCAGGCTGCATAACATCATCAATTTGTGGCACGGCGTGCCGCTGAAGCGGATCGGCTACGCGTCACTGGATATGCGTGACAAGCTCGGCCGCCTCTCCAAGGAACACCGCAAATGCCGGGCCGTGATCGCTGCCTCGAGCGTCGATGCCATGGCCATGGCGTCGGCGTTCTACCCGCTTTCCTACAATGACGTATGGGTGACGGGGCTGCCGCGGCATGACTTCATTACTCGTCCGCAGGACGAGTTGCCGGCACATTTGCGCGAGCAGTCTGCGCGCCTCGAGCAACTGCTCGATGGCCGACGCCTGGTGTTGTTCGTTCCGACCTTCCGGCAGGCCCAGGAGGATGCATACTACCGCTTCGGCCAGCAGGAACTCGCTTGGCTGTCGCAATGGCTCGAACGCAATCATGCGGTTATCGGTGTGCGCGAGCACATGGCTGACCAGGCGCGCGTCTACCGAACGGCGCTGGAGACCATCGGCGCGCTGAACCTTTCGGACACATGGTTCGAGGACGTGGAGGTGCTGTACCGGCATGCTTCGGTGTTGCTGACGGACTACTCGAGCTGCTTCATCGACTTCATGCTGACCGGTCGCCCCGCGATCAGTTTCGCCTACGACTTTGAACAATACGTGCATGGCGAGCGCGGCCTGTTCTACGAGATGGAGCAGGTGTTCCCGGGGCCCGTGTGCCGCGACTTCCAGGAGCTTCAGGTGGCGCTGGAAACCTGCTTCGATCCGCCCGGCCCGTTGGAGCGCGAACGTTATGCGTGGAAACGCCGGTTGCTGCTGGCGCACGCGGACGACGCCAATGCCTGGCGCGTGGCGCAGCAGGTAAAAGGGTTGTACGAGCAGCCGCAATCCTCCTCGCAGATGGCGGGCTGAGACCTTGGGGGACGCCGTGTACTGGCAAGTCGCACGGCAGCTCCGCGGCGTGCCGGTCGCATGCGAGCTGCGGGCGGACGAGAGCGTGCGGGGCCGCGGCGGACCGGATGGCGTCGCGTGGGAATCGGTCGGGGACCACGCCGGCTTCCGCTTGGAGGGGCGGACGGTCGACACGGTCCTGCCGGCTGGTTGGTATGCATTGCATGGCCACATCGAATGTCTGGGTGGCACGTTGACGCTACCGAGCCTACGCATCGCCTATGCCTGCGCGGGTATTGGCGACGAAGACATCCCCTTGTCCGATCCCGGCGCGTCCGGCAGATTGTCGGCATTGGTATTGTTCAAGTATCCGGTGTCGGAATTGCGTTTTTCCCCCGGCACGTTGGCCGCACGGTTTCGCATGCGTGATTTCAGTCTGCGCCGGATCACGCGTGGGCACGCACTGTGGATGATGCTGCATGGCGCCGGTCAGGGATGGCGGCCGCGACCGGTATTGTCCCGCACGGCCGGATTCCTGGCGCAATGGCGGCGTGCGGGTCTCAGGGCAGCAACCGGCGCTGCCTATGCCGATTACCTGCAGCACCAGCGTCCGCCGGGGCTGAGCGACTATGACGTATGGATTCGAAAATACGACAGCTTCACTCCGCACCGGCTCGCAATCCTGCAACAGCTTGCACAAGAGATTCCCGGCACGCATGCAGCGGTATCAGTGCTGATGCCGGTGACCCCAAGCAACCTGCAGCATTTGCAGGCACGGCTCGACAGCTTGCGTGGACAACTTTGGGGTGGCTGGGAACTGTGCATCGCGACTGACACGTCATGCGACAAGGCGATCCAGAAAGTGTTACGCGACCTCGTCGACAGCGACGAGCGCATCCGCCTTGTGTCAAGCCGCGCCGACAGTCCGGTCGATGCGTTCAATCGGACGTTGGCCTCGGCAACGGCAAGCCACGTCGTGGTGATGGATGAGGGCGTCGAGTTGCGCCGCCACGCCCTCCTGGAGCTGGCCGCGTTGCTGCATCGGCGCCCCGATGTTGCGTTTGCTTATGCGGACGAGGACTGGGAGGATGCCACCGGACGGCGCGTCCAGCCGTACTTCAAGCCGGACTGGAACCCCGACCTGTTGCGCAGCCACGACTACGTCGGTCCTTTCGCGATGATCCGGCGCGACCTGGTTCTCGAGGTCGGTGGCTTGCGTGAGCGCTTCGGCGATAGCGCGCTGCATGACCTCTTCCTGCGCTGCACCGAACGTCTGCAACGATCCGAAGTGCACCATGTTCCACGAGTCCTGTATCACCGCCGCGAAGGCGTGGGCATCACCCCGCCGGGTTGGAACGGGGACGACATTGCCGCCGATGGCGCCCGCGCCGTGGTTGAGCACATGGCTCGTTGCGGCGTCGACGCGAGAGTCGAGGCGAATCCCGGCCGCACCTTCCATGTCCACTGGCCGCTTCCGTCGGCGCTACCGAAAATCTCGATCATCATCCCCACGCGCGATCGGGTCGAGCTGCTCCGCACCTGCGTGGAAAGCGTCCTGCAGAAAACCAGTTGGCCGAACTACGAGATCGTCATCGTCGACAATCAATCGTCGCGGCGCGACACGCTCGATTACCTGGCTTCATTGCGTAGCCAGGACCGCGTTCGTTTATTGACAGACGACGCTCCTTTCAACTATTCGGCGATCAACAATCGCGCCGTGGAGCAGTGCGACGGCGAGCTGGTTTGCCTGCTCAACAACGACATCGAGGTCATCTCGCCCGCGTGGCTCGAGGAAATGGCCGGCCACGCGCTGCGGCCGGAGGTAGGCGCCGTCGGCGCGATGCTCTATTACCCCAACGACACTATCCAGCATGCCGGAGTGGTCATCGGCATGCATGGTGCGGCAGACCACGTCCACGTCGGGCGGCCCCGCGGCTGGGCAGGGCATGGTGGACGGGCCCGCGTGGCCCAGGAACTTTCAGCGGTCACAGGCGCGTGCCTGCTGGTGCGACGCGCCACCTATCTGCAAGTGGGCGGGCTCGATAGCGACTTGGCAGTGGCCTTCAATGACATCGACTTCTGCCTGCGGCTGCGCCAAGGCGGGCTTCACAATATCTGGACTCCGCACGCCGAGCTCTATCATCACGAATCGGCATCGCGAGGCGCCGATGACACCCCTGAGCGACAGGCGCGCAATGCCTTGGAAGTCGCGCATTTTCGGCAGCGTTGGGCAGTGATGCTGCGCGCCGATCCGGCTTGGAGTCCCAACCTTTCACTGCATGCCCGCGGGAGCGAACTGGCTTTCCCTCCGCGGGGGGCCGGTCATGCAGCGAGTGATCCATTCATGCCACAACCCATGGGTGGCCCATCCATGCCGCCGCCCGCTTCTCATATACTTGGCGGCTGAGTGACGCCGGGATCGAAACTTGGCGTCTCGCAAGCCGCCGCTATGGACAAAACAGCGGGAAGCAGCCTTGCGAGGCATCCGGAAAAAATGACGGGAATCGGGTAATCCCACGATGCGAACAGTCCTCACCTACGGTACTTTCGACGTGCTGCACATCGGGCACATCAACCTGCTGCGTCGCGCGCGCGAGCTGGGCGATCGCCTGGTGGTCGGCCTGTCCACGGACGAATTCAACGCTGTGAAGCACAAGACCTCGCTGCTGGATTACGCAAACCGCCGAGCGACCTTGGAAGCGATCCGCTACGTGGACCTGGTGATCCCAGAAGAGGCTTGGGAACAGAAGGTCGACGACGTGCGCAAGTACGGCGTCGATGTCTTCGTGATCGGCGACGACTGGACCGGGCAGTTCGATTTCCTGAAGGACCTATGCGAAGTTCGATACCTCTCTCGTACCTCCGACATTTCCAGTACGTCGGTCAAGCAGACGCTGCTGGCACGCAACGGCGTCGGGTAAGTCCGGGATCGCCGCTCGCCGAAGAGCTCAGGGTGAATGCATCCGCCCGTTCAACGGGCCTCCCGGTTTCAGCATTGGCTCCACATCTGAAAAATTCCCGTCGTTCTTTTCCGGTGCAACCTCGAGGATGTGGGCAAGTAGCGGGTAGATGTCCACGTTCGGGAAAGGCGGCACTACGAGTCCTTGGCGAAACGATGGCCCCTCGGCAATGAACAGCGCGCGCATCGACCACGCCAGGTTGTCGTAGCCATGGTCTCCGCGCAAGGGATGCGTCAAAGGGGTCCGTGCGCGGTGCGTGGTAATGATCCAACCGGGGGATGCAATGCATTCGAGTGCAGGGGCCCTCGGGTTGCGGCCGTAATGCAGGTGTTCGGGGAGGTCGTGCTTGCGCCAGCAGCGCATGTGTGCGTGCGGTTCGAGCAATGCTGCCGTAGCTTCATCACCCCGCATTGATCGGCGGGGGTTGATGCCTGATTCTGCCCCAAGGGTCACTATGCGGGCTGCGCGCGGATCGATGATGTCATCCAGGTAGATCTTTTGGCCCGGCGGGACGGACGCCATGCCATGGTCGGAAACGACTATCAAGTCGGCATCGTCATAGAGACCATCCTGCTCAAGCGCCGCAATCAATCGACCGATGGCTGCGTCTACCTCGCGTAGCGCGTCGTCGAGCTCCGGCGAGTCCGGGCCGTAAAGGTGGCCCTCATGATCCACCGCGCCGTAATGCAGCAAGATCAGTCGAGGGCGCCGATCTTCCGGCAAGGAGAGCCAGCGAATGACCGTTGAAGTTTCCTCAGCCGCATTACCGGCCTGCTTCCCGTTGCGATGCAAGTAGAGCCGCGCGCCGTCGATCCGCACATAGCCGTTCGGCCAATCCATCGCGGCGGCTCGCATGCCATCCCGCTGGATCGTCACCCATAGCGGAGTGGCTTCGGACCACCAGCGCGGGTCTACCGTCGTGTGGGGGCGGGTCATCCTGAATGGCTCGGGCTGGATGTTTCGGTCCGCGATGTCGTTGTCGATGATCCCGTGATGGTCGGGATACAGCCCGGTGATCAACGTGTAGTGG
>DASSNC010000094.1:0-29973 GCA_035688305.1 Rhodanobacteraceae bacterium
CTCCTCGAAATCGCCGCGATAGCGGGTGCCCGCCAACAGGGCGCCCATGTCGAGGGAGAAGATGGTGGAGCCCGAGAGCACTTCCGGCACCTGGCCGTTGACGATCTTGCGGGCCAGGCCCTCGGCGATGGCGGTCTTGCCGACGCCGGGATCGCCCACCAGCAGCGGGTTGTTCTTGGTGCGCCGGCACAGGATCTGGATGCAGCGCTCCACTTCCTGCAGGCGGCCGATCAGCGGGTCGACCTTGCCCTGCTTGGCCTTCTCGTTGAGGTTGATGCAGTAGGCTTCGAGCGCCTCGCCGCCGGTCTTCACAGCCGGCTTGTCCTCGTCCTCGGCCGCGCCCTTCACCGGCTTGGCCTCGGCGGCGCCGGCCTTCTTGGCGATGCCGTGGGCGATGTAGTTGACCGCATCATACCGCGTCATGTCCTGCTCTTGCAGGAAGTAGGCGGCGTGGCTTTCGCGTTCCGAGAAGATGGCGACCAGCACGTTGGCGCCGGTCACTTCCTTGCGGCCCGAGGACTGCACGTGGTACACGGCGCGTTGCAGCACGCGCTGGAAACCCAGGGTCGGCTGGGTGTCGCGTTCGTCACCCGTCGGCAATACTGGCACCGTCTCGGTGATGATCGAACGCAGGTCCTTGGCGAGCTTGTCGATGTCGGCGCCGCAACCACGCAGCACCGCCGCCGCGGTGGGGTTGGCCAGCAGCGCGAGCAGCAGGTGTTCCACCGTCATGAACTCATGACGCTGCTCGCGGGCCTCCTTGTAGCACTGGCCGATGGTGAATTCGAGGTCCTTGCTGAACATGCTGGGTCTCCGGACTCGCTTTGGTCTGTATCCCGATATGGGGGGACCGTTACAACTTTTCCATCGTGCAAAGCAGCGGATGCTGGTGGATGCGCGAGTACTCGTTGACCTGCGCTACCTTGCTTTCTGCCACTTCGCGGCTGAACACGCCACAAACGCCCTTGCCGCGGGTGTGTACGTGCAACATCACCTGGGTCGCCCGATCAGGTGCCATGTTGAAAAACGCCTCCAGTACCTCCACCACGAACTCCATGGGCGTGTAGTCGTCATTCAGAAGCACGACCTGATACAAGGGTGGTCGCGCCGTTTCCGGCTTGCTGGTTTCGACCAGCACGCCCTGTCCGTGTTCGGTTTCGCTCTCGCCAATTTTTCCGGGTGTCATGGATATCCAGAACCTGCAAACGTCATGCCAGCCACGCAGCCCTGGCCTGTCACGAGTATAGGCCGGAGTACGTCCGCCGGTCATGGCGGAATATCACACCAGATGATGGCAAAATGATGGAATTTCCAGTGCCCTCCCGAATGGACGAATTTTCAGTTCAGCCGCAAGCCGCGGCCATCTGGTGTCCGCACGTCACCGTGGCCTGCGTGATCCCCGACGGCGACCGCTTCCTGATGGTCGAAGAGGACATCCGCGGCACCCGCCAGTTCAACCAGCCGGCGGGGCACCTTGAATCAGGGGAGTCGCTTGCCGAAGCGGCGGTGCGCGAGACGCTGGAAGAAACCGGCTGGGATGTTGCGCTCGACTGCTTCGTCGGCGTGCAGCAGTGGCACAGTCCTGTCCACGCGCACCAGATCGTGCGGTTTGCGTTTGCCGGCCATCCCGTGGCGCATCATCCCGAACGGAGCCTGGATTCCGGCATCGTGCGCGCGCTGTGGATGAGTTACGCGGAAATTGCCGCACTCGGCGCACGCTTGCGCAGCCCGCTGGTGTTGACCACACTGGCAGACTGGCTGGCCGGCCAAAGGCTGCCGCTGGCGACCGTGCGCTCGCTGCTGCCGGCAGCGGGCGCTTGACGATGCGCCTCACGGTCGGAATGTCCGGTGGCGTCGATTCCTCGGTCGCCGCCCTGTTGCTGCAGCGCGACCGGCACGCCGTGTCCGGCGTGTTCATGCGCAACTGGGAAGACGCGGACCCGGATTCCGGTTGCCACGCCGACGCCGATCGCAAGGATGCGCTGGCGGTGTGCGCGAAACTCGGCATTCCGTTCCAGAGCGTCAACTTCGCCGCCGAATATCGCGCGCAGGTATTCGCGCATTTCCTCGACGAATATCGCGCCGGTCGCACGCCGAACCCCGACGTGTTGTGCAATCGCGAGATCAAGTTCGGTTGTTTCCTGGATGCCGCCCATGCGGCTGGCGCCGAGAAATTGGCGACGGGTCACTATGCGCGCGTTGCGTTTGACGATGGGCGCTGGAAGCTGCTGCGTGCGCGCGATGCAACGAAAGACCAAACCTACTTTCTGTACATGCTGGATCAGCAGCAGCTCGCATCGGCAGTGTTTCCGCTGGGCGACCTGCTGAAGACCGAAGTCCGCCGCCTCGCCGACGCTGCCGGGTTGCCGGTGGCGGCCAAGAAGGATTCCACCGGCATCTGCTTCATCGGCGAACGCGACTTTCGCGCGTTCCTCGCCAACTACCTGCCAGCACGGACCGGAGAGATCCGTGCGCCCAACGGTGCATGCATTGGCGAACACACCGGGGCGATGTTCTACACGCCAGGCCAGCGTTCGGGGTTGCATATTGGAGGGCGCGCCGACGGCAGCGGCGCAGCGTGGTACGTGGTCGGCAAGGACGTCGCCGCCAACATCGTGTACGTCGACCAGGGCCACGACAGCGCATGGCTGCAATCGCGATCACTGACCGCCAGCGAAACCCACTGGATCGCGGGTGCGCCGCCCGCTGCGCGTTTCGAATGCACCGCGATGACGCGTTATCGCCAAACCGTGCAGGATTGCCACGTCGAAGTTGACGGTGATCGCTGCGAGGTGCGCTTCGAGGCCACGCAGCGGGCGGTCGCACCCGGTCAATCGGTCGTGTTCTATCGCGGCGATGAATGCCTCGGCGGGGCGGTGATCGATACCACCGATGCCCCGGTGCTGGGGAGCCCGGCATGAAGGAAACCCGCGTACTCGCGCTCGCCGGCATCTTCCAGGCCTTGTCGCTGGTGCGCGAACTCGCGCGCGATGGTGATTGCGACAGCGATGCGCTGGAAGCCAGCCTCGCCAGCGTGTTCAAACTGGAATCGGACAGTGCCGCCGACGTGTTTGGCGGCTATGCCGGCGTTCGTCGCGGCCTGCGCGTGCTGGTGGAACAAGTGGACGGCAACGGCGAGCGCGACCTGCCCCTTTTCCACATGCTCATCAGTGTGTTGAAGCTGGAGCGCAGTCTTGCGCGCGACCGCGCCACCACCCGCCGCCTTGGCGAGGATCTGGCCGGGATGCAGCGACAGTTGCAGCACTTCCCGCTCACCCACCCCACCATCATTGCGCGGCTCGCCGATATCTATGCCGCGAACCTCTCGGTGCTGAAACCGCGCGTCACGGTGGTCGGCAATCCGCTGTACCTGCAGCAACCGACTCAAGCCCAGCGCGTACGTGCGTTGTTGCTCGCGGCGGTGCGCGCCGCCGTGTTGTGGCACCAGCTCGGCGGCCGCCGCCGGCACCTGTTGTTTCGCCCGCAACGCGAAGTGATGATCGCGCGCGGCATGCTCACCGGCGTCTCCCTGCGCGGGTAATCGGATTGCGTGGGCCTTGGGTTCTACCCGCCGGGTTTCGGTGCGGGTGAGGAACGGCCGATGACCCGCTCGCGCAGCACTTCCTCGTCGTGGGTATGCGAGTAGGGCGTCAGCAGGTCGTGGCCGGTGACGATACCCAGCAGCCGATGGCTGTCGCGGTCGACCACCGGTATGTGGTCGCGCTTTTCCACCGCCATGCGCACGGCCACGCTCTGGCAGCTTTCCTCGGGAAACGCCACCACCGGATCGCCGCTCATCAGTCCGGACAAGGACTGTTCACCCGCAGGGTCCTCGTCCAGCCAGGCACGCAGGCGCTCGCGGTTGACGATGCCGAGCAGCGTTCCCGCGGCATCGGCCACGGGATAGGCGCGATGCTTTTGTTCGCTGCCGAAATAGCGGTCACGCACTTCGCGCACCGTCATGTCCGCCGGAATGCTCACCGTCTCGCGTGTCATCACTTCCTTCACGGTCATGTATTCGAGCCGGTTGAGGGTGTACGGGCGAAAGATGTTCAGCCCGCGGCGGGCAATTTTTTCGGTAAGGATGGAACGCTTCATCAGGAATACGCTGGCAGCGTAAGCCGTCGTGCAGGTGATCAGCAGGGCCGGGAGCATGCTCGAATTGCCAGTCAGCTCCAGTGCGAACATGATTGAAGTGAACGGCATGCGCATGACCGCGGCGAGCATCGCGCCCATCCCGAGCAACGGCCACAGCAGCGGTTGTGGCCCCGGGAAAACCAACGCTTCCAGGCCACCCAGCCCCGCACCGAACGCCAGCAATGGTGCGAGCGTGCCGCCGGAGGTTCCCGAACTCAGGTAGACCGCCCAGATCACCGCCTTGACGATCAGGAAAATCAGGATGCCCATGCCGACGATCTTGCCGGTCAGGAGCTTGTCGATGATGTCGTAACCGACGCCCAGCGCCTGTGGCTCGATGAGGCCGCCAATACCCACCACCAGCGCACCGATCGCCGGCCACCACATCCAGTGGATCGGCAGCTTGCGATAGCCGTCCTCGATCTTGTAGACGAAGAACGTCACCGCGGTGGCCAGCAAGCCTGCCAGCAGCCCGCTGACGGCCGCCATGCCGAGTTCGGCGAGGCCCAGATGGAACTGGGTGGCAATCGGAAACAACGGACCCGGTCCGATCAGGAACGGCCGCAACGCCGAGGCCACGAAACACGCCACCGCCACCGGAATGGTGCTGCGCGGGCGCATTTCGAACAGCAGCATCTCCACCCCGACCAGCGTCGCCGCGATGGGGGTGGAAAAGGTGGCGGCCATGCCGGCACAGGCGCCCGCCACCAGTAGCGTGCGGCGCTCGATCGAGGTCAGCGAGAACACCTGCCCGATCAATGAACCGACCGCGCCGCCGGTCATGATGATCGGGCCTTCGGCGCCGAACGGGCCGCCGGTGCCGATCGCGATGGCCGACGAGATCGGCTTCAGGATCGCGACTTTGGCCATCATCTTGCTGCGCCGGAACAGGATGGCTTCCAGCGCTTCGGGGATGCCGTGGCCGCGGATGCGCTCGGTGCCGTAGCGCGCCATCAACCCGATGATCAGGCCGCCGACCACGGGTACCAGCAGGATGACCCACCACGGCGCATGCAAATCAGCCGGCGAAACGAACGAAAACGCCCACTTGCCCGCAAATGCCAGATGCGTCACCAGCCCGATCAGGCGGTACAGCATCCACGCGATCACGGCGCCCGCAGCGCCGATGAACAGCGCGATGAATGACAACTTGAGGATGCTGATGCTGGGACGGAAATCACCCTCGTACAGGGTGTCGCGCTTCCACTTCTCGTAGATCCGGAGAAACAATCGGACAGGTGGGATCATGTTCTGTCGTGCTCGCCCCTGTGTGGATGCCGCCTGCGTATCGCCGCGACAGATCCTCCCGAGTCTACCTTCCCGGCGTGTCGACGCGGCGTCCGGGCACCGGCGCCGGCAGCGACCGGACGTTTGCGCGATAATAAGCGGTCAATTGGACGCTTTCCCGCCTGCCTGCGCGCATTGGAGTACATCATGCAAGACTCATTCGGAATTCGTGACACCCTCACTGTTGGCGGCAAGGCCTACCAGATCGCGAGCTTCGCCAAGCTCGGCAAGCAGTACAACATCGCCCGCCTGCCCTACTCGATGAAGGTGCTGCTGGAGAACCTGCTGCGCAACGAAGACGGCAGCGAGGTCACGCGTGCGCAGATCGAGGCGGTGTTGAATTGGGATCCGAAAGCCGAGCCTGCGACCGAAATTTCCTTCCTGCCTTCGCGCGTGGTGCTGCAGGACTTCACCGGCGTGCCGTGCGTGGTGGATCTTGCCGCCATGCGCGACGCGATGGTCGCGCTGGGCGGCGACCCGAGGAAGATCAACCCGCTCTCGCCAGCAGAACTGGTGATCGACCACTCGGTGCAGGTGGACGTGTTCGGCAAGGCCGATGCGCTGGCGAAGAACGCCGAAATCGAATTCAAGCGCAACCACGAGCGTTACGCGTTCCTGCGCTGGGGCCAGAAGGCGCTGGATGATTTCAAGGTGGTGCCGCCCGCCACCGGCATCGTGCACCAGGTGAACCTGGAGTACCTCTCGCGCGTGGTGATGACGCGCGACATCGACGGGGCCACCTGGGCATTTCCCGACACCCTGTTCGGCACCGACTCGCACACCACCATGGTGAACGGCCTCGGCGTGCTTGGCTGGGGCGTCGGCGGCATCGAGGCCGAAGCCGCGATGCTGGGCCAGCCATCGTCGATGCTGGTTCCGCAGGTGGTCGGCTTCAAGTTCACCGGCAAGTTGCCGGAAGGCGCCACCGCCACCGACCTCGTGCTGACCGTGACCCAGATGCTGCGCAAGCACGGCGTGGTGGGCAAGTTCGTGGAGTTCTTCGGCCCCGGCCTGCAGCACCTGCCGCTGGCCGACCGCGCCACGCTCGGCAACATGTCGCCCGAATACGGCGCGACCTGTGCGATCTGCCCCATCGACAAGGAATCGATCAATTATTTGCGCCTGTCGGGGCGCGGTGCGCACCAGATCGAACTGATCGAGGCCTATGCCAAGGCCCAGGGCCTGTGGCACGACGAGAAGTCGCCGCAGGCGGAATTCAGCACGGTGCTCGAACTGGACCTGGCCAGCGTCAAGCCGTCGCTGGCCGGTCCCAAGCGCCCACAGGACCGCGTGCTGCTGACCGACATGCGCGAGAGCTACAAGGCCGCGATGCAGGCGCTCGGCGGCAACGGCAACGACAAGTGGGACAAGCAGAAGGAACGGTTCCTCAACGAGGGCGGCAGCACTGCGGTGGGCCGCGCAGAGAGCCAGCACGAGCCCTCGCCCGACGTTTGTCCGCACAACGAGCACTGCGAGCTGGAAAACGGCTCGGTGGTGATCGCCGCGATCACCTCGTGCACCAATACGTCCAATCCTGCAGTGATGATCGGCGCCGGCCTGCTGGCGCGCAAGGCTGCGGAACGCGGCCTTGCACCCCGGCCATGGGTGAAAACCTCGCTGGCGCCCGGCTCCAAGGTCGTCACCGACTACCTTGAGGCCACCGGTTTGATGCGCGATCTGGAAAAGCTCGGCTTCTACCTCGTCGGTTATGGGTGCACCACCTGCATCGGCAACTCCGGTCCGCTGCCGGAAGACGTCAGCAAGCGCGTGCAGGAGAACGACTTCGCGGTTGCAGCGGTGCTGTCGGGCAACCGCAACTTCGAGGGTCGCATCCATTCGCAGACCAAGATGAACTACCTCGCCTCGCCGCCGCTGGTGGTGGCGTTCGCGATCGCCGGCACCATCGACATCGACCTGTCAAAGCAGCCGCTTGGCCAGGACAAGGATGGCAAGGACGTGTACCTGAAGGACATCTGGCCCAGCAACAAGGAAATTGCGGACCTCGTGGCCAGTTCCATCAACTCGGACATGTTCAGGAAGAACTACGGCGAGGTCTTCAAGGGCAGCAAGGAATGGAATGCCGTGGAAGTGCCCGAAGGTGACCAGTACGCGTGGGACGAAAAATCCACCTACATCAAGAATCCGCCCTACTTCGAAGGCATGACGATGGAGCTGCCGAAGCACACGGACATCAATGGCGCCCGCTGCGTCGGCCTGTTCGGCGATTCCATCACCACCGACCACATCTCGCCCGCCGGTGCGATCAAGAAGGATTCGCCTGCCGGCAAGTACCTGATGGAACGCGGCGTCGAGCCCAAGGATTTCAATTCCTACGGTTCGCGGCGCGGCAACGATGACGTGATGGTGCGCGGTACCTTTGCCAACATCCGCATCCGGAATCGGTTGCTCGACGGTGTCGAAGGTGGCTACACCTTGCACATCCCGAGTGGCGAGCAGATGTCGATCTACGACGGCGCGATGAAGTACAAGGCCGAAGGCACGCCGCTGCTGGTGATCGCCGGCAAGGAATACGGCACCGGCTCGTCGCGCGACTGGGCGGCCAAGGGCACCTTGCTGCTCGGCATCGAAGCCGTCATCGCGGAGAGCTTCGAGCGCATCCATCGCTCCAATCTCGTCGGCATGGGCGTGCTGCCGCTGCAGTTCAAGGATGGCGAGAACGCCGCATCAATCGGCCTCACCGGCAAGGAAACCTTCGCGATCACCGGCCTCGACGGTGGCAACGCGAAGCTGGCGCATGTCGTTGCCACCGATGCTGACGGCGGCAAGAAGGAATTCGACGTGCGCGTGATGCTGCTGACGCCCAAGGAACGCGCGTTCTACAAGCACGGCGGGATCCTGCAGTACGTGCTGCGCGACCTGGCGAAGAAGGCGGCCTGAGGTACCGACCGGCGGGCGGCATCCGTCCGCCGGTTCGTCTGGTTGGGCTACGAAGGCAACGGCCCTTGCCACGGATCAACACGGATGTGCACGGATGTTGCTTGATCCGTGTGCATCCGCGCAAATCCGTGATTGCGCTTTTTGGAAATCACGAAGTGCGCACGTCGGCCTTCAGGCGCACGGTGAACTGCGTAGGCTGCTGGTTGCTGATGCGACCCTGGTATCAGTTCGACGCCTGCAAGCCGAGGAACACACCGACGACCACGACGATCAGTTCGATGACGACGGCGGACCAGTCCTGGCGCCGAAAGTTCGCGGTGATGCGGCGCAGGATCATGGCGCCGCCTTCCCGGCTGCGGCAATCAGGTCGGCCAGCTGTTGTTGGGTGGGTTCGGTCGCTTCGATATTCGTTTCGGTGAGGCTCAACTGATAGGTCAGCGCAGGCAGCAATCCGGGGGTTGTACGCAGGATCTCGGCCGCGTGTGCAATGTCCGCAGCCGGAAGGTCGAGATGACAGGTCTTGGGCAGGCGGGTAACGACCACGTCGCCGATGATTTCATTGCGATCGCCACACGCCGTCTTGACCGCTTTCTGGATCGCATAGGGCAACACGCTGCGCACCAGCTCGCGATAGGGTGCCCGGTCTTGCGTCGTGGATGATTGTGTCCAGTCAAAGCTGTAATAGCCGATCAGCAGCGCACGCAGTCTGGCATTGCGGATGAGATCGATGGCACCGGTCGATTTCATTTCATCAAACGTCGAGCGGCTGCTTTGCACGGTGACGATCTGACTTGCCTGGTAGGCGCTGGCCACCAAGGTTTGCGGATCAACGGAGCCGGGCGATTCCAGCCCTTTTATCGCGGTCCGGGCATAGGCGGCAGTGACCTGCTGGTAGTCCAGATACGCGTTCACGTTGACTCGTTCGCTGTCGAGATCGCCGCGCAATTGTTGCAGCAGTACATCGGCGCGATGTTGGTCGGCGCGGGCCGTGGCCCAATCCTGCGCCTGCAAGCCGATGAACACGCCGAGCACGACGATCACCAGTTCGACGGCGACGGCCATCCAGTCCTGGCGGCGGAAATTGGCGGTGATGCGGCGCAAGATCATGGCGATACCTTTTTCACCGCTTTCGGCCCGGCGCCGAGCGCGGTGAGCGCGTCTGCAATGGTGCTGCCGACTCCGCCGAGGTTGGCCACTGCGCTGGCAGCAAAGCTGTATTGGTAGCGCAGATCGGCAGCGACAGCCGGGGTGCTGCGAAGGGCTGCGGCGACCCCCTTGAGGGTGGCGGGGTCGGCATCGACTCTGCACTCTTTGGCGAATCCGACAATGTTGCCCCGCTTGTCGCGCACATCGCTGCAGCCCGCGCGCATGGCGATTTGCATCGGCAGCGGAATGATCTTTCGCACGGTCTGGCGATAGGAGGAATCCATCCCCAGGCGGTAGGTATCCCGCGCGGTGTCGAACGCATAGTATTGCGACAGGCCGGATTCAACCGCGCCCGCCGGCAGCAGGCCAAGATGGCCGGAGGAGACGATCTGGTCCCACGTCGCGTGCACCGGCGGGATGTAGGTGACTTCAGTCGCCCGATACGCGTTGACGACAAGCGTGCGCGGATCGGCATCGGCCGCTCGCAACAGTTGATCCGTGGACTGGACGCTTTTCAGGACGTCGGCATAGTAGTTGCGCTGCGCGCGAACCGCGGCCTGGTCTTCATCAAGGTCGCGGATCAGCCGCTGGACGTAATCCCTGCCGAGGCGGGCGTCGGCCCGATCCTGGTTCCAGTTCGACACTTGCATGCCAATGAACACGCCGATGATGACGATCGCCAATTCGGTCGCGATGGCGCCCCACTGCTGTTGCCTGAAGCGCTGCAGGAAGCGTCGGAAGATCATGGCAAGCCGTTCCCTGTGGTGGTTTGCACTTGCGTGGTGATGGCGCCGTCGCTCTCGACATCACTCCGGGAAACCCATCTTCTTTACCCGTGCTGCGAAATGCGGGTTGTCACACAGGTTGGCGCCGGCAGATCGTAGCGCGGAAGACCGGGGTCAGGTTCACCTGCCGAAAACCCATCACTGCACCTGACCCCGTGCTTGATGCCGTTGTGCCAACTCGCAGGTAGTCATGTCCGAGCGCCGAGAGTCTGCCGCATCGCCCCACCGTATTGCCACGCCGGAACCCGGAGGCGGTGCCGGGTCAACCGGTCGAATCACTCAGTCCTGTTGTCCCAGTGTGCGTTGTAACAGCGCCAATGGCTACCTTCACGCCGCCAGGCGGTCGTCATTGCGTAGATCGCGGAGCGATCCGGCAGCAGGTCACCGGGCTTGCCGCCGGTGAGCACCAGCTTGAACGTCGCGACAATGCGGTCGCCCTTACGTTCGAAGGAAACCGGGCCCACCAGCACACCGGTACGGTCCTGGCGCAAGGCCCGTAGCGCCAGCAGGCGATGCAAGCCCTGTTTGTCGAAGTCGCCGTCGTCACCGGAAAAATCGTCACTCACGACGGCGAGAACGCCGCGCGGATCGTTGCCGCGCGCCGCCGTGGCGGCGGCGTCGATGGACGCGCGAATCTGCTGCTCGGCCGGCGCATGCTGGCAGCCCGCGAGTAGCAGCGTGCCCAATATCGCGAACAGCGCGAGGCGCAAGGCATGGCCGCAGGTGCCGCTACCAGCATGACACCCCTGCACCATTCCGGTCGACCCGATTGCGCGGCTTGCCGCGTTCCGGGTTATCGTGCTCCAATGCAGGTAGACCGCGCAACCAGCGCAATGACACGAGGCTGACGAACCATGTCTGATCAACGTCCCTGGCTGGCGCACTACCCACCCGGCGTTCCCGCCGAAATCGATGTCAACAAGTATTCGTCGATCGTCGCGATGTTCGACGAGGCCTGTGCGCGCCACCCTGAGCGTCCGGCGTACTCGAGCTTCGGCAGCACCCTGACCTATGCGCAACTTGATCAGCTGAGCGCGAATTTCGCCGCCTTCCTCGCCAACGACCTGAAGCTCGGCAAGGGCGATCGCGTCGCGATCATGCTGCCCAACCTGCTGCAGTACCCAATCGCCCTGTTCGGTACGTTGCGCGCCGGGTTGACGGTGGTCAACGTCAATCCGCTGTACACGGCGCGCGAGCTGCAACACCAGCTGCACGACTCGGGCGCGAAAACCATCCTGGTGCTGGAGAATTTCGCGGCAACGCTCGACGCTGCCATTGCCAAAACCGAAGTCGAGAACGTGATCGTCTCCGCGCTCGGCGACCAGCTTGGCGGCCTCAAGGGCCCGTTGATGAGCTTCGCGGTCAAGCATGTCAAGAAAATGGTTCCGCCCTGGAAGCTTCCGGGGCACCTGCGTTTCCGCGAAGCCATGGCGCGCGGCGCGCGCTCGCACGCGCCGAAGGTCGAGCTTGGCCACGAGGACATCGCCTTCCTGCAGTACACCGGCGGGACCACGGGCGTGGCCAAGGGCGCGATGCTGACCCACGGCAACATGGTGGCGAATGCCTTGCAGTTGGCGGTGTGGGTGGGCGACCTGTTCAAGCCAGGCGCCGAACAGATCATCACCGCCTTGCCGCTGTATCACATCTTCTCGCTTACCGTGAATGCGCTGTTCATGATGACGTTCGGTGGCGAGAACGTGTTGATCACCAACCCCAAGGACATCCCGGGTTTCGTCAAGACGTTGAAGAAGAATCGCTGGACTGCGATCACCGGCGTCAACACGCTGTACAACGCCCTGCTCCACCATCCGGATTTTGCATCGCAGGATTTTTCGCGCGTGAAGTTCGCGCTGGCCGGCGGCACCGCGGTGCAGCGCGCGGTGGCCGAGAAGTGGAAAAAGACCACCGGGATCCCGCTGATCGAAGGCTACGGGCTCACCGAAACATCGCCGGTCGCGACCGCCAATCCGCTGGACATCAAGGACTACACGGGCTCGATCGGGATGCCCCTGCCCTCCACCGACATCACCTTGCGCGATGATGCGGGACACGACGTGGCGCCGGGCGAACCCGGCGAAGTCTGCATCCGTGGGCCGCAGGTGATGAAGGGTTACTGGAACCGTGCCGACGAAACCGCGAAGGTGCTGGACGCCGATGGTTGGGTCAGCACCGGCGACATTGCCAGGATGGACGAAAACGGTTTCTTCTACATCGTGGATCGCAAGAAGGACATGATCCTGGTCTCCGGGTTCAACGTTTATCCGAACGAGATCGAAGATGTGGTCGCGCGGCACCCGGGCGTGCTGGAAGTGGCCGCGGTCGGCGTGCCGGACGAACACTCTGGCGAGGCGGTCAAATTGTTCGTGGTGAAGAAGGACCCCGCGCTGACCGAAGATGACCTCAAGAAGTATTGCCACGACGAGTTGACCGGCTACAAGCGACCACGCCAGATCGAGTTCCGCACCGAACTGCCGAAGAGCAATATCGGCAAGATCCTGCGTCGCGTGTTGCGTGACGAGACCAAGGCCAATGCCAAAGCTTGATCTCGAAGCAGTCGCACGCCGCACCGGTTGCGGTTATCCGGCGCCATTCGATCAACCGTGCGTGCATCGCGTCCGGCGCCGCCTCGGGGATGCCGGTGGCCTCACCGATTTCGGCGTGAACCTGCTGGAGCTTGCGCCTGGCGCCTGGTCCAGCCAGCGCCACTGGCATTCGGCCGAGGATGAGTTCGTGTGGGTGCTCGAAGGCGAGGTGACGCTGATCGACGATGCAGGCGAGCACACCCTGCACACCGGCGACTGCGCGACCTTCGCCCGCGGTGAGGCCAATGGGCACCATCTGGTCAACCGCAGCAGTGCCGCGGTGAAGGTGCTGGAAGTCGGATCGCGCAAACCGGACGAGGATGCGTGTGACTACCCGGACATCGACCTTCGAGTCGGACCGGGGCGCGACGCGGACTACGTTCACCGCGACGGCACGCCCTACCCTGCCCGGCGCTGAATCGCCGCCCAATGCAGGATGAACGCCACGCGACCGTCGCCGTGATGTCGGTCAACATTGCCAATAGCATCGCGTTCTCAGGTGTGGGCCAACCGGCCCCATTCGGAGAACGACCGTGAAACGCATCGCGACAACGTTGCTTGTTGCAGGTTTGATGGCCACGCCGATGCTGGCATTGCCTCCGCCCGCCGTGGCGAGCGTCAGTGTCGGAATTTCGATCGGCATCGCGCCGCCCCCGCTGCCTGTTTACGCGCAGCCCATGGCGCCCGGTGCCGGTTACATCTGGACGCCGGGTTACTGGGCATGGGGCGGTGGCGGCTATTACTGGGTGCCGGGCACCTGGGTGATGCCGCCCGCGTTCGGCTTGCTGTGGACGCCGGGTTGGTGGGGCTGGTCGGGAGGTCATTACCGCTGGCACGGCGGCTATTGGGGCACGCACGTGGGCTTCTACGGCGGCGTCAACTACGGCTACGGTTATTTCGGTTCGGGGTACTCGGGTGGCTACTGGCGCGGACGTGATTTCTACTACAACCGCGCGGTCAACAACGTCAGAAACGTCCGCAACGTCTACGTGGACCGGACCGTGATCAACAACGTGCACGTCAACCGGGTCAGCTACAACGGTGGCCGCGGCGGCATCATGGCCCAGCCAAGCGCCGCGCAGCGCGAATACGCGAACCAGCGCCGCTACCAGCCAACTTCGATGCAAACGCATCAGCGCGAGGCGGCCATGCGCAACCCCGCGCAACGTTTCGAGTCGAACCATGGCCGCCCCGCCGTGTTCGCCACCCAGCGCGCCGGCCGCTTCGACGGGCCGCACGCGGTCCGCGCGCCCGGCCGGCCACAAGCACAAACCATGGCAGCACCGGGGCGTGCACACGGGATGGTGACGTCGCCTCAGGGTCGCACGCAATCGGCTCCCAACCGCGAGCACGGCTTCGTGGAGGCTCCGCGCAACCGCGGGCCATCCATGCATCCGGAGCAGCGCAGCTATCGGGAGCCGGAAGACAGGCAGATGCGCAACGTGGCGCCACGCGAAAACAACTTCCGCGCCCTACCGCCTGCGCACGGATCGTCCGATGGCGGTAATCGGCGCGCTGAACGCGCGCAGCCTGCCAATAGCAAGCACGAGCAACGGCGCGAAGATTCACGCAAGGATCGCGAGCACTCCCATCAACATTGACGCACGCCGAAGTTGATCAATGGGGCGGCCCTTGCGGCCGCCCGGCTGCAGAACGATCCCGCCTCAATCCAGCGTGGCGTCCTCGTCCCACGGTTCCAGCGTATCGGCATAGCCGCCCAGCAGATTCCACAGCGCCTGCTGCACATCACCGGGGATGCGCGCAAAGGCCAGCGCCACATCGTGACTGGTGACGCGTGCGACCTCTGCCATGACGTGCACGTTGATGTCCTCGCCAAACATCATGTCCAGCACCCAGACGTCACCCACTTGTCCGTGCCAGAAGGAGGGGCGAGCCAGCCTGACCCCGGTGGCGGAAATGTCGACCAGGTCGGTCTGCCAAACGTCGCCCCGCTGCGACATCAGCACCGCGGTTCGACGCACCATGCGGGCATGCCGCATGTGGGCACCCGCCTGGTCCGGTTCACGTTCGATCGCCACGCTTGGCATCCCCTGGTTACCTCCGATTCGCCACGGCCACACGCCGCCTTTGGCGGCCCGCTTTGCCGTTCCCTGTATCGGAAAGCAAAATTCACGCCAACCAGGGTGGCCACGGCACTGGACTTGCCGCGCCTGCGCTCTTATTCTGTTAGTCCATCCAGCAGCCAGTTCGGCCGGCCGTATAGCGTGGGGCACAGTCGTCACGCGTCGTGACCGGTTCGAATACACTGCCAGCGGCCATCGATGGCACAGCTATCTGGGGATGCCGGTCCAAGCCGCTTCGACGGACTTGGCTGGCCATCGGAACGTTTGTTGCACCAGACGCGGCGACTCGCCGTGCCGGGTTCGGCCATAGACGAATCCTTGATCCGGCGCATCCGTCGGTATCCGCTGCACGTGGCGCAATTCGGACAGTGAATCGCGCACTTCGCATGCTTCGCCTTGCTTGTTGACGGTCCACCCTGCGAATCCATGATCCGTAATCCACGCTCCAACCCTGGTCCGACCTGATGAGTGCCGAGACCGCGACTACCCTCGCGCCGGATCCGGCTGTCGGCGCATCACCGCTGCCGCGCCAGCAGGAAATGCCGCTCGCCGTCGTGCACGGTCAGCCGGTACTTCAGATCCCGCAGGATCTGTACATTCCGCCGGATGCGCTGGAAGTCATCCTGGAGGCTTTCGAAGGCCCGCTGGACCTGCTCTTGTACCTGATCCGCCGCCAGAACCTCGACATCCTCGACATCCCGGTTGCCGAGATCACGCGGCAGTACATGGATTACATCGACGTGATGCAGGACATGCGCCTGGAGCTCGCGGCCGAGTACCTGGTGATGGCCGCGATCCTGGCCGAGATCAAGTCGCGCTTGCTGTTGCCGCGGCCGCCCGAGGATGAAGGCACCGAGGGCGACCCGCGCGCCGAACTGGTGCGCCGCCTGCAGGAATACGAGCGCTTCAAGAAGGCCGCCGAAGACATTGACGGCCTGACTCGCATGGAACGCGACATCGAGAACACCCAGGCGTTCGTGCCCGACCGCAAGGTCGTCAAGCTGCCGCCGCCGGTCGATCTGCGCGAGATGTTGCTGGCCTTGCGCGACGTGCTGCATCGCAGCGAGTTGTACGGCCACCATGCGGTGCAACGCGAGCCGCTGTCGGTGCGCCAGCGCATGAGCGATGTACTGCGCAAGCTGGGCGATGGAGCCTTCCATCGCTTCGAGACTTTTTTCGACACGGCTGAAGGCCGTACCGGCGTGGTGGTGACCTTCCTGTCGCTGCTGGAACTGGCCAAGGACCGGCTGATCGAGATCATGCAGGACGCCCCGCTGGCACCGATCTACCTGAAGGCCCGCGCCGTTTCGGAAATTTCCGACTGACCGGGTAAACGCAACGCAGATCAATCCGCGAGCTTTACCGCCCCGCAACTAGCGAGACACAAGTGGAACAGGACAAACTGCAAAACATCGTGGAAGCCGCCTTGCTCGCGGCCCAGCAACCATTGACGCTGCCGATGCTGGCTGCGCTGTTTGAAGACGCCGATGGTGTCAGCCATGAAGACATCGCGCGTGCGATCGAGACGCTCGGCAAGGCCTGCGACGGCCGCGGAATCGAATTGACGGAAGTCGCATCCGGCTTCCGCTACCAGGTGCGCGAAGACGTGCACGCGTGGGTCGCGCGGCTCTGGGCCGATCGCCAGACGAAATATACGCGTGCGCTGCTGGAAACCCTGGCCTTGATCGCCTACCGCCAGCCGATCACCCGCGGTGAAATCGAACAGGTGCGCGGCGTGGCGGTTTCGACCAACATCATCCGCACCCTCGAAGAGCGCGAATGGGTGCGAATCGTCGGTTATCGCGACGTACCCGGCAAGCCGGCCTTGTTCGGCACTACCCGGCAGTTTCTCGACTATTTCAACCTGAAGTCGCTTGACCAGTTGCCGACACTTGCCGAAATCCGCGAAATCGCCGATCCCGATCCGCAACTCGCGTTGGCCGCTGCTGCCGGCACTGCCGTGGCTGCGCCCGATGCAGATTCCGACGCTGACGACGGCGCGGACAACAACCCCGACCCGCCCGCTCCACGTACCACCGAGGATGCCGCATGAGTTCCACCCCCCGCAGCCTGCTGACCCTGAAACGGTCCGCCGCCGCCGATTCTTCCGTAGCCATCGACGAACGCCTGCACAAGGTGCTGGCCAACGCCGGGCTGGGTTCACGGCGGATGCTGGAACAGCGTATCCAGGCCGGCGAAATCATCGTCAACGGCCAACCCGCCCAGACTGGCAGCAGCGTGCGCGCCGGCGATCGCGTGGAAGTCGATCGCAAGCAATTCATCGTCGCCACCGACAGCCGCGAGCACGCCGAAGTTTTGATGTACCACAAGCCGGAAGGCGAACTGACCACGCGCGATGATCCCGAAGGCCGCCCGACCGTGTTCGAGAACCTGCCGCACCTCAATGGATCGCGCTGGATTTCGGTCGGCCGCCTCGACGTCAATACCACCGGGTTGCTGTTGCTGACCACCGATGGCGAACTCGCAAACTCCCTGATGCATCCGCGCAACGAAATCGAGCGCGAGTATCTGTGCCGCGTGCATGGCGAAGTGCCCGACGAGACGCTGGAAAAACTGCAGGCGGGCGTCGATCTCGAAGACGGACCGGCGCGCTTCGACCGCATCCACGTGGTCAGCCGCGGCGGCAGCCACTGCTGGTTCCGGGTCATCCTGCATGAAGGCCGCAACCGCGAAGTGCGCCTGCTGTGGGATTCGCAGGGCTTCCTGGTCAGCCGCCTGAAGCGCATCCGTTACGGCAACGTTGAATTGCCGCGCAGCCTGCGCCCCGGCCAGCACGAAAGCATGTCCGAAGACGCGATCAAGCAGCTGCGCGAACTCGCCGGCAGCGACACCGCGCAACCGGCGCTGACCCTCAAGCCCGTCCTGCACCAGCGTCACACGCCACGCGGCGTGCGCGAGGTCCGTCCGGACAACCAGACACCCAACGCCTGGACCGGCATTCGCCATGACGAGGCGCGTGAATTGACTGCGTTCGACCGCGTGCGTCCGGATGATTTCAACAACCGTGGCAAACGCCGGCGCGGTCCGCCGCGCGGCGACGTCAACGGCAACGTATTGAGACCCGACAAACCCGCGGGCGGTCCACGCAGGAACCGGCGCGGTGTCGCGCCCGGACAGGAACTGCCGTCGGTACGCACCTGGTTCGCCGGTGACAAGCGGCCCGGCAGCAAAGGCCCGGGCGGACGCGGACCGGGTGGCAAGCGACCTGCGGGTCGCGGGGCATCCGGCAATGGTCCTGGTGCGCGCGGGCCGGGCGGCAATCGGTCAGCGGGGCGCGGACCGGCCGGCAACGGCCCGGGTGGACGTGGGCCGGGTGGCCCGAAACGCGGCCCCGGTGGCCCGCGCGGCAATCGCGGTCCTGGCCGCGGCGGTTGATCCGCATACGCTGTACCGTTGGTTCAACTCGACCACTGACGCATGCACGCACACACGACCACGATCTGGCATAACCCGCGCTGCTCCAAGTCACGCGCTACGCTCGAATTGCTGCGCGGACGTGGCAGCGAACCGCGCATCGTCGACTATCAGGTCAACCCGCCGAGTGCCGCAGAGATCGAACACGCTCTGGCCTTGCTCGGCATGCAACCGCGCGACCTGATGCGCAAGGGTGAGGCGATTTATTCCGAGCTTGGCCTGGGCGACGACGCGCTTACACGCGAACAGCTGATCGCCGCGATGGTTGCGCATCCGATCCTGATTGAGCGACCGATCGTGTTCGCCAACGGCAAGGCCGCGATTGGCCGGCCGCCGGAAGCCGTACTCGCAATCCTGTAGGAAGGCCGAAAGGCCCGAACGACGTCAAGTCGTCGCGCACTTCGCACGCGCCTGTCGCGGCTGCCGTCGCTCCTACGCGTTCAACTCGAACGCATCGGCGTCCATCCACGCGGGAAATTTCTCGCGGAATGCCCGCAGCGCATCGGCATCGAGCGAGACCGTCACCACCTGTTCCTGCGCGCCGAGATCAACCATCGCCTGGCCGAGGAAATCCAGCACCGCGCTGTCGCCGGCGTAAGGCAACTGGTTGCCATCAACGCCGACCCGGTTCACGCCGATGCAATAGCTGAGGTTCTCGATGGCACGTGCCCGCAACAACGTGCGCCACGCGTGGGCACGCGCGGCAGGCCAGTTGGCGACGAACAGCACGAGGTCGTAATCAAAGCCGCGACCGGCATCGTGGCGGTTGCGCACAAACACGGGAAAGCGCAGGTCGTAGCAGACCAGCGGGCAGATTTTCCAACCCTTCCATTCGACGATCAGCTTGTCGCGCCCCGCCGCGTAACGCTTGTGCTCGTCGGCGTAGCGAAACAAGTGACGCTTGTCGTAATGGCGGACATCGCCATCGGGCGTCACGAACAGCAGGCGGTTGTACACACCCTCGCCTACCCGCAATTGCACGCTGCCGGTGATTGCCGCGTCCAGTGACTGCGCCTGTTCGCGCAGCCATGCGACAGTTGGGCCATCCATGCTCTCGGCATTGTGGATGGCTTCGTTGGAAAAACCACTGGTGAAGGTTTCCGGCAACACCACCAGGTCGGTTTGCCCGGCCAGTGGCGCGATCAGCGAACCGTAATAGTCGCGATTGCCGGCAGGGTCATGCCAGCGCGTCGCACCCTGTACCAACGAAACCCTCAACGTGTGCATTCAATCGTCATCCGGAACAAGAGCCACTTTTACCACGGATTTTCACGGATTCACACGGATAGACATGCGGTGAACCAGCTTTCGTTGTCACGATCGACGTTTGTCGGCGCGGTGGCAATCCGTGGCGCGCCACCGGCCAGGGCTGGCAGTCAAAGTTTTATCCGTGTGAATCCGTGAAAATCCGTGGTGGGATGTTTTCCGCTTTCACAACTTGCAAAGGCGTTCGGCCGCGGCAACCAGCGTCTCGTCGCTCTTGGCAAAACAGAAGCGCACCAGTTTCGCGTCGGGTGCGGTTTCGTAAAACGCCGAAACCGGGATCGCCGCCACGCCCGCTTCGCGCACCATCCATTCGCAGAAATTGAGGTCGTCGGTGTCGCGAATCGCCGAATAATCGGCCAACTGGAAGTAGCCACCCGGCACCTTGGTCAACTTGAAGCGCGAGCCGGCCAGCAGATCACGGAAGCGATCGCGCTTGGTCTGGTAGAAGCCGGCAAGATTGCGCGCGTGCTGCGGGTCACTCTCCATCACCTCGGCGAACGCGCATTGCGCAGGGTGGAAGGTGCAGAACGTCAGGTACTGGTGCACCTTGCGGAACTCGGCGGTGAGCACCTTCGGTGCCACGCAATAGCCGACCTTCCAGCCGGTGCAGTGCCAGGTCTTGCCAAAGGATGAAATCACGAAGCTGCGCTCGGCCAACTCGGGTCGGCGCGATACGCTCAGGTGCTGCATACCGTCGTAAACGATGTGTTCGTACACCTCGTCGGAAATCACCAGCAAGCCGTGCTGCGTAGCGAGTTCGGCGAGCGCATCCAGATCACTCTCCGCAAACACTGCGCCGGACGGATTGTGCGGGCTGTTGACCATGATCATCCGCGTCTTCGGGGTGATCTCGTCGCGCACGCGCTGCCAATCGACCGAAAAGTCCGGTAGCGTCAAGGGTACGTGCACGGCCTTGCCGCCAGCCAACACAATCGCCGGCTCGTAGCAGTCGTAACACGGGTCCAGCACGATCACTTCGTCGCCGGCGTGCACCGCGCAGGCAATGGCCGCGAAGATCGCTTCGGTCGCACCCGAGGTAACGGTGATCTCCGTATCCGGGCTGATGCGGCGTCCGTACAGGTGTTCAACCTGCAGCGCAATCTGCTCGCGCAACTTCGGGATGCCGCTCATCGGCGCGTACTGGTTGCGGCCTTCGTTCATCGCGCGGGTGAGCGCATCACGCAGGTTGGCCGGCGTCTCGAAATCGGGAAACCCCTGCCCCAGGTTCACGGCCTTGTGTTCAACCGCGAGCTGGCTCATCACCGTGAAGATGGTGGTGCCAACCTTGGGCAGCTTGGTTTCGATTTGCATCCGTGTAGTCCCGTATGGACGGCCGAATTCGAGCGATGTTAGCACGCGATCATGCAGCGCCCTGAACGCTGTCGGTGGACGGATGCTCCAGCGCCTCGGCCAGGAAATCCACCAGTGCGCGCACGCCAGGCAGCATGCCGCGGCGGCTCGGGTACACCATGTACAAGGTTCCCTGCGGCAGGCCCCACTCCGGCAACACCACCCGCAAGCGGCCGCTGCGCAATTCATCCACGCAGGCCGATTCGGGCACCCATGCGATGCCGACGCCCTGCAGCGCCGCCTCGATCAACATCCGGAACTCTCCCGAGATCAGGCGCGGCTGCACCGGCACGCTGGTCTTGTTGCAGGCGTGGTCGAACAACTCCCAGGTTTGCTGGCCTTCGTGTTCGTGCATGCTGAGCACCGGCAGCGCAGCGAGTTCGCGCGGAGAACGCGGCTCCCCATGTGCGGCCACGAACGCCGGACTGGCGACCAGCAACACGCGCTTGGCACCGAACGCGCGCGCCACCAGTTCGGCATCGGTGTCGAGTTTTTCGCGCACCCGGATCGCGACGTCGAAGCCCTCGCCCACCACGTCGACGGCGCGGTTGGCCGACAACACGCGCAGTTGCACCAGCGGATGGCGTGCAAGGAACTGCGGCAGCAAGGGTGCGAGCAGGCTTTGCGTCAACGACACCGGGCAGCTGATCCGCACCAGTCCGCGTGCTTCGCCGCCAAGCTCGGCAATGGCGTCGGTGGCGGCACGCGCTTCGGCCAACATCGCCTGGCAGTGCCGATGGAAGCGTTCGCCGGCCTCGGTGACCACGAACCGGCGTGTGGTCCTTTGCAGCAGGCGAACCCCGAGTTGTTCTTCCAGCTGCGACACGCGCTTGCTCAAGCGCGACTTGGGCACATTCAGTGCGCGACTGGCTGCTGAAAATCCTCCGTGCTCGACCACCGCGGCAAAAAAGTAGAAGTCGTTGAGGTCAGGCAAGCCGGCCATCGTTGCGTTCACGGCGTTCTCCTGGGCGAACAATCTGTTCGAATTTGGCCATCTTATCGCCAAAACACACCGGAGTTACCTTGTACGCCGTACCGCGACACGCGGCCCATGCAACGGAGGCAAGTCATGAAACTTCTTCACATCGATTCCAGCGTCCTCGCTGGCAATTCCGCATCACGCAGCTTGAGCGCGGCGCTGGTCGCGCGGTTGCGCGCCGAGCATCCCGATCTCGAAGTCGTGCATCGTGATCTCGCCGCGCAGAGCCTGCCCCACTTCACGCCGATCCTCGCCGAAGGCCATCCCTGTGTCGCACGCAACGCCGAGATCCTCGACGAATTCCTGGCCGCCGACATCGTGGTGATTGGTGCGCCGATGTACAACTTCACCATCCCGACGCAATTGAAGGCGTGGCTTGACCGGATCCTGACGGCCGGCAAAACCTTCCGTTACACCGCGAATGGGCCGGAAGGATTGGCCGGCGGCAAGCGCGTGATCGTGGCGTCGTCACGCGGCGGGATCTACAGCGAAGGCCCGGCGCAAGCCGTCGACTTCCAGGAACCCTACCTGCGCCACGTGTTCGACTTCATCGGCATCCACGATGTCGAGTTCGTGCGCGCCGAAGGGCTGAACCTCGGACCCGCGCAGCGCGAGGCGGCGCTGGCGAAGGCGCACGGGCAGATCAACGGCGGAATGCAAATCGCGGCGTGAACACTGGAACCCCTTTTCCGCGGGGAGAGGGGTTCAGCTCGTGCGTACAACCGCTCAAGCCACCACACGCACCGGGACGGATTTGGCGGCCGGCGTCTTGCTGAACGTGGCGTGGTGCGACAGCGGGATCAGCGGATTGCATTCCGGGTAATAACCGCCCACGCAGCCACGCGGGATGTCGAACGCGACCACGCGCAGGCCTGCCACCTCGCGCGTCATGCCATCGCCCGCATCGGACACCAGCTTCACCGTTTGGCCATCACGCAAGCGCAGCCGCGCGATGTCGTCCTTGTGCATGAGCACGACAGCGCGCGTGCCGTGGATGCCGCGGAAGCGGTCGTCGTAGCCGTACACGGTGGTGTTGAATTGGTCGTTGGAGCGCATCGTGATCAGCCGGAAGCGATCCGGTGCATCCGCAAAGCCGGTCGCGGTGAGCGCCGGCGGCACGATGAAATTGGCCTTGCCGGTGGCGGTTTTCCATTCCCGGTTGCGCGCACTGTTCGGCCGATGGAAACCTCCCGGTTGCCACATGCGTTTGTTGAATTCGCGGAACGATTCCGGGTACGTCTGCTCGATCGAATCGCGAATCGTGGCGTAGTCGTTCACCCATTGCTGCCACGGCACCTTCGGATTCGGCGGCAGCGTGCGCTCGGCCAGTTCCACCACGATCCGCGTTTCGGAAATCAACTCGGGACTCGCGGGCTGGGCCTTGCCCACCGACGCGTGGATGCAGCTGGTGGAATCCTCGGTGGACAGAACCTGCGCCACGCCGTTTTCCAGCACGCGTTCGATGCGCCCGAGGCACGGCAACAAATAAGCCATTTCACCATTGATGAGGTGCGAGCGGTTGAGCTTGGTTGCGATCTGCACCGTGAGGCGTAGATTCCGCCACGCCGCGTGCACGCGCTCCTGCTCGGGGATCGCGCGCAGGAAATTGCCGCCCAGGCCGATGAAACCGTGCACGGTTTCGTTCAACACGCCCTCGCAGGCTTCGACCGTGTTGAGGCCCTTGTCGCGCGGCGGTTCGAATCCGTATTGTTCGGCAAGGCGATCCAGCGGCACCAAGGCGGGATCGTCGGCAATGCCGACCGTGCGCTGGCCTTGCACGTTGGAATGCCCGCGCACCGGACACAACCCGGCACCGGGCTTGCCGACGTTGCCGCGAAGCAGCATGAAGTTGGCGAACATGTGGATGTTGGATTCGCCCAGCACGTGCTGGGTGAGGCCCATGCCATACACGCCGATGACCGCGTTCGCCTTGGCGTACGTGTGCGCCGCGCGTTCCAGTTCGGCGCGTTGCAAGCCCGACGCGGCCTCGATGTCATCCCACGATTGCGCGCGCAGCCATGCTGCAAACTCATCGAACCCGTGGCAATGTGCTGCTATAAACGCTTGATCCAGAACGAGTTCGTGCCCAGCTTCCTGCGCCGCATCGTCCAGCGCCAGCAGGGTCTTGCACAGCCCCGCGATCGCGGCGATATCACCGCCGGCTTTCACTTGCAGGTACTGCGTGGCCAGCGGCGTTTCGCGGCCGGCAATCATTTCCAGCGGGTCCTGCGGGTTGGTGAAGCGCTCCAGGCCACGCTCGCGCAGCGGGTTGAACACCACGATCGGTACGCCGCGCTGCGCCGCCTTCTGCAGGTCGTGCAGCATGCGCGGGCTGTTCACGCCGGCGTTCTGGCCGAAGAAGAAGATGCAATCGGTCTTGGTGAAATCGTCCAGCACCACGGTGCCGACCGCCGCGCCGACGCTGCGGCGCAACGCGATGCCGGTGGCCTCGTGGCACATGTTGGACGAATCCGGCAGGTTGTTGTTGCCGTACAGACGCGCAAACAGGGCGTACAGGTAACTGGTTTCCAGCGACGCGCGGCCCGATGCGTAGAACACCACGGACTTCGGGTCGAGTTGTTGCAACTCGGCCGCGATCGCATTGAAGGCTTCGTCCCACGACACCGGCACGTACTTGTCGCTGGCGCGGACATAGCGCATGGGATGCGTCAGCCGTCCCTGCTGCTCCAGGTCGTGATCCGACCATTCCAGCAATTCAGTGCAGGTGTGTTTCGCGAAGAATTCCGGCGTGGTGCGCAGCGAGGTCAACTCCCACGCGCTGGCCTTGGCGCCGTTCTCGCAGAACTCGAACTTCAGCGGCTTCCCGGGTTGCGGCCAGGCGCAGGATACGCAGGTGAACCCGGCCGGCTTGTTTTGCCGCCACAGCTCCTTGACCGTGGATGGGATTGGCACTCGCTCGCGCTGCAGGATTTTCGCAACCGATTTCACCGAACCCCAGCCGCCGGCGGGGTCCTCGTACGGTTCGATCTTCGGCTTGCGCTCGTCCGCCATCACACCATCCGCACTGAGGTCGTGCGGGCAGTGTAAACCGATCGGGAGATGGCGGAGATGGCGGAGAGGGCGGGATTGCTCGGCGCATCCCTGCGCCTCACCCCTCGCTGCGCTCGAGGCCAGCCTTCGGCTGTCCAAATTCGTTCCAGACGAATTTGTCGAACCCTTGAAATGGCGGAGAGAGAGGGATTCGAACCCTCGGTAGGCTTGCGCCCACGGCAGATTTCAAGTCTGCTGCCTTAAACCACTCGGCCACCTCTCCAGAGTTCCGACATCCTTCGCCGAATTGACTCGGCACGTCCTGTGCCTCGCACTTCGGGCCATCGGCTGCGCCGATGTTCACTCCGGCATCCTGCCTCCGTGAGCAAGTCCGGTGCATTCGACCACTCTGCCATCCCTCCGAGGTTTGATTATAGGGTCGGGATTGCTCGCATCATCCATGATGCTCGCCCTTCGGACCCAGGTGTTGCCTTCGTAGGAGCCTGCGTGCAGGCGACCCGGCATGTCGCACGCGGACCTCGATCGCCTGCACGCAGGCTCCTACGGCAATGCTTTTGTCAGGCAAGCCGCTCCACACCACCCATGTACGCTCGCAACACTTCCGGAACCGTGATTGAGCCATCGGCGTTCTGGAAGTTCTCCATCACCGCGATCAGGCAGCGGCCGACTGCGAGGCCGGAACCGTTCAACGTGTGCACCAACTCCGGCTTGCCGGTGGCCGGATTGCGCCAGCGCGCCTGCATCCGGCGCGCCTGGAAATCGGTCATGTTCGAGCAGGAAGAAATTTCGCGATAGGTGCTCTGCGAAGGCAACCAGACCTCGAGATCGTAGGTCTTGGCTGCGGAAAAACCCATGTCGCCGGTACACAGCGCCACTTTGCGATAAGGCAGTTGCAACTGCTTCAACACCGTTTCCGCGTGGCCGGTGAGTTCTTCCAGCGCCTCGAACGACTTCGACGGTTCGACGATCTGCACCAACTCGACCTTTTCGAATTGGTGTTGGCGGATCATGCCCTTCACATCCTTGCCGTAGGAACCCGCCTCGGCGCGGAAGCACGGCGTGTGTGCGGTGACCTTGATCGGTAGCGAATCGGCCTCCACGATCGAATCGCGCACGAGATTGGTGAGCGGCACTTCCGCCGTCGGAATCAGGTAGCGCTTTGCGTCGCCGACTACCGTGGAGAACAGGTCTTCCTCGAACTTCGGCAACTGCCCGGTGCCCTGCATCGTCTCGGCATTCACCAGCAACGGTACGTTGCATTCGGTGTAGCCATGCTCGCCGGTGTGCAGGTCGAGCATGAACTGCGCGAGCGCACGATGCAGGCGCGCGAGCTGGCCGCGCAGCACGGTGAAGCGCGCGCCGGACAACTTCGCCCCGGCTTCACCATCCAGCCAACCGTGCCGTTCACCCAGTTCCACGTGATCCTTGACGGCAAAATCGAACGTGCGCGGCGCGCCCCAGCGCGACACTTCGACATTCTCCTTCTCGTCCTTGCCGACCGGTACCGACGCATCCGGGAGATTGGGAATCCCGAGCGCAATGGTAGACAGCTTCTCCTGCACCTCGGCCAGCGCCGCCTCGTTGGCTTTCAGCTTGTCGCCGAGTCCCGCGACTTCGGCCATGATCGGCGCGATATCTTCACCCTTGGCCTTGGCCTGACCGATCGCCTTGGAGCGGGAATTCCTGAGCGCCTGCAGCTCCTGGGTTTCGGTCGCAAGGCGCTTGCGGTCGGACTCCAGCGCTTCGATCGCGGCGGTGTCAAGCTCGAAACCGCGGGTTTTCAAGCGTGCAGCAGTGTCCGCGAGATGCGCGCGCAGAAGTGCGGGGTCCAGCATGGACGATCCTTGGCGAAGACTTGAAGCTGCCAATTATCGTGGGGCGCGCCCGGAACGCGCAAACGACAACCCCACCTTCTCCCATCGGGAGAAGGTGGCGCAAAGCGCCGGATGAGGGTCCGCTTCCCGTGCGAGACCGCGGTGTCGTGGCGATGCCGGACCCTCACCCCTGCCCCTCTCCCGAAGGGAGAGGGGTTCTATCATTGCGAGCCTTGGCCCGTGCCGAGCGCAACGCATCGAGTTTCTCGCGGATCTTCGCCTCGACCCCGTTTGCAGTCGGTGCATAGAACTCGGTGCCGGCCAGCGCGTCCGGCAGGCACTGCTGGTCCAGCGCGACGCCACCTTCGACGTCGTGGTCGTACTGGTAACCCTTGCCGTACCCCATACCCTTCATCAGCTTGGTCGGCGCGTTGCGAAGGTGCATGGGCACTTCCAGCGTGCCGGCCGCACGCACGTTGGCGCGTGCCGCGTTGTAGGCGGCATACACCGCATTGCTCTTGGGCGCGACCGCCAGATACAGCACGACTTCGGCCAGCGCCAATTCGCCTTCCGGCGATCCCAGCCGCTCGTAACTGTCCCAGCCATGCAACGCCAGCTGCCACGCGCGCGGATCGGCGAGGCCGACGTCCTCGACCGCCATCCGCAGCATCCGGCGTGCGAGGTACTGCGGTTCGCAGCCGCCGTCCAGCATGCGCACCAGCCAGTACAGCGCGGCATCGGGATCCGACGAGCGCACCGATTTGTGCAGGGCCGATATCTGGTCGTAGAACTGCTCGCCGCCCTTGTCGAAGCGACGGGTGCGATCGGCCAGCACCTGCTGCAAGGTGTCTTCGCCAATGTGGCCATCGACGGCCAGTTCCGAGGCGATTTCCAGGAACGTCAATGCGCGCCGCACGTCGCCATCGGCCGCGCGTGCCATCAAAGCCAGCGCCTCCGCATCGACTTGCAGATGCTGCTTGCCGAGGCCGCGCGCGTCGTCGGCCAGCGCCCGCTGCAAGGCTGTGACGATGGCCTCGGCCGACACCGCATCCATCACGTGTACACGGCAACGCGACAACAGTGCCGAATTCAACTCGAACGATGGATTCTCGGTCGTCGCGCCCACGAACACGATCACGCCACGTTCGATATGCGGCAGGAAGGCATCCTGCTGGGACTTGTTGAAGCGGTGCACCTCGTCCACGAACAACACGCTGCGTCGGCCCTGTGCGAACAGACCTTCGGCTTCGGCCAGGGCTTTGCGCACGTCGGCGAGTCCAGACAACACCGCGGAAATCGCCGCGAATTGCGCGTCGGCATATTTTGCGATCAGCAACGCCAGGGTGGTCTTGCCACAGCCGGGCGGTCCCCACAATACCATCGAGTGCACACTGCCGGACTCGAGCGCACGCCGCAGCGCGCTGCCCTCTCCAAGCAAGCGATCCTGGCCCACGATCTCATCCAGCGTGCGTGGGCGCATCCGCTCGGCGAGCGGTTTCAGCGCATCGGATTCGGGAAACAAGCTCGTGGACTCGGCGGTGATTGGGCGGCGTGGCATGCGGTCATCTTAGAGTCTCCCGCTGCGCGCGGCACCGGACTCTTGCCACGACACGGTCGCTGCCCGGCAGCCTGACTGGCCACCAGCATGCCTTCATGTCAAGCATGCTTGACATGCCCGGATGGCGAATCTAGGCTGGAGATCCACGTTTGGGTGTGAAGCCGGGAATCGTTTATGCGCCGTTGGTTGAGTTGGTGTGCACTGACGTTCACTGCCACGGCTGCATTCGCTGCGCCGCCGCCGAAGTCGATGTTGCCTCCACGCGTCGAGAAGGCCATTGCCCAGCGGATCGCGGATGGCCAGTATCCCGCCATGGTCGTGGCGGTCGTCGATGGCGAACGCAGCCATGTTTACGGCTTTGGCAAACTCGCCAGCGGCGATGCGCCCGATGCGAACACCGTGTTCCAGGTCGGTTCGGTGACCAAAACGTTCACCGCCACGTTGCTGGCCGAGGCCATCGACAAGCACGAAGTGACGCTGGACACGCCCCTTGCGGAATTGCTGCCGGGATGGAAGCTGCCGGCGCGCGATGGCAAGGCGATCACGCTGGACGAACTGGCCACGCAGTTTTCCGGGTTGCCAAGGTTGCCGTCCAACCTGCTGCCTGCCGATCCACACGATCCCTACGCCGGCTATGACGCCGCGAAGCTCAAGGCGTTCCTTGCGGGCTACAAACTGCCGCGCGATCCGGGCAGCAAGTACGAGTATTCGAACCTCGGCTTCGGGCTGCTCGGCTACGCCTTGGCCCAGAATGCCGACGCCACGTATGCCGGATTGGTGCAGTCGTGGATCCTGAAACCTCTCGGTATGTCATCGACCAGCGCCACTTTCAAGCTGCCGCTCGATCATCGCTGGGCCAAGGGTCACGGCGAGGACGGCAAACCCGCGCAGCCTTGGCATCTCGATGCGTTGGCCGGTGCCGGCGCGATCAACAGCACCGGCGCAGACATGCTGCGTTACCTCGAAGCCAACATGGGGCGCGGCGACAGCGCGTTGCAGGACGCGATGCGCCTTGCCCACCAGCCGCGCCGGCCAATCAGCCCGGACGAACGCATCGGCTTTGCCTGGATGACCCGTCATGACAAGGCTGGCGACGTCATCTGGCACAACGGCATGACCGGCGGCTACGCAAGCTTCGTGGGCTTCACGGCCGACGGCAAGCACGGCGTGGTGATACTCACCAACATCGCGCGGTCCGTTGACGAACTTGGTTTTGCGAGTTTGCTGGCCGATGCCCCACTCACGCCCGCGATGAAGCAGATCGCGATGACGCCTGCGCAACTCGATGCGTATCCCGGCGCATATCGACTGGCGCCAGGTTTCGTGCTGAACGTGTTCCGACAGAACGACCAATTGCTGGCCCAGGCGACCGGCCAGGGCGCCTTCCCGATCTTCCCGAGCGCCAGTGACAAGTTTTTTGCCAAGGTCGCCGGCATCCGGATCGACTTCCAGCGTGGCAAGGACGGCAAGGTGACCACGCTCGTGCTGCACCAGAATGGCCACGCTTCACCCGCACGGAGGCTCGACGCCGCGGCCATCGAAACAACCAGCGGACACCAGCGCGTCGAACTGGATGCAGCAACGTTGCAACAATACGTCGGCCACTACCAGTTGGCGCCGGGCGTGGTGTTCGACATCAC
>DASSNC010000100.1:0-25255 GCA_035688305.1 Rhodanobacteraceae bacterium
CGCGGCACGATGCATGCCGTCGCGACGCCGGAGGCTTTGCCGGAATCCGCGACCGCCGGCCACGCGTGGCCGGTGCGCGTCAGCGTGCGCAACGATGCCGGCGAGGAAGTGTTCCGCGCGCGCATCGACATGTGGCTGTCATTGCGCAAGGATTCCCGCGGTGGAGACGAGACGCGCCGGGACTGAGGGCGTTCACTCCGGGCCGGTCACTGCAAGGTTTCGGTGGTGTATTGCCGCGACAACTTCACGAAGCGCGCATCGCCGTGCAACGAGTCGTACAACGGATTGAAGGCGAGGTCGTTGCAGCCGACCGGACCGGCCGCGCAGATCGGGGCCAGCATCTCCAGTGCGATGTCTCGCTTGCCCAGGGCCAGATAAAGCTGCAGCAGGTTGCCTTGCGCGTACGGACTTGCATTGGCGTGTCGCAGCGCGTCCAAGGCCGTCAACGCCTTGGCCCGCAGCGATGGATCCAGCAGTGCCGCGTAACTCAGCCGGCCTGCATCGACCAACTGGATGTCCGCTGCGGTCGTGGGGTGCACGAGATCAAAGGCTTTCACCGCGTCCGCATTGCGCCCCATCCGGTTGTACGCAAAGGCCAGGTAGAACGCGGCATCGGTGCCGTGCGGCGCAAGCGTGTTCAAGGCGTGGCCTGCCGTGAGCATGCCCTGCCAGTCGCTCTTGTCCTGATACAAGGTGGCGAGGTTGTTCTGTGCCGTCGCGCTGGCGGGATCAAGTCGCGCTGCTTCGCGGGTCTGGGCCAGCGCCTCGGTGATTGGCAGCACGGTGCCGTAGTCGAGATGCGCACGCGAGTTGTTCGGATCGAGCTTGATGGCTTGTTCGTAGTAGGACTTGGCCTCGGCGGTACGGTTGTCCGCATTGTCCGCATTGCCCAGTTGTACCAGCGCGTTGACGTTGCGTGGATCCAGTTCCAGCGCTCGCTTGGCCGCCGCACGCATTTTGGGCGCAGCCTCGGTGATCGGCAGGGTCGACCATTGCGCCAGCCCGAGGTAGCTTGCAGCCAGGCCGGCCCATGCGTCGGCGTACTTGGGATCGAGCTGCAAGGCCTGCTGGAAATGGTGTTGTGCGGCCTGCGCGTCGGCCGCGGTCACGCCCTCCAGCGCCGCGAGCCCCTTGAGGTAGGCCTCGTGGGCCTGCGTGTTCAAGGTGGGCGCTGCCTGCATGCCGGCGAACTTGACCTTCAACGCATCGGCGATCGCCGCGGAAATCTTGTCCTGCACGGCGAAGATATTCTGCAGCGAGTCGTCGTAATGTGCCGACCACAGTTGCCGGCCATTGGTGGTGTCGACGAGTTCGGCCGTGACCCGGACTGTGTCACCGGCGCGCTGGATGCTGCCGGCCAGCACGTGCGCGACGTCGAGGGCGCGGCCGATCTGGCGCGGCGACTGTTTGCTGCCAACGTACTTCGAGGCGGTGTTCCATGCAATCACGGTGAGGCTGGTGTTCTGCCCGAGTGCGTCGGTCAGCTCCTCGGTGATGCCGTTGCTGAAGTATTGCTGTTTCGGATCCTCACCCAGGTTGTCGAAGGGCAGCACCGCGATGGAATCGGCCGGCGGCTTGAAGAATGTGGCTTGAGCGCGCGGCGAGGTATCGCGCACGAAGTAGCCGGACCCCAGCAACACCACGATCAGGACCAGCACGCCGATGATCGCGAAGTCCAGCCTGCGCGCGTTGGACTGGCGTGCGGGCGCATCTGCCGCAACCTCTTCATCGCGCTTGAAGCCTTCGGGCGTGAGTTCGTAGAACCAGCCGAACGCGACCCAGAATGGAAAGCCGATGGCGCAGGCGATCAGGAAAGCACGCGTTGCCCAGTCCGGCAGACCCAACGACGGTGCCAATTGCGAGACGCCTTGCGCGAGCGCCCAGGCCACACCGACGTACAACGCCGCCGAACGCAACACATTGCGGCGCTTGAGTTCAACGAACAGTGACGCGCGTTTCGACACTCAGCGGCATACTTCCCGCCGGCGACAGGCCGGCTTCCTGATGGCATGAGTTTCAGCCTTTGCGCGGCGCGGCGCAAGTACGGGATTCAGGCGCCCAGTGCCTGCGCGTGGTGGCGCAAGTGATCCTCGATGAAACTTTGCACGAACCAGTAGCTGTGGTCGTAGCCGGCGTGCATGCGCAGTTCCAGTGGTTGGCCGGTTTCGCGGCAGGCCTGCTGGAACAATTCCGGGCGCAATTGTTCGGCGAGGAAGGGATCGTCCTCGCCCTGGTCGATCAGGATGCTGCCGTCGAAGCGCGCGCCTGATCGCAGCAGTTCGCAGGCGTCGTGACGTTTCCATTCCTCGCGATCGTTGCCGAGGTACATGATGAAAATCCTGCGTTCGCCCCATGGCACCCTGGTTGGTGCCGTGATGGGTGCCAGCGCGGACAGCGAGCGGTATTTTCCGGGATGCCGCAGCGCCAAGGTCAACGCGCCATGGCCACCCATCGAATGGCCCATGATGCCGCAGCGCTGCATGTCGGCGGGAAAGTTTGCCGCGATCAGCCTGGGCAATTCATCGACCACCCAAGTTTCCATCTGGAAGCGCGCCGCCCAGGGCGCTTGGGTGGCGTCGACGTAGAAGCTCGCGCCTTCGCCAAATTCCCAATCGTCGGTCGCACCATCGATGCCGGTGTCGCGCGGGCTGGTGTCGGGCGCAATCAGCATCAGGCCGAGTTCGGCGGCGAGGCGTTGCGCGCCGGCCTTGATCGGAAAGGTTTCCGGCGTGCACGTAAGGCCCGCAAGGTAGATCAGCACCGGCACCTTGCCGTGTGCCGCCTGTGGCGGCATGTACACCGCGAAGCCCATCGGGCCGGCGCAGGCTTTCGAATCGTGTTTGTAGAAGCCCTGGGTGCCGCCGAAGCAGCGTTGTTCCGAAATCGTTTCCATGTCAGTAGACCACCACGCTGCGGATGGACTCGCCCTTGTGCATCAGGTCGAACCCATGGTTGATGTCTTCGAGCTTCAGGTGATGCGTGATCATCGGGTCGATCTCGATCAGGCCCTGCATGTACCAGTCGACGACCCTGGGTACGTCGGTACGCCCGCGCATGCCGCCGAACGCGGACCCGATCCAGCGGCGGCCGGTGACGAGCTGGAACGGTCGCGTGGAGATTTCCTGCCCCGCACCAGCGACGCCAATGACGCACGCGACGCCCCAACCCTTGTGGCAGCATTCCAGCGCCTGGCGCATCACCTTTGTGTTGCCAATACATTCGAAGGAATAATCCGCGCCGCCCTTGGTCAGCGACACGAGGTAAGGCACCAACTCGCCTTCGACTTCGGTGGTGTTGACGAAATGCGTCATGCCGAACTTTTCCGCCAGTTCCTTGCGCTTCGGATTGCGGTCGACGCCCACGATCATCGCCGCGCCGGCGAGACGCGCGCCCTGGATGACGTTCAATCCGATGCCGCCGAGGCCGAACACCACGACTTTCGATCCCGGCTCGACTTTCGCGCTGTTGATCACCGCACCGATGCCGGTGCTGACGCCGCAGCCGATGTAGCAGACCTTGTCGAACGGCGCGTCCTCGCGAATCTTCGCCACCGCGATTTCGGGCAGCACCGTGTATTCGGCGAAGGTCGAGGTGCCCATGTAGTGGTGGATGGGTTCGCCGCCGATCGAGAACCGGCTGCTGCCGTCGGGCATCAGGCCCTTGCCCTGCGTTTCCCGAATCGCCTGGCACAGGTTGGTCTTGGGATTGAGGCAGTACTCGCACTCGCGGCATTCGGGCGTGTACAGCGGGATCACGTGGTCGCCCTTGCGCACCGACGTGACGCCTGCGCCAACGTCCACCACGATGCCCGCCCCCTCGTGGCCGAGGATCGCGGGAAACAGGCCTTCGGGATCGTCGCCCGACAACGTGTACGCGTCGGTGTGGCAGATGCCGGTGGCTTTCAGTTGCACCAGCACCTCGCCCGCGTGCGGATCTTCCAGGTCCACGGTTTCGATCGAGAGCGGCGCACCTGCCTTGTGCGCGACGGCGGCTTTCACTTTCATGGCAGTCTCCATCCCGGGGACTTTCGAGTGTAGCCCGTTGCGGCAAGCGGTTCAGGCGGTGAAACAACGTGTCATGCGTGGGCTCGGGTGGGGACTGCTCACGGCCCGAAGCGGAAGTAGAACGCCGCGACTGGAGTGGCCGCTATTGGCGTGGATGGGCAATCGCTGCGTCCGAAGCAGCGGTAGCTTGCGTGGCACTCCGCGCATCGACCATCGCGGGACCTGCGCCGTGACTGGCGTTGGCTATACACTGCGCCGACTGGAAGCCGGCCTGTCGCCGGCGGGAATCCTCGCCACGTGGCGTCCGACAAACCCGGCTTCTTCGCTGAGCTGAAACGCCGCAACGTGCTACGTGCGGCGGCGTTGTATGCGGGCGCAGCGTGGGCGTTCGGACAAGGCCTTTCGCAATTCAGTCCGGTGCTTGGCTTGCCGGATTACGCCACCCGCTGGTTCCTGATCGCGGCGGTGATCGGCTTTCCGTTCTGGGTCGCGTTCGCGTGGTTCTATGAATTCACGCCGCAGGGCATCAAGCGCGAATCCGAGGTGGCCCCGAGTGCATCGATCACCCATTCGACTGCGCGCAAGCTGGACTTCGCGATCATCGGCGTGCTGATTGTCGCGGTGGCACTGCTCGCATCCGGCTACGTCGTCCGCCGCAAAATGCCGGCATCCGCCATTTCGGCCAAATCCATCGCTGTATTGCCGTTCGAGAATTTGTCGAACGACATGAACAACGAATACTTCGTGGCCGGGATGCAGGACCTGATCCTGACCAAGCTGGCTGACATCGGCGACCTGAAGGTGATCTCGCGCACCTCCACGATGCAATACAAGAGCCACCCGGGTGATTTGAAAACGGTTGGCCAGCAACTCGGCGTCGCAACCATCCTGGAAGGCTCGGTGCAAAAGCAGGGCAACGAGGTGCTGATCAACGTGCAGTTGATCAATGCCCGGACCGACAGCCACATCTGGGCGGAAAGCTACACCCGCACGCTGGACAACGTGTTTGGGGTCGAGGGCGAGGTGGCGGGGAAGATCGCCGGAGCGCTGGACGCGAAGCTCTCGCCCGCGCAGGCGGCGCAGCTGGCGGCCGCGCCGAGTGACAACCAGTCGGCGATGGACCTGTTCCTGCGTGCCGAGTACCAGGCGAACAAGGGCGACATCAATTACAAGGTGGACGACATGAGCGGCTGGCGAGCCGCGATCCCGTTGTACCGTCAGGCGATAAAAGAAGACCCCGGTTTCGCCTTGGCGTATGCGCGAGTGTCATACGTTGAAAGCATTCTGGCCTACATCAGCGGCGAGGATGTCGCTGCCCTCACCCGGCAGGCGCGAGCCGATGCCGAAGCGGCGCAAAGGTTCGCGCCGCATGCCATGGCGACCCTGCTTGCGCTCGGCTACTGCGATTACTACGGCAATGGCGATTTCACGGCCGCGCTCAAGACCTTCGGATCGGCACTGGCGCTGCGGCCCAACGACAGTGCGGCTCTCAGGGCGCAGGGTTACGTCGAACGCAAGCAGAACCATTACGCCGCCGCGCTGGCCTCGCTTGAGAAGGCCTTCACGCTTGATCCGCGCAACAGCGCGCTGGCCTTCGGAATCGGCGCGACGCACATGATGGTCAGCCGCTTTCCCGAGGCCGGGACTTGGTTTGAGCGAGCGCTGGCGCTGGATCCCAACAACGCCAATGCCAAGTCCTTCTACCCCTACGCGATCCTCTATGGCAACGGCGATGTCGCGCGGGCGCTGGCGGCAGCCCAAGGCGACGATCCCGCGATGCAACTCGTGCGCGTGACATTCCTCACCTACCAGCGCAAATACCCCGAGGCGCTGGCGCTGCTGGAAGCGATTCCGGATACGCCGGACAACTTCACCATCGTCACTGGTGGTTCCAAGGCACTGGAACAAGCCGATTTGTACCGGTTGCTGGGCGACGCTGCACGGGCGCGGCCGCTGTACCAACAGGCACTGGCCGACCTGCACCCGCAACTCGCGAAAGAAGAGCAAGAACAGGGCGGCTCGTATCTCGCGCAAGTCTGGACCAGCATTGCTGATGCCCAGCTCGGCCTCGGCGAAACGAAGGAAGCCTTGGCTGCCATCGCCAGCGCGCAGGCGGTGAATGCCAAATTGAAAGAGCTGCGTCCGCGCGGATACGCCAGCGTCATGCAATTTAACGCTGCCCTTTATTCACAAGCCCATCGGCCCGACCTCGCCGTGCCGCTCCTGGCCCGCTCGCTAACGCTGCCCGGGGTCGGCTTGAGCTACTCGCCGGTGCTGCTGTGGCTCGACCCGGCCTGGGATCCGATCCGTAATGACCCCCGCTTCAAGGCGCTGCTCCAAAAGTACGCCAAGGACAAACCCGCGGTCATCTACCCGATACTGCCCGCATCCGCGGCTTCAGTTGCCACCCGCATTGAGCGGGTTCCGCCCTCCGGTAGAGGGACGGGCGGTGATGAGAGTACGAATGCGCGTCGTGCGCGGTAGCGCAAGAGCCGCCGTAATCGGGCGACTCGATTGCAAACGAGAGCGGCGGGAAATGCGCACACAGTGGACGCTCGACGGCACCAATCGAACGGCTCGAGTGGGTCGATACCAGCGGTCGGCTTGGAGGCACGAAACTAAGGATATGTTGTCGCCGTTTGGAAATTGGCCATTCCCTGCCGACCGTCTGATTGACCCGTATAGGCATGTGAGCCCGGGAGGGCCGATTTCCGCGCGTCGGCGACTCGCGATTGCCCGCGGGCGCCCCGCGGCGCGGCGGTGAGGCCGACGTCGGCAGCTTGGTCTTGGCACCCGCGAGCGGATCCGACGGGTCGCGCCGATTGCACCAGCGATGCTCACCAAGGGTGGTTCAGACCACGAAGCCGGCTTTGCGAAGTTCGTGCCTGCTTTGCTCGAAGCCGTGGCCCGGCACCAACTCGTCGCGACGGTCCGTGAGTTCATCCCAGCGGTCCAGCAACTGTTCCGCACAGCCGGGTCCGGTAGGCACGTGGATGCCCTGGGTCAGGGTGATGTTGGCGATTTCGAATCCGCTAGCGCCGGCGCACAGGATGGCGCGCGTGGGAGCATTTTCCGATACCAAGGCCAGTACGCCCGGGCTCACGCTTTCTGGTGAGAGCAGCGCCAGTTGCGCCTCCGGCAGGATGCCTTCCAGCATTCCTGTCGCTGCGGTAGGCGCGAGACAGTTGACGCGGATACCGTATTTTTCGCCTTCGATCGCGAGCGCGTTCATCAGGCCGACCAGGCCCATCTTGGCCGCGGCATAGTTTGCCTGGCCAAAGTTTCCGTACAGCCCGGATGACGAGGTCGTCATCACGATACGACCGTAGTTTTGCGCGCGCATCGCGTTCCAAACTGCCTTGGTGCAGTTGGCAGCGCCCATCAGGTGGACATCGACCACGAGACGAAAGTCGGCGAGTTCCATCTTCGAGAATGATTTGTCGCGGAGGATCCCCGCGTTGTTGACAAGGATGTCGACACGACCCCAATCCGCCAATGCCGCATCGATCATCTCTTGCGTGAAGCGCTCGTCGGTCACGGAACCCACAGCCGCGCGCGCGCGTCCGCCGTCGTCCTTGATCTGCGCGGCTACATCCGCAGCGCCGGCGCCGACATCGTTCACTAGTACCCGCGCGCCGTGCCTGGCGAGCAGCAAGGCGTGGGCGCGCCCAAGGCCGCCCCCCGCGCCAGTCACGACTGCAATGCGCCCTGTCAGGTCTATCACCGTTGGCCTCCTGAATGTCTGCCCGTGGACTGGGAAAACCCTGGCTGCATGCGCCCCGCCGATAAGCATGGTGTGGCTGACCGGGCACGAGGGTAGCAGTCGAATGCCCGCTGCGTAAATATTCACTCTGGTGTGAATTAGTGTTGACTATTGGCAAAACTCCGTGCTAAATACGGTGGCGCCGGCCTTGCTCCGGCGCCCACGAGTCCAGTCGTCCCGGAGGGGGATCATGAACATCATCGCAGCGACCAACCGCATGCGTTGGCTTGGCGTTCCCGTTTTGCTGTTGTCCGGATGCATCGCGGCCCATGCGCAGACGCCGCCGGCGGATACCGGCGCCGATGCGCCCGCGCAGTCACGCGCCGATGCGGCCAAGGATCAGCAAAAGCCAGCCACCGCCGCACCAACCCGGACAACGAAAACCTTGGAAACGATCGTCGTCACCGCGGAGTACCGCAAGGTGCCGTTGCAGACCGCTCCGGTTGCGGCGACGGTTCTGTCTGGCGATGAGCTGTCCAGACTGGGCGTGAGCGTCGTCGACCAACTGCAGTTCGTCACGCCGTCGGCGACTGTGAACAACTTCGGTCAGGGTAACGACTTCAATATCCGCGGAATAGGCAAGGGCGAACACAACAGCCAGACGACCACGGGCGTTATTACCTACCGCGACGGTGTCGCGACGTTCCCCGGTTACGTCACCCAGGAACCCTATTACGACATTTCCTCGGTCCAGATCCTGCGTGGGCCGCAAGGCACGTTCGGTGGGCAAAACGCCATCGGTGGCGCAGTCCTTGTCGATTCGAACAACCCGATCATCGACGGTGGCCACCAAGGTTACATCCTCGGGCAACTCGGCAATTACGCAGACGTCGGGACCCAAGGGGCCGTCAATCTTCCGATCAGCAAAACCTTGGCTGCGCGCGTGGCGTTCGACGGCGAGAACCGTGACAGCTTCTACGACATCAGCGGGCCATGGACTGGCACCAACGCGCGCCAAAGAATTCGGGCCGCGCGCATGAGCCTGCTCTGGAAACCCAATGATGCCTTGTCGGTACTGTTCAAGACCGACTATGACCACCTCGACATGGGCGCGTATCCATCCGATCCGGTGAACTCGCCCAACAATCCGTTCGACATCACCGCCAACGCGGACATGAAGGCGCTGGATCGCTTCCTGCGCTCGGTGCTGCATATCGATTACAAGTTCGCCAATGGCGTCGAGTTCCGCTCGATCTCCGGCTATCAGAAGGCCAACACTGCCTATCGGGCGGACCTTGACGGCACTGATTATCTGCCTGACGAGACCTTCGCGGATTCGGTGTACGAAACGATCCGCTCGCAGGAGTTCAACCTGATCTCGCCCGATACGGGGCGCTTCAGCTGGATTCTCGGCGCTTTCTGGCAGCAGGACACCTACATCTTCCCGCAGGGCGAATTCGTGATCGGTGTACCGCCTGGCAGTCCGGCGTCCGAATACGTGCTGCAGGGAACCAATCCGAAGCAGGAGCGGGCGCTGTTTGGACAAGTTGCCTACAAGTTCACCGACAACCTCAAGCTCGAAGTAGGCGGCCGCTACACGAAGAGCACGACCTCCAACGACGTCTTTGTCATGCAGTATGGCCTGCCGCTGGTGGACCAGCAGTCGGCTCGATACAGCAATTTCTCCGGAAAAGTTTCGTTGGACTGGACCGTCAACAAGCGGAACTTCCTGTATGCCTTCGTGGCCACCGGCTTTCGCCCCGGCGGCCTGAACGTGCCGGTGGGGCTCGGGCTGCCGGCGCCATTCGACGCGGAAAAAGTCGTGAGCACTGAAGTGGGCTGGAAGGCCGAGTGGCTGGATGGCCATGTACGGACGCAGGTCGACGCGTTCCACAATGATTACAAGAACTTCCAGGTAATCATCGGCTACCCGCTGTTCCCGACGTTCGGAATCGAAGTAAACACGCCCAATCCGACGCACATGTACGGGGCGGAAGCCCAGGTGCAAGTTTTCACCGGTGACTGGACGGTGTTCGGCAACCTTGGCTGGATGCGCAGTTCGATCGGCCAGTTCTACGCGACAGATCCTAGGCTTCCCTCGTTCCTGCCGTGCGAACCCGCGACCGGACCGGCCAGCTACAGCTGTATCGACCTCGGGGGGCGCGACCAGACCTATGCACCGAACCTGACCTATAGCGTCGGGGTGCAACGCGTGTTCCACGTTGGCAGCGACAACATCATTCCCGTCGTCAATTACGCGCACGTTTCCTCGCAATGGGCGACGTTGTTCGAGAACGAGGCGCTTGGTGATCGCGTCGGCAGCCGGAACATCCTGAACGCGCAGGTGAGCTGGGCCCACGGCGACTACATGACGACGTTGTACGGAACGAACCTGACCAACCAAGTCTACATCGGCGCGATCAACTCGGGCCTGCGTTTTGCGGGTCCACCGCGCCAGTTCGGCATTCGGGTCACGAAGTTCTTCTGATCAAGGCCGCTGCCGCTCCCCGGGTTCGCCCATGTGGCGATCCGGGGAGCAACGGCCGTGCCTCTTTCCCATGCAACCTTATGGTCTGACAATCGAGAAGTTCCTGGATCACGCGGCCAAATGGGCGGGATCGCGGGAAGTGGTGTCGGTGGATTCGCGCCAAGCCATCCAGCGTGCCCGCTATGCGGACCTGCGGGTCCGCAGCAATCGCCTGTCCGGTGCGCTTGGCGCCCTGGGCCTCGAGTTTGGTGACCGCATCGCGACGCTTGCATGGAACACGCTGCATCACTTCGAGTTCTATTACGCCACCATGGCGGCCGGGTGGGTGTGCCATACCCTGAATCCGCGATACACCCTTGAGCAACTGGTCGCGATCATCAACGAGGCGGAGGATCGGGCATTGGCGGTCGCCGCCGACCTCGTGCCGCTGCTGTCTGGATTGCTTCCGCGGTGCCCGACTATCCGCCACGTCATCGTGATGGACGGTGCGGTACCCGAATCATTCGCGGCCGGGTCGGTGCGCCCCACACTGTGGGCACACGATGCCTTGCTGGAGCAACTGGGTGCCGTCGCGGCCTGGGGTGGTTTCCCCGAAGAGACGCCGGCCGGACTTTGCTACACGTCGGGCACGATGGGTCCGCCCAAGGGCGTGCTGTACACGCACCGCTCCAATTACCTGCATACGCTGCACGCGCTGCAGGCCAGTGCCTTTGCCCTCACCGATCGCGACACCGTGCTGGCCGCGGTCCCGATGTTCCACGCCAATGGCTGGGGGCTGCCGTTTTCCACGCCCGCCGTGGGCGCTAACCTGGTGCTGCCCGGACCGCACCTGGAGGGCGCGAGCCTGACCCGGCTGCTGCGGGACGAAAGAGTCACGGTGGCGGTGGGTGTGCATACCGTGTGGACCGGAGTGATCGAGCATCTCGATGCCGTCGGCGGACAGCTACCTGATCTTAAGCGTATTGTCATTGGCGGCTCGCAGTGCCCCGAAGTGCTCATCCGGCGCATGGAGGACCGCCTGGGCGTGCGGGTCCAACGAAGCTGGGGCATGACCGAAATGTCGCCGCTCGGCACGATCGCGGCGCCTGATGCGGGGGACAGCGACGCTTCCTCCTCGGGTCGTCCGCCACTGGGCGTCGACCTCAAGCTCACGGATGCGAACGGCAATGCATTGTCGAATCAGCGCGAGACGGTCGGACGGCTGCGCGCCAAGGGTGCCAGTGTGCTTGACAAATATTACAAGTCCGATGTCAGCGCGCTCGATGCCGAGGGCTACCTCGATACCGGCGACCTTGCAAGCATCGATGCGCGCGGCAACGTCGTCATCCGGGGGCGCTCGAAGGACTTGATCAAGTCGGGCGGTGAGTGGATCAATCCCGCGACCATCGAGGAGATCATCGGTCGCCACCCGGGCGTGGGTTTGGCGGCAGTGATCGGTCGTCCAGATGAAAAGTGGGGGGAGCGTCCGGTGCTCGTGGTCCAGCCCCGGCCGGGGCGCGAGCTCCATGCCGAGGAGTTGCTGGCGTTTCTCGAAGACAAGGTCGCGCACTGGTGGATTCCCGATGATGTGGAGGTGGTGCGCGCCATGCCCTTGGCTGCCACCGGAAAAATCGACCGGCGTTCGCTACGGGCCAAATACGGCAATGGAACCAGCGACGTTGAATGAAACGATTGTTGACGAGCCGAAACCGCGGTCCTTAGACTCATTCGCTTGTCCACTGCCGCGGTTGTCGCGTTGTCATGACCAGGGATGTGAAAAAGCCGCCGCGCAGGAAAAAGGCCCAGCAGCGCGCGGAGAGCATGGAGCAAATTCTCGATGCCGCCGAGTTCCTGTTTTCGAAGCATGGCCTGCATGGGGTCACGCTGCGCGACGTGGCCAAGCGGGTGAAGATCCACACCACGCTGGTCCACTACTACTTCAGCGACAAGCAGACCTTGTTCGAAGCGGTGTTCGCGCGGCGGGCCGACGTGACCAGCAGCCGCCGCATCACGGCCATGGAGCTGTACGAGGCCGAAGCCGGGGACTCGCCGACGGTGGAAGGAGCGCTGCATGCATTCCTGGACACCGACCTGGATCTTTACTACGAGGGTGGCGAGCACTGGATGAATTACGCGGCTTTCTGTGCGCGCGTGAGCAACACGCCGGAAGGCGCGGCGTTGATGGACCGGCATTTCGATCCGGTGGTGCTCAAGTTGGTCAGCATCTTGAAGCGGGCCTTGCCGGACTATTCGGAAGCGGACATTTTCTGGGGCTATCATTTCGTGACCGGGGCCTTGATGAACACACTGGCGCGGACGGGGCGCATCGATCGCCTGTCCGGCGGGATCTGTCGTTCGGACGACTTTCCGGCCGTCAAGCAGCGCATCACGAAATTCATGGCCGCCGGATTCCTCGCCTTGCAGGAAGGGCAGGCCAAGACGCCGCGACGTCGGCCCCGTGCAGCGTCCGCCTAGGTCGCGATCGCTGCGCCGCGGTCTTTGGTGCGCGGGCCCGTTCCACCGGACGCACGGCGCACCGTACAAAAGGGGCGCGTCCGTGACGCTGCTGCGACAGCTTGGATTGTTGCAGGCTGTTTGCCTGCTCGGTGCCTTGAGCGTACCGGCCAGCGGCGCAAGTGCGGCACCTGGGCAACCGGTCGTGACCATCCCGCAGGGGCAGTTGGCGGGATCCTTCGCCGGCCCGCTGGAGGTATTCAAGGGCGTTCCATATGCGCTGCCACCGACCGGCAACCTGCGCTGGCGGCCGCCGGCCGCGCCAGCCTCCTGGCGCGGTATCCGGCAGGCCACGACCTTCGGACCCAGTTGCATGCAGCCAGCATTGCTGGCGGGCAACCTGTATGCGGATCCGCCTGCCGCAATGAGCGAGGATTGCCTGACCCTCAATGTCTGGGCGCCGCAGGCCGCCCATGGTGCCCCGGTGATCGTGTGGATCCATGGTGGCGCGCTCGCCATCGGTGGCAGCAGCGAGCAGATGTACGATGGTGCGAATTTCGCGCGTCGCGGAGTCGTCTTCGTATCCATCAACTATCGGCTCGGCATCTTCGGCTGGCTGGCGCTACCGGCCCTGAGTACCGAGTCGCGGCACCGTGCGTCCGGCGACTACGGATTGCTCGACCAGATCGCGGCACTGCAGTGGGTACACGCCAACATCAGCGCGTTTGGTGGTGACCCTGCGAACGTCACGATCATGGGCGAGTCGGCGGGCGCGCTGAGCGTGACATATCTTCTGACCAGCCCACTGTCGCGGGGCTTGTTCCAGAAGGCCATCGCCGAGAGCGCCAATATCCGCGCCGTGCCGGAGTTGCGTCAGGCCGCCCATGGCCTGCCCGCCGCCGAGCAGATCGGTAGCAAGTTCGCCACGATTGCGGGTGTTCCAACTCTCGCAAGCTTGCGCGCGATGACTCCCGGTGCACTGTTGCAGGCGGCCGCACGCGCGCACTTCTGGACGCAGGCGACGATCGACGGTTGGGTTTTGCCCGAGCAGGTGGTTGACGCGTTCGACCGCGGGCATGCAGCACGAGTGCCGCTGTTGGCAGGATTCAACAGTGGTGAGATCCGCTCGCAGCGTGCCTTGCTGCCAGCGGCACCGGCGGATGCAATCGCGTATACGCAACGGATCGAGCGCGGATATGGCGACCTCGCCCCGGTATTCCTGCGACTCTATCCCGCTGCGGATATTCCGGAAAGCATGCTGGCGACCGTGCGCGACGCCGTCTATGGCTGGGCGACGGAACGCCTCGTGCGGCAGGAGTCCGCAGCTGGCGCGCCTTCCTATCTTTACTTTTTCGACCATTGTTATCCGGCGGCCCGGGCGCGCAAGCTGTGTGGCTTCCACGCCAGCGAATTGCCGTTCGTGTTTGGCCAGATAGGACAAGACGCCCATCTACCGCCAAATTGGCCACGGCCGCTGCGCGCGCAAGACCGCGCGCTGTCCGCAGCGATGATGGCCTATTGGGTCGGCTTCGCGCGGACGGGCATTCCCGCCGGCGCCGGACAGCCCGTATGGCGGCCGTATTCCGCGGCGCAAAGCTACATGGATTTTGCGGACACCCCGCGCCCAGGACACCATTTGCTTCCGGGCATGTTCGCAATGCAGGAGCAGCTGGTCGAGCGCCGCCGCAAGGCGGGCCTGCGATGGTTCACGAATGTCGGGGTGGCGGCGCCGCCGCTTGCGGGGAAGCCGTCCGGCGCGCACGACGTCTTGCCCGCGGGGCACTGAGGCATTTCCGGCTGCTCGCCGGGTTGCCATCGAAGCGTTGCCGGCGGATCAGATCACCGTATAGCCGCCATCGACGGCCAACGTCTGGCCGGTGATGTAGCTCCCGGCATCCGAAGTCAGCAGCAGGGCGGCGCCTTTCAGGTCTTCGTCATTGCCAAGGCGCTTGAGTGGTGTGTTCCCGACCAGCGCCTCTTCACCCACCTGGGTGATGAGTCCCCGGGTCATCTTCGAGGGAAAGTAACCTGGCGCCAGCGCGTTGACCGTGATGCCGTACCGGCCCCATTCGCTCGCCAGCGTGCGTGTCATGTTCACGACCGCACCCTTGGCGCTGTTGTAGGCAATGCTGCGCAGTGGGCCTGGTGGATTGCCGAGCAGGCCTGCGATCGAAGCGATGTTGAGGATGCGACCGTAGCCGCGCGGAATCATCGATCGCTTGGCGATTTGCTGGCTCAGGAAGAACAGGCCGCGCACATTCAGGTTGAATACCTTGTCCCATGCATCGAGCGGATGATCCACCGCGGGGGCACCCCAGTTCGTGCCGGCGTTGTTGACGAGGATGTCGATTTGCGTGAACTGCGCCAGAGCGCGGTCGACCAAGGCGCACACCGAGTCGAATCGCGACAGGTCCGCGGCGATCCATTCGACGCTGACGCCACGGGCCTCAAGCTGAGCCTTCGCCTGCGCCAGTTCCTCGGGCTTGCGCGCCGACACCAGTACGCGCGCGCCGTAGTTCCCGAGTACTTCGGCGATCTGCAGCCCGAGTCCGCGCGAGCCGCCGGTGACCAGTGCGGTGCGACCGTCGAGATCGAACAACTTGCGTTGGCTTCTCATGCGCAGGTGCCGGGGCAGGGACAATCGGGCGGTTGCGTGTGCGCGTTGCCTGTGGGGCGGCCGCGCCAATGGCTTTCCGCCCCTGCGGCCCAGTCAGTGACGCCCATCGACGTGGGGCAATCCGGCACCCACGTTCCCACGATGCCGGCACGCGCATTGGTCGATGTGGCGGCCGTTGCAACGCGCATGTCGGCGCAGTCCGGCATGGGCTTTCAGGGTGACGGACAATTGGCGGTCGCGGGCGGCAGCGGCGGCGCGGCGACACCGACGTTCCACCCCCAGGGTTGGTCACCGCTGGCCTTGCGCCGACAGACGGTCTGGTTGTTGAGTTCGAACATGCCCGGCAACAGGTCATGCCCGGGGTGCGGCGCGTCCGTGAACGCCATGTACGCCTTGTTCGACCCGAAGGCTGGCCAGTCGGGGGCGCCTGCCGCGACCGGCTTGCCGGTCCGCGCAAAGCTGGTCCAGTAGTCCATCATCGCATTCGACAGCCGGTGTTGTTCCGCCGTGTCGGGTACCTTCGGCCATAGTGGCGGAGTGCCGTCGAGGTTGCCGAACACGAAGGGCAACTCGCTGGCGTGGAATCCGTGCAGGTTCGCGTTGTCGGCGGCGGGATAGCCATGGTCGAAGAAGTAAAGATAGGCCGGCTCACCTGCCGCGGTCTGTGCGCGTACCAGTTTTTCGGCGGTCCAGCCGTACAGGGCGTCGCGGGTCGTGGCCAGGATGCTCTCTTGCATGTCGCTGGCCGGGTATTGGCGCAGGAAGGCGTCGGCGAGGTCGCCATAGCGACTGCGGATGATCTTGACGTAATCGGCGGTGCTGGCCGGCGGCGGTGGCGCCAGTATGCGCAGCGACCGGATTTCGCCGCTGTTGAAGCCGGCCAGCAAGGGTACGTGCGCTTGCTCGCCCTTGTCGAAGATTCCGACCAGTTGGTGCGGCACGAAGTGGCCGTCGACGGTTACCCAGGGCGCGAATCCGTTCGAGGCGGCCGCCTCGGTGAGCTTGCCGGCGTCCATGGCGCGCAATGCCTGGAGGTTCGACACGTGCAGGGATCCGACGAATTTCGTGCCGCTGCTTTCCGCGGAAGGGATACCGTACTTGGCTTGTTTCAATTCAGGCATCGAGATCATGTAGGCGCTTTCGGCGATGGCCTTGGAGAACAGCCCACGTGCTTCGGGTGACGCCAGCAAGTACATCACGCTCAAGGCACCAGCGGATTCGCCTGCGATGGTGACGTTCGCCGGGTTGCCGCCGAACGCGCCGATGTTGCCCTTGACCCAGCGCAGCGCCGCAATCTGGTCCAGCAGGCCGTAGTTTCCGGAAACGCCATGTGGTGATTCGGCACTCAGGGCGGGCAGTGCCAGCCAGCCGAGTGGGCCGACCCGATAGTTCACGGACACGACGATCACGCCGTGTTCCGCGAGGCGTGCGCCATCGTAGAGTGGGTCGCGGTTGGAGCCGTTCCACAACGCGCCGCCATAGATCCAGAAAAACACCGGTGCGTTGTGCGCGTCCCTGGGCGCCCAGATGTTCACCGTCAGGCAGTCCTCGCTCATCGGAACGGGCTTGCCCTCGTAGATGCTCGACAATTTCGGGCCTGGCTGGTAGCAGGCCGGTCCGTACGCGGTAGCTTGACGGACCCCGTGCCACTGTTTGGCTGGTGCAGGTGCCTTCCAGCGAAGGTCGCCAACGGGAGGGGCAGCGTAGGGAATGCCCTTGAACACGACGAGCTGGCCCTCGTTGGCTCCCTGCAGTTGGCCGTTCAAGGTAGTCGCGACGGGACGGGACGAATGTTCGGATTTGGTGTTCATGGCAGGTGCTTCGTGCGAGTGGGAGGGGATCATCGCCACCATGCAGGCGATCGCGATGCTTGCGGCGGCCGCGCGGACTTCAATCATGACGTAGCTCCTTCGACGGAGGATGCACGGGCCTGACGGCGCAACACGCGTGCCAGGATCAGGAACAGTACGATGGCCAGCAAATAAAATGGCGTAAGCAGATAAAGCGCCACTTGCAGCGAGTGCAACGGGTTGCTGGCATGAAAGTAGTCGCTGATGAACCCCACGTAGGTCGGGCCCAAGCCGAGGCCGATGAAATTCATCACGAGCAGCAGCAACGCGCCCGACATCACGCGCTGGTCGGGCCGCACTTCCTGTTGGACCAGCGTGACCGAAGCGGTGAGGTAAAAGTAGTTGAGGAAGGCCACGCCCAGCAGGAACCAGAGCGACAGTCCCCACGCGGGCGCCCATACAAAGCCGAGGTAGAGCGGTGTCGCGACCGCGAGCGAGAGCGCGGGGAGCAGCCCGTAGGCTGCTTTGGAACGCCGCGTGAACCGATCGAGCAGGCGGCCCGAAACAAGCATGCCACCGCCCATTCCGATCGCGATGACCAATGCGTAGTACACGGCCACCTCGTCCAGCGTCATGCCCTTCTCGCGCATCAGGAACAGGGTCGTGAAGTTGCCCATCCCGTAGGTAATCATCTGGGTGGCGGCGCTGCCGAATGCCGCGAGCATCAGCGCAGGGCTCGAGGCGAACATCTTCAGCGTTTCCCAGAAACCCGACTTCGTGGTGCTGGCGCGAACGATGCCGTCGAGGCCACCTTTTTTCGGCTCGCGCACGGTCAGGTTGAGGATTACCGCCGTCAGCACACCCACGCCGCCGAGGACGATGAAGGCGTAGCGCCAGCCGAACGAAGCCGCGATCGATGCGCCGAAGGCGACCCCGAGTGCAGCGCCGATGGGCGGTCCCAGGTTGTAGATGCCAAGCGCCCGGCCGCGCCAGCTGGGCGGGAAATAGTCCGAGATGATTGCGTACGAAGGCGGCACACCGCCGGCCTCGCCGAACCCGGATGTCATCCGGGCAATCGCAAGCTGGGGGTACGTGCGTGCGAGACCGCAGGCCACCGTGGCGGCGCTCCACACCGTGCATGCGAGCGATAGCACCCGGACCCGGTTGGTCTTGTCGGCGAACCATCCGATCGGGATCGAGATGAACGTGTAGAACACTGCGAAGTAGAGGCCGCCGATCAGCCCCAACTGACCATCCGACAGGTGCAGTGCGTCCTGGATTGGCTTGGCAAGGATCGCCAACAGTTGGCGATCCAGGAAATTCAGCACATAAACGAAGCAGAGCATGCCGAGGGCAATCCATGCAGCCCTGGTCGGCGCAGCCGGGGGCAGCGACGTCAGCGAGCCGGATCGACCGATGGTTGGCATTGCGGACTGTCTCCTCTTGACGTCGTGAACCAACCCGCTAATGGCGCCTTGGAAAGGGTTTCTATTGCGCGTGCGAGTCATGGCAACACATGCTGACTCCGGTGCCGCTTGCTGGCCGATTCGATCCTGTCGAACCCGCGATTCTGGTTGCAGATCCCTCCTACATGTTCTCCTGCACTGTCCGCTGGTTGCCACGGGAGCGAAGAATGTGAATCCGCTTCAGGTCGATCATGCAAGTGAAGCATGCGCGTGTCAATATTCACTATCGTGAGGGTGAACAACATGTGTGCGAAGACCCTGGCCGCAGCACGCCAGGTAGTGGTGCCGTGCGAGTCGAGTGCGGGCACACGCCACGCGGCAGCATGGGTTATCCGGGTGCTGCCGACGATTAGAAATTGCTCACCCCGTCGACGACCTGCTTGACCCTATCGGCATTCCGGATCCTAGGTGATCGATGCATCCGGTAGTTTGAGGCCGAGTCAGGGCGGAATCGGCCGGTGAAGCGCGCATTCGTCAGCGCGCCGTCATTCCACCATCGACACGGTAATTCGCGCCGGTCAGGAACTTCCCGCGAGCCGACACGAGGAACGCGACGACCTCGGCGATGTCCTCGGTAGCGCCGATGCGACCCAGCGGGATATTCCGGACCCAATCCTCGGAGGAAAATCCCGGGGTCGCCCTGGCAAACTCGTCGGAACCCGGCGTTGCGATGACGCCCGGCGACACAACGTTCACACGGATGCCGCTCGGCGCGAGTTCCACCGCAAGCGTGCGCGAGTAATACTCGAGCGCCGCCTTGGCGGCGCCGTAGTGCGCAAAAGGACCAAACGGCATTGCCGCGGCCGCCGAAGAGATGTTCACGACGGCTGCGGCCTTCGACGCACGAAGCGCCGGGAGGACCGCGTTCGTGAGGCGGATCGCCGCGAAGAAGTTGAGCGCGAAGCTGTCGTGCCACGCCTTGTCGGTAATCGTCCACGACCCTTGCAGAAACGCGCCTGCACCACCCGCGTTGTTCACGAGGATGTCGAGGCCGCCGAGCGTCGCGATGGCCTGCGTTGCAATCGCCTCCACGCCTTCGTTCGTGCTGACGTCGCCGGCGACGAACGTTGCCGCTGCGGGGGTATCGTCGTTTTGTGCACGCGCAGCGACCACGACTTTGGCGCCGGCATCGAGGAGTCGCTGCGCGATCGCCGCGCCGATACCGCGTGTGCCGCCGGTAATGAGGGCACGGCGACCGCCGAGTTCCTTCGAGAGATCGAGTTTGCTGGACATGGGGTATTTCCTCGCTGATGGGTTGATGTTTCGGGAGCGGTGATCCAGGCCGCAGGAGAATCACGACCTTGCCGTGATCGCCGTACGTCGCTCACGCGACCTTCTTGAACAGGTCCTGGAAGATCAAAGGCCCCCAGCTCTTGTCCCCGCGCGCCTGCACCAGCGCGCCGCCCTCTGCGAACTTGCCGAGATTGACGGGCGCGAAACCGAGTTGTTCGGCGAGCGCTGCCACCGATGCCGTGGCGCCTTCGTCGTCGCTCGACAGGAACGCGACCCGGCGGCCGCCCTCGACGTGCGGGTCGGTGGCCAGGGTGCGGGCGAGGAGATGGTTGAAGCCCTTCACCAACCGGGCTCCCGGGAAGGCTTGGGCGACGACGGCCGAGGAGACGCCAAACCCGTTCATCGCGTCGACGATCGTCTTGCCCTGCCAGCTCGCCAGGTTTTTGGCGACCTCGCGATGTTCCTGGAACGGAACGGCCAGAAAGATCACGTCGGCCTTGACGGCTTCCGTCAGCGTCTTGGGGATGACCGTGGACCCGATTGCCTGCGCCAGCGGCAACAGCGCTTCGGGTGGGCGCCGACTGGCGACGGTGACTTCGATGTTGTTGCGGGCGAAGGCGTGGGCGAGGGCCTGGCCGACCGAGCCGAAACCGATGATTGCGTAGTTCATGTTGTTCTCCATTTCAGTGCTGGGATTGCGTGCAACCAATCTGGACCTCTTGACACATCAAAACAATTGACGAAAGATAGCTAAATACAATCTATTTACTAGATAAATATGCTCGACAACGTCACCATCAATCAATTGCGTGCGTTCGTTGCGGTATGCGACCAGGGCAGCTTCTCGGGCGCGGCCCGGAAACTCAGGCGCGCGCAGTCGGCCATCAGCCACGCGATCAAGGCACTGGAAAGCGCCTTCGATGTCGAATTGTTCGAGCGCAATACGCGGAAAGCGCAACTCACCGCGGCGGGCCGCAGCCTCTTGCCGGACGCACGCGCGGTGATCTCACGCACGGAAGAAATGAAGAACCGCGCCGGCTCGATCGCCAAAGCCGGGGTGCCGCAGGTTTCGGTTGCGGTCGATGCCTACTTCCCGCGCGTCCATCTGATCGACTGCCTGCAGACGCTGCAAGCGGAGTTCCCCACTGCGACGATCAACCTGCGGATCACGACCATGCAGGGTGGCGAGAGGCTGGTGCTCGAAAGGGTGTGTGCCCTGGCCGTCACGATCGAAAACGTGCCGGAAGTGAATCCGGATGCCATCGAACGTAGTTGGCTATGCGAGGAGGAGATGGTGACGGTATGTGCGCCATCCCATCCGCTCGCATCGACATCCAAACCCGTCCCCAGGGAAGACTTTGGCCGACACATCCAGATCGTCGTGACGGACAACCAGCCCGGAGCGGAAAAGACCCAGCAGGGCGTTGCCGGCAAACGCCAGTGGCTGGTCAACGATCTCGGTGCCAAGCGTGATCTTCTGGAGGCTGGCCTCGGCTGGGGACACCTGCCGCTGCACCTGGTGGCCGCGGCTCTCGCGAGCGGGCAGCTCGTCGAACTCCAGCGCCGCGCCTGGCACCTCGGACCGCTAACGTTCATGCTCTCGCAGCGCCGGGGTTATGACCTCTCCCCGTGCGAGTCGCGGTTGATCGTGTTACTTGGCAAACCTCACGGCATCTCCAAAAAGGCCAGCCGGCGCTCGGTTCGCTCATCGCAGGCTACGTCTTCGTGACGCGATCCGTCATCCCACCACGAGCGGATCGTGGCGGCGATGGCGGGATCGTCCGGGCAGGTCCGCGGCCGATCTCCCCATCGCCATTGCGCAACTCATGCCGTACGTTGCACTGGTTCGCCAAGGGTCGAATAGTCGGTGTAACCGACGGCGCCGCCGCCATAGAACGTGGCCGGATCCGGCGCGTTGAGCGGCGCACCGGCGCGGAATCGTTCCACGAAGTCCGGGTTGGCCAAGGCCCAGCGCGCGACCACTTCGGCATCGGCAAGGCCCGCGGCCACGTCGGCACCCAGCAGCTCGAGCGGCCGGTTTGCACGGTTGACCAGCAGCGCATTCGGCCACAGCTGGCGCAGATCGCGCAGCAGCGCTTCGTTGCCTGCGTGCACGAGGCTGACGTATGCGAGCCCGAGTTCAGCCAGGCCAGCCACGAGGTAACGGTACAGGTCCGGGCCCTCGGGTCCCTCGTCGAGGCCGCCCAACGGCACCCCGGGCGAAAGGCGAATGCCGGTACGTTCGGCGCCGATGCGACCGGCGACCGCCGCCGCTACTTCGAGTGAAAAGCGCGAACGCGCCTCGATCGAACCGCCGTAACCGTCGGTGCGGTGATTGGCGTTGGGTGCGAGGAATTGCTGGATCAGGTAACCGTTGGCACCGTGGATTTCCACGCCATCCGCACCGGCCTCGATCGCGCGTTCGGCAGCGTCGGCGAAGTCTTGTACCGTCGCGCGGATTTCCGCGACGGATAATCCACGTGGCGTCGGGATGGCTTGCTGCCCGCTGATCGTGAACATCGGCTGGTCAGGTGCAACCGCCGACGGCGCCACCGGTTGGCGATGGTGCGGCGTGTTATCGGGGTGCGACATGCGGCCGACGTGCATCAACTGGATGAAAAGGTGCGCGTGCCGCGCATGCACGGCATGCGTGACTTTCCGCCAAGCGGCCGTCTGTGCGTCGGTGTGGATACCGGGCGTGTTGAGATAGCCCTGCCCGTCCGCCGATGGCTGGGTCCCTTCGCTGATCAGCAACCCGAATGACGCGCGCTGGGCGTAATACTCGGCGGCGAGCGGATTGGGAGTGCCGTCCGGATTGGCGCGGCTGCGTGTCATGGGCGCCATCACGAGGCGATGTGGAAGCTGCATCCGGCCGATCGTGATCGGGCTCCAGATGCTCGGCTTGGTGGTTTGGGCGGATCGAATGGCAAGCATGTTCATGGCTTGGCTCCAGGTTTGTTGAAGTGGTTGCGGTCACATCGTTTGGAGCGTTGCGTCCGCGGATGCACTGTCGCTGTTTCAAAGTTGATGCGTAAGCCATAAACTTTGGACGAACAGTCCCATATTTGGTACGCCCATGGATTTGTCCGCGTTGGCTGATTTTCATCGCGTGGTCGCCGCCGGAAGCCTCGGCAAGGCAAGTCGCGCAAGCAACCGGCCCAAGGCCACGCTGTCCCGCCACGTCCGTGACCTCGAGGAATCGCTTGGCGTGCGGCTGGTGGAACGCGGCGCACGCAGCCTGCAACTCACCGCCGAAGGCCAGGCTTTGTTTGACCGCACGCGCGGATTGCTGTTGGATATCGAAGACGCGGGACGCGACCTGTCGGCCGCTGGCGGCCGGCCGCACGGATGGCTTCGAATCAGCGCACCGGTAATGTTCACGAACGCGTGGGGCGGACGGCTGGCTGCGGAGTTCGTAGCGCGCTACCCCGGCGTGCAGGTGGATCTGGTTGCAAGCGATGTGCAAGTGGACCTTGTCGAGCAAGGGTTCGACGTCGCCATCCGAGTCAATCCGCATCCCACCAGCGAATTGGTAGGGCGTTGTTTCGCCCGCGACACCATGCTGGTGGTCGCGCCATCGTCCATGCACGTTCCCGCGCTCGATCGCCACGACGATCCGCCGGTCGTGCCGGCCGTCGCCGTTGCACGCAACCCGTCAGGTACCGAGCCTTGGCGCTTCAATTCGGCGGGACGCGACTGCGGACTGATCCCCGACTATCGGCTACGCGTGTCCACGCTGGCCGCAGGACGCGCAGCGGTGCTGGCGGGCGCCGGAGCGGCCCTGTTGCCGCGCTCGCTGACACGTGCTGATGTCATGGAAGGTCGCATGGCGGCATTGGGCGAATACATGGCGCGCCCCGTCGAGTTGTGGGTACTGCACACCTCGCGGCGCCTGGTCAGCCCCAAGGTGCCCGCGTTCGTGACGTTTTTGACCGAGAGCTTCCCGACCCGCGAACTTTAGATCGGCGACAGCGGGCATGTCCTGGGCAGACGCCATCGTGATGCAATTGATCGCGCTGCGAAACCTCGCGATGACAGTCGGCAGCTCGAGTGTCGTCTTTCATCGCTCACGAATGGCGGCTTTCTGACGCGATCAACATCTGCACCGGGCCGTAAGCTGCCGACGATGGCCGTATCGCATCCGTGGAGGCGTCACCACGAGCAGCGTGTGATCACTTGGCATCAGCCCCGGGTGTCACCGTGCCGGCTGCCGACGAGGACCGATTGGCGATGTCGCGCGCGATTACCCCTGCGTCGCCGCAAGCTCGCGGGTCGCGGAGAACGTCACGTCGGGCCAACGCTCCTGTGCAAGCTGCAGGTTCACGCGGGTCGGTGCGATATAGACCAGCTGGTCGGCGGCATCCAGCGCAAGGTGCGAGGCGTTGCGCTCGCGGAAATCGGCAAGCTTCTTCGCGTCGTCGCAGCGCACCCAGCGCGCGGTGACCACGCCGACGTTCTCGAACGCGCAGTCGACGTTGTATTCGTCCTTCAGGCGATAGGCGGCGACGTCGAACTGCAGCACGCCGACCGCGCCGAGGATCAAATCATTCGACATCAATGGCCGGAAGAATTGGGTGGCGCCTTCCTCCGACAATTGCGCGAGGCCGGCGCGCAGCGCCTTCATCTTCAGCGGGTCGCGCAGGTGCGCGCGGCGGAACAATTCCGGCGCGAAGTTGGGGATGCCGGTGAAGATAAGTGCCTCGCCTTCGCTGAAACTTTCGCCGATCGAGATGGTGCCGTGGTTGTGCAGGCCGATCACGTCGCCGGGATACGCGGTTTCGGCAAGTTCGCGTTCCGAGGCCATGAAGGTCAACGCATTGGCGAGCTTAACTTCCTTGCCGGTGCGCACCTGCAAGGCCTTCATGTTCGACTTGTAGGAACCCGAGCAGATGCGCAGGAACGCCACGCGGTCGCGATGCATGGGATCCATGTTGGCCTGGATCTTGAAGACGAAGCCGGAAAAATTTTCCTCGGTCGGTGCGACCTCACGCGTGGTGGTGGCGCGTGGCTGCGGTGAGGGCGCGTGTTCGACGAAGAAGTCGAGCAGCGGCTGCACGCCGAAACTGTTGATGCCGGAACCGAAGAACACCGGCGTCTGTTCGCCGGCAAGGTATTGCTCGAGATCAAACGGATGCGACGCGCCCTGCACCAGTTCCAGTTCCTCGCGCAGTTCCGCCAGCGCGGCGGCACCAATGCGCTCGACGAGTTGCGGGTCATCGAGGCCCTTCAGGATGGTCGAGTCCTGGCGCGTGAAGTTGCGGCCACTCTCGTACAGGTGCACCTCGTCGTCGAGCAGGTGGTACACGCCCTTCAGCCGCTTGCCCATGCCGATCGGCCAGGTCACCGGCGCGCACTGGATCTGCAGTACGGATTCGACTTCGTCCAGCAATTCGATCGGCGGGCGGCCCTCGCGATCGAGCTTGTTGATGAAGGTCATGATCGGCGTGGTGCGCAGCCGGCACACTTCCATCAGCTTGATGGTGCGCTCCTCGACGCCCTTGGCGCAGTCGATCACCATCAG
>DASSNC010000111.1:0-69238 GCA_035688305.1 Rhodanobacteraceae bacterium
GCGCGCCGACCGGGATTCGCCATGCGGGTACTGGTGATCGAAGACAACAACGACATCGCGACCAACATCGGCGATTATCTGGAGGACCGTGGGCACGTGGTCGACTTCGCCGGCGATGGCGTGACTGGCCTGCATCTGGCCGTGGTCAATGATTTCGATGTGATCGTGTTGGACCTGACCCTGCCCGGCATGGACGGCATCGAGGTGTGCCGCAAGCTGCGCGGCGAAGCCCACAAGCACACACCGGTGCTGATGCTGACCGCCCGCGACGCGCTGGAGCAAAAGCTCGTCGGTTTCGAATCCGGCGCCGACGACTACATGACCAAGCCGTTCGCACTGCAGGAGCTGGCCGCGCGCCTGGAGGTGCTCGCGCGCCGCGGCAAGGGTCCGCAAAGCCGCATCCTCAAGGTTGCCGATCTCACCTACAACCTCGACACCCTGGTGGTGATGCGGGCCGGTCAGTCGATCCAGTTGAATCCGATTGGCCTGAAACTGCTGCAGGCGCTGATGGATGCCAGTCCGTCCGTGGTGACGCGTCAGGATCTTGAACACAAGGTGTGGGGCGAAGAATTGCCGGATTCCGATTCCTTGCGCGTGCACATCCATGGCCTGCGTGCCGTCATCGACAAGCCCTTCGACAAACCGCTGATCCACACGCGCCACGGCATCGGCTATCGCATGGTCGATCCGGATGCAGTCCCGACGTAAGCTCCGCGTCCGGCTGATTGTCACCTTCACGCTGTTTGGCTTCTGCCTCAGCGCGCTGTTTGCCGGCGCGTCCCTGTACGTGCGCGCCAAGGTCGAAAACCAGCTGATCAACCAGAGCCTCGAAGCCGATGTGCAGCAGGCACTGGAAAACAAGCACCAGCATCCCGACCAGCCCTTGCAATCGAAGCTCGTCGAGGGCTGGTTGTGGAACAATCGCACCGTTTATCAGGCGCCGCTGGCCTGGCAGGGATTGGCGCCAGGCGTTTACGACATGCGCGGCGGCGAGGACGGCAAGCCGCTGCACTACAAGTTGGCGGTGGCCCGCAAGTACGGGCTGGATGCGTTCCTCACCTACGACATCAGTCGCGAAGGATTGGGCAAGCGCCAGTTGGTGACCAGCCTCATCGCCGCGGTGTTGTTGTTCACGCTGTTGTCGCTGGCGGTCGGCTACTGGCTGTCGCGGCGCGTGATGCGGCCGGTGACCGACCTTGCGCAACGGCTGCGTGCGTTCCGCAGCGGTGGCCAGCCCGAAGTCCTGGCCCCCTATTTTGCCGAAGATGAAGTGGGCGAACTGGCCGCCGCGCTGGATGATTACGCGCAGCGCCAGAGTTCGATGATCCAGCGTGACCGCGAATTCAACGCCGACGTCAGCCACGAATTGCGCACGCCGCTGGCGGTGATCGCCAGCACCACCGAGTTGCTGATGGCCACGCCCGACCTTTCGGAGAAGTTGCGCACCCGCCTGCAGCGAATCGAGCGTGCGGTGCGTCAATCGACCGAGCTGACCCAGGCGCTGCTGTTGCTTTCGCGCGCCGAGCGCTCTGGCCCGGTCGATGGCGAAACCACCGATGTCGCAAGGATCGCCGAAGAGGTCGCCGACACCCATCGCCCCGACCTGGGCCGCAAGCCGATCACGCTGCGCACGGAAATCGAGGCCGCGGTGTTGGTTGAAGCGCCGTCTTCGGTGGTGGCGGTGGCGCTCGGCAACCTCGTCGGCAATGCCTGCAAGTACACCCAGGAGGGTGAGATCGTGGTGCGCGTGCAGGCTGGCCGCGTACGCGTCGAGGATACCGGACCCGGAATCAAGGCCGAGGACGCCGAGCACCTGTTCGAACGAGGCGTGCGTGGCGAAGGCCAGACGGTCAAGGGCGCCGGCCTGGGATTGGCGATCGTGCGCCGCCTGTGCGAGCTCTACGGTTGGCAGGTGAGCCTGCAGCCGCGCGCCGAACGTGGCGCGGTGGCTACCCTGGATTTCGGCACTGGCGAGCGGGAAGGCGATTGATTCGACCAACGCGGGTGGGCGCAGGCATTGACCCGACAGGCGTATACTGCCTGTCCCCCGCCGGGCCGCGCGGATGCTGCCCGGCATGGGCTTGCGGCGAACGCCGCGGTGGGGCACAGTGAGGCCGGGCCAGCGCCTGATGCAGGCACGGTAACGCGACTTCAGGAGGGGGTTCATGGATATTGCCGAGCTGCTTGCCTTTTCGGTCAAGAACAAGGCCTCGGACTTGCACCTGTCGGCAGGCTTGCCGCCGATGATCCGCGTGGACGGCGACATCCGTCGCATCAATCTGCCCGCGCTCGAACACAAGCAGGTTCACTCGCTGGTGTACGACATCATGTCGGACAAGCAGCGGCGCGATTACGAGGAATTCCTCGAGGTCGATTTCTCGTTCGAGATTCCCGGGCTGGCGCGTTTTCGCGTGAATGCCTTCAACCAGAATCGCGGCGCGGGCGCGGTGTTCCGCACCATTCCGGCCGAAGTCTGGACGCTGGAAGACCTGGCCACGCCGAAGGTCTTCAAGGAACTCATCGACCAGCCGCAGGGATTGATCCTGGTCACCGGGCCAACCGGGTCGGGCAAGTCGACCACGCTTGCGGCCATGGTCGATCATGTCAACAAGAACCACTACGGGCACATCCTTTCGATCGAGGATCCGATCGAGTTCGTGCATACCGCGCAAAAATGCGTGATCAACCAGCGCGAAGTGCACCGTGACACACACGGATTCAACGAAGCCCTGCGCTCGGCGTTGCGCGAAGATCCCGACTACATCCTGGTCGGCGAAATGCGCGACATCGAAACCATCCGCCTGGCTTTGACGGCAGCGGAAACCGGACACCTGGTGTTCGCAACGCTGCACACCAATTCGGCCGCCAAGACCATCGACCGCATCATCGACGTGTTCCCCGGTGGCGAAAAAGCCATGGTCCGCTCGATGCTGTCCGAATCGCTGCGCGCGGTCATCACCCAGACGCTTTTGAAGAAGGTCGGGGGCGGGCGTATTCCGGCGTGGGAGATCATGGTCGGCATCCCGGCCGTGCGCAACTTGATCCGCGAGGACAAGGTCGCGCAAATGTATTCGTCCATCCAGACCGGCCAGCAATTCGGCATGCAGACCATGGACCAGTGCCTGCAGGATCTCGTGCGGCGTGGGTTGATTACGCGCCAGGATGCTATGGCGCGGGCGAAGGTGAAGGAGACTTTCAAATGACGGGACCCGGTACCCGGGACCCGGGACCCGCGAAAGGCGGGAGCGCGCGCTGGCGCATCAGGCGCGCTGACCACGATGTTCCGTTCAATTGCGGACGCGGTGATGAGGGCTTGGGTCGCGGAAGGGCCATTGTGGTGCTCTTCCGGGTCCCGGGTCCCGAGTCCCGGGTACCGGGAGTACAACCATGAGCGCAGTCGACTTTTCCTCGTTCCTCAAACTGATGGTGCACAAGAAGGCATCCGACCTTTTCATCACGGCCGGTGTCGCGCCGTCCATCAAGGTCAACGGGCGCATCGTGCCGATCACCCAGACGCCGTTGTCCGCGCAGGAATCGCGCGACATGGTGTTGAACGTGATGAACCCGATCCAGCGCGAAGAGTTCGAAAAGACCCATGAGTGCCAATTCGCGATCGGCGTATCCGGGGTCGGCCGCTTCCGCGTGTCGTGCTTCTACCAGCGCAATTGCGTCGGCATGGTGTTGCGCCGGATCGAGTCGAAAATCCCGACGGTCGAGGAACTCAACCTGCTGCCGATCGTCAAGCAGCTGGCGATGACCAAGCGCGGCATCGTGATCTTCGTCGGCGCCACCGGGGCCGGCAAATCCACGTCCCTGGCCGCGATGGTGGGTTACCGCAACCAGAACTCGACCGGACACATCATCACCATCGAAGACCCGATCGAATACGTGCACAAGCACGAAGGCTGCATCATCACCCAGCGCGAGCTCGGCATCGACACCGACAGCTGGGAAAACGCGCTCAAGAACACGTTGCGCCAGGCGCCCGACGTGATCCTGATCGGCGAGGTGCGTACCCGCGAGACCATGGAATACGCGATGCACTTCTCCGAAACGGGCCACCTGGTGCTGTGCACCTTGCACGCCAACAACGCCAACCAGGCGCTGGAACGCATCATCCACTTCTTCCCGGAAGACGTGCGCGAACAGTTGTACATGGACCTGTCGCTGAACCTCAAGGGCGTCATCGCGCAGCAGTTGATCCCGACGCCGGATGGCAAGGGCCGCTGGGTGTCGATGGAAGTGATGATCGGTACGCCGCTGATCCAGGACTACATTCGCAAGGGCGAGATCCACAAGATCAAGGACGTGATGAAGCAGTCGACCAACCTTGGCATGTGTACCTTCGACCAGAACCTGGTCGAGCTGTACCACCAGGGCCACGTCAGCTACGAAGACGCCTTGCGCTACGCCGACTCGGCGAACGAAGTGCGCCTCGCGATCAAGCTGGCCCAAGGCGGCGACGCGCATTCGCTGTCGCAGGGCCTGGGCGATGTGGAGCTGATCGAGACGCGGGAAACCGGTCACCGGCTCTGAAGGTACGGACTGGCGCTGCCGCGCGGCGCACGCATCGAACCGCCTGCCACCTGACCTGCAAAAACCCCGGCTGAGCGCCGGGGTTTTTGCTTGTGCACTGTGTTCAGCGGTGCTGGGTGTCCCCTTCAAAATGCAGACCGTCGTGGTCCAGCGTCACCCGCATGTCGATGGCCTTGATCGTCTCGCTCATCCGGTTGAACAGGGTCACGACGTTCTGCATGTCGGCCTGGTTCTTCGCTGGTGCCATGGCGGCGAAGCGGCCGAACCAACTTGCCAGCACGCCATACATCTTGCCGTCCACATGCATCCGCAACATCGTGTCACCATTGCCTGCCGGAGCATTCAGCGCGTTCGCGAGCATGCTGTCTTCGCCAGCGCCCACGCCCGCTGCCAGCGAGTGCGAATCGGCAGCGATCCAGCCCTGGTTGCCACCGCCAAGCATGACCTGCATGCGCGGCGGCAGGTCGAATGCCACCGGCTTGCCGTCGGTGCTGATGGTCTTCAGCGCAAACTGTGGCGCCGTCTGCTGGACCTTCTGCGCAAGCTCGGCAGGGTTGGAACTGGCCACCAGCACCCGTCCGGCGAATTGCGGACCGGGTTCCCACTTGTCGAGCACCAGGCGCACCCCGAGCAGCGAGGCGGCTTCCGGGGGCATCTGCACCGGCGGGTTGGCTGCGGTCTGCGCGAACTTGTTCAACGACTGCAGCGCGGGGCATTGATAGGCCTTCTCTGCCGCGACTTTTGCGCGGTCCTGGATGAACGCCTGCCATTTCTGCAGCGGCAGTGCCAGCACCATGTCGAACATCGAATCGTCGGACTTCGCATCCATGCCCGCCACCGGCTGCTTGAGGGCGCTGAGGGCACCGAGCAGTGACGGCGACAGCTTGATGTCGACGCTTTGGCGCATTTCCTGCGGTGTGTAGGTCGTCATGCCGAGGCTGGCCATGGGCACGTTGCTGGCGAGCGATGCAAATTCGGTTGCGCACGCGGGGTTTGTGGGTGCGGCGCCGAAGTCCTTGGCAAATTCCTGGGTGACCGCGTCCTTGCCGTCGAAGGCATTGGCGAACAGTTTCGGCAGGTCGATGTAGCCGGAACCGTAATCGGAATAGCCATGCTCGCTGTTGATTTTCTCAAGCCGTGCCGCTGCGTTGCTGGTCGGCTTTTTCAGGCCAAGCAACTGTTCCAGCATGTCGGGACTTGCGTCTGCCGGTGCCAGGGTGGCAACCAGTTGCTTGCCCTCGACGGCAACCAGCACGTGCACCTTGGCGTCGTTGCCGCCGATGAGCCAGTAGGCCTGGTTGCCGACGCTGGCGGTGGGAATGCTCACGCCTGCGCGTTGTTGCACTTTCGCCCAGAATGCCTTGAAGGTATCGGGCGATGCGAGTTCCGTGCGCATCACCGGGACGTCGCCGATCCCGTACATCGCAAACAGACCCGTCATCGGGAAGCCCATCGCCGTGGCGACCTCCTTGCGGGTGTGGGCAGTCGCGAGTTCAGCCTGCATCGCGGTGAGGATTTTCGCGACATCGGGATGTTCGTCACCGACCAGCTTGGCGAGTTGGCCGAACTGGGCAGCATTGGCCTGGGCGCCGGCATTGAACGCGTCAGCCCAGGCGTTGGTGAGTTCCGTTGGAACCGGTTGCAGATTGGCGAACAAGTACGGCGTGTCCGCCGGCGCGAAGGTGATTGGCGCGTTGGAGTCGACATGCTTGCCGCAACCGGCAAGCACGAGCGCGGAAAGGCAGGCCGTCGCGAGGACGGCCCGACGCAGGACTGGACGCATGGGTGATTCTCCTTGTTCCCCGGGTTGAAACGTGGATTATGCAGGTGGCGTGAGCAGATCGGCCAGCACGGCCATCCGCACGGCCACCCCGTTGGCGACCTGGTCGAGGATCCGCGATTGCGGGCCATCGGCGATTTCCGGTGCAATCTCGATGCCGCGGTTGATCGGCCCGGGGTGCAGTACCTGGCAATCCTGCGCGGCCAGCGCGAGGCGGCGCGCGTCGAGTCCGAAGTGGGCGTGGTAGTCGGCGGCATCCGGAAACTGCGCGGCCGCCATGCGTTCCTTCTGGATGCGCAGCATGATCACCACGTCGGTGCCCGCGAGCGCGGCATCGAAATCCCCGCTGGTGCTGCAGCCAGGGAATTCGGCCAGCGCATCCGGCAGCATCGCGGCCGGCGCGCACAGGCGGATGTCGCCCACGCCCAGCGCGTGCAGCGCCTGCGCATCCGAGCGCGCGACGCGCGAGTGGCGGATGTCGCCGCAGATCGTCACGCGCAGGTTCTCGAAATCGGGGCGGCGCTGGCGGATGGTCAGCGCGTCCAGCAAGCCTTGCGTCGGATGCGCGTGGGTGCCGTCACCAGCGTTGATGATGGCTACATTCGACTTCGCGTGCTCGGCGAGGTACTTCGGCATGCCGTTTTCGTTGTGCCGGACCACCAGTGCGTCAAGCCCCATTGCCTCCAGCGTGTGCAGCGTGTCGAGCAGGCTTTCGCCCTTGCTGGTGGATGAGTGCGACAGCTCGAAGTTCACGTTGTCCGCACCCAGTCGCTTGGCCGCCAGCACGAATGACGTGCGGGTGCGCGTCGAGTGTTCGAAGAACAGCGTGAGCACCGTGCGGCCAAGCAGCAGGTCGCGTGGCGCGCCGTCGCGACGGAAGCCTTCAGCGCGATCGAGCAGGCGGGTGATGACCGTGTGGTCAAGGTTTTCGAGGGTCAGCAGGTGGTGCATGGGAATCCTTTTGCGATCACCCCTGATCGCGGCTTTGCCGAATTGGTCTGGTGCCGCGGGCGTCACGATGGCGGGTAAACCGGAACGGCGTTTCCTCGCCTGACTTGCCACAACAGCCGCTTCGCTTCCGACGGTCGAACATGGCACGCTATTCGGGGTTGGGGTTTGACTGGCCCGACGTCTGCGCCAACCAGCTCTCAAGGATAACGGCCGCCGCCAGCGAATCGATGTTGGCCGCGTCGCGGCGGCGTGCGGCGCCCGCCGCGCGCTGCCCGGCAAAGCGGCGCGCGGCCTCCTGGGAGGTATGCCGCTCGTCGACCAGATGCACCGGCAGGCCGCTGCGGTTCCCCAGTGTGGTGGCGAACGCACGCGCGGCCCGCGTGATCGCCTGTTCGCCGCCGTCCAGCGTCAGCGGCAGGCCGACGATCAACGCTTCCGGCTTCCACTCGGCGAGCAGCGCATCGACACGCGTCCATTCGGGCTCGCCCGCGTTCACCATGAGGATGGGCAATGGGCGCGCGGACTGGCTGATGTGATTGCCGCTGGCGACACCGATCCGGCGCTGGCCGTAGTCGAATCCCAGCACGCAACTCATGCGCGGCCGGAATACGAAGTCAGGTTGGCCGGATTGATCCCGACCAACGCCACCGCGGCGCTCCAGCGTTCGTCCAATGCCGTATCGAACAGGACGCGTTCGTCGGCTGCCACCGTGAGCCACGCGTTGTCGCGCAGTTCCTGCTCGAGCTGGCCGGCGCCCCAACCGGCATAGCCCAGCGCCACCAGCGCGCGGCGCGGACCGCCGCCATCCGCCATCGCGGCAAGGATGTCGCGCGAGGTGGTGACGCTGACCATGTCATTGACGCGGTAGCTGGAATCCCATTCGTGCTTGCCCGATACGTGCAGCACGAAGCCGCGTTCGGGTTGTACCGGGCCACCGACCAACACGGGCGCGGCGGCGATGTTTTCGCGCTCGCACGGCATGTTCATCTGCTTCAGCACGTCGCCCAGCGTGAATTCGGAAAGGCGGTTCACCACCAGACCCATCGCGCCGTCGTCGCCGTGCTGGCAGATGAAGGTGATGCCGCGCGCGAAATTGGGATCGCCCATGCCCGGCATCGCAATCAGGAAATGCCCGGTGAGCGAGGCCGGCTTGGCGGCGGATGCGCTGGGCACCTTGGCCTGGTTGCGCGCGGACGCCTTGCCTGATGGTCGGCGTGGACGGCTCCGGGGCGGGGTTTTTGCAGGTGGCTTGGCCATGGCGAGCATTGTACGCCGCCGCGCTGCCGCTCACTCTGGCCGGATGCCGCGGGTTTGCAGGTGGTTGCCCGGCAGGAATTGCCATACGCGGGTGATTCCGAGCTCGGTGATGCGTTGCCCGGAGGCGTCCTTTTCGCGCGGTATCGGCGGGAACGGGGCGGCCAGGTGCACGATGCGGATTGCCGCGTTGTCGAGCACCGGATAGCCGGAACTCGCGTTGACGGTCACGCCGCGCACCTGGCCGCTGGTGTCGATCACGACCGTCAGCATTACGTCGCCGTGCAGGCCGCGCCGGCGCGCTGCATCCGGATAGTTGAGGTTGCCTACCCGTTCAATGTGATGCACCCACGCAACTTGATAGGCGGCGTCCGCCACACTGCGCGTGTTGGCCGAGATGTAGCGCCTGCGGGGGCGCCGCGCATACGATTCCTTTGCTTCGCGCACTTCCTGCTCCAGGCGCGCGGCTTCCAGTCGCTGCGCGACCGGAATGGCCGCCTCCCGTTCGGAGGTCTGCGGCTCCGCTCGCGTATCGCGCTGTTGCGCCACTTGCATCTGCGCCGCACCGCTGGTGACGACCACGTGCGCGCCGCTGGCGGTTTGCTGGTGCGGCGCTGCCGGCATCACCGGGATCGGGGCGATGCCTGCCTGGGTGACCGGCAGCGGACCCGAGAAAGGCGCGCCGGGGCGGTGCGCCTGGTCGCTGTTGCCGCCGCCGGCGTTGTTGGCCTGCGCGAGGAAATCGGCCTTTTTCGGCGCTTCCGCGTTCGAGGTGTTGATCAGGGTGACGTCCAGCGTCGGCAGGCTGGGCGCGGGCTTGGCAAAACCGAAGCCGATGCCGAGGATCAGGATTGCGTGCAGCATCAGCGAAAACAGCAATGCCACGCCCATCCGATCTGCGCTGCCGGACGCGTGTTCCATGTTGACCACTGCAGCGTTCACACCATCGCACCGCGAGTCGCGTCGGACTCGATCGCATCAAACACCAGACCTGCAATATTAAGCCCGAATTGCGCATCCAGCTCGCGCACGCAGGTGGGTGAGGTGACGTTGACTTCGGTGAGGTAGTCGCCGATCACGTCCAGCCCCGCGAGCACGATGCCGCGCCGCTGCAATTCCGGGCCCACCTCCGCTGCGATCCAGCGGTCACGTTCCGAGAGCGGCTGGCCGACGCCCTTGCCGCCGGCGGCCAGGTTGCCCCGAAAATCCGTGCCTTGCGGAATGCGCGCGAGGGCGTACGCCACCGGCTCACCGTTGACCACGAGAATGCGCTTGTCGCCGGCGGTGATCTCGGGAATGAACTTCTGCGCCATCACGAAGTGGCGGTCGTCGCCCGCCAACGTCTCCAGGATCGAATTGAGGTTCGGATCGTCGCCGCGCGAGCGGAAAATGCCGCGTCCACCCATCCCGTCCAGCGGTTTCAGCACCACCTCGCCCTGCTCGTGCGCGAAGCGCCGCAGTTCGGCGCGCTCGCGCGCCACCAATGCGGCGGTGCAGCATTGCGGAAACCACTGCGCGGCCAGTTTTTCGTTGAAGTCGCGCAAGGCTTGCGGGTTGTTCACCACCCGCACGCCCGCGCGCGCAGCCAGGTCCAACACCAGGGTGTCGTAAAGGAATTGCGCGTCGAAGGGCGGGTCCTTGCGGGCCAGCACGATGTCCGCGGCCTCGGCCAGCGGCTGCCAGCGAGCTTCGCCCAGCGTGAACCAGTCGGAGCGGCTGTCGCGAACCTCCAGCGGCGCCAGCTGCGCCCATGCCACGCCGTTGCGTATGGCGAGGTCGCGCTGCAACATGTACAGCAGCCGATATCCGCGCCGCGCGGCCTCCAGCATCAGCGCGAGGGTCGTGTCCTTCTCGGGATGGATGGCGGCGATGGGATCCATCAATACCGCAACGGTTTGTGTCATGGGGGTTCCAAGGACGTGCGCTTGGTGTATCTTGGCACAGGCGGCTGGTGTTGCCGGGGACGGCATCCGGGATTCGTGGCCAGGGGGCGCGAATTCCGGGATTCAGGCGAGGGAGCGATTGAGGGAATCGTCGTGATAGCCGTCACACATGACACGCGGTGCGGCATGCATGTTGCATGAAACCTCACCGCCTCCTGCGAGGTGGAATCCATAACCGTGAACGACAACGTCAATCCCGATGGTCTGGCCGGACTCAAGGTCATGATCATCGACGACTCCAAGACCATTCGCCGCACCGCTGAAACCCTGCTCAAAAAGGAGGGGGCCGAGGTGCTGACGGCCGTTGACGGCTTCGAGGCGCTCGCCAAGATTTCCGATCTGCGGCCCGACATCATTTTCGTCGACATCATGATGCCGCGGCTGGATGGCTATCAGACGTGCGCGTTGATCAAGAACAATCACGTGTTCCGCAGCACGCCGGTGATCATGCTGTCCTCCAAGGATGGCCTGTTCGACAAGGCGCGCGGGCGGATCGTGGGTTCCGAGCAGTATCTCACCAAGCCCTTTACGCGCGACGAATTGCTCGGAGCAATCCGGCAGCACGTGCGCGCGCCTGCAACTGTCAAGTGACGTCCGCCGGAGGCGGCGGCGTGCAAGAGAGAGAATTCATGGCAAACATCCTCATCATCGACGACTCGCCCACCGACGTGAAGATTTTTTCCGGCGCGCTGGAGCGGGCAGGGCACAAGGTCAGCGCAGTCGCGACCGCCGAGGCAGGTATCGCGGCGGCCCAGAAGGAACAGCCCGACCTGGTCTTGATGGATGTGATCATGCCCGGCATGAACGGCTTCCAGGCCACCCGCAGTCTCACCAAGGATCCGGCGACCAGTGCCATTCCGGTGGTCATCGTCACCACCAAGAACATGGAAACCGACCGCATGTGGGGCTTGCGCCAGGGCGCCAAGGACGTGCTGGTCAAGCCGATCAGCGAAAAGGATCTGGTCGCCAACGTCAACAAATATCTCCCGGCCAAGGGTTGATCGACGCATGAGCAAGAAACGCCGGCAAAAAACGCGTTCGGGCGAGGTCGCCGATGCGACTGGCGCCGCCGAGCACGAGGTTGCCGAATTCGCGCAGCCCGAGGGGGCGTTTGCGCTGCTGGCCGACTATGAACAGCGCAGCCTTGAGCACGATCCCGGTGTGCCGGAGCAGATCGAAGCGCCCGGCCTGTGGCGCGCGATCGGCTTTCGCGTGGGTGAGCGCCACTTCGTATGCGGGATCGACGAGATTACGGAAATCCTGATGGTGCCGCCGCCGGTCACCAGCATTCCCGCAACGCGCCCGTGGTTGCTCGGCGTCGCGAATGTGCGCGGCAACCTGATCGCGCTGGTGGACCTGAAGCAATTCCTGTTCGGGCAGCGCGTGCATGTCACTGGACGCACGCGGGTACTTGTGGTGCGCCAGAGCGGCGGCAACGTCGGACTGCTGGTGGACGAGCTGCTTGGGCAACGCAACCTCACCGACGCCGACCGTGCCGGGGCCGAGGGCGAAGCCGATCCCGGTCTCGCGCGTTTCGTCACCGAGAACGTGACGACTGCACAGGCAAGGCTGGGACGATTCAGTATGGTGGAGTTGACGCGCGCGCCGGAATTCCAGCACGCGGGACTCTAGTTTTGCGATCATCCCCGATCGCGGTTGCGTTGGGTGTTTTCGAGTATTGGAGGGGTTGCACACGATGAACACCAGAACGGCCCTGGGTGGCCTGACTTTCAACGACAACCGCTCCGAATCAACGGTTCAAACGACAGACTTGGCAATGAGGTGGCAATCATGAGCGCGAATACCGGTGCGGCACGCCAGCGGGCGTCCCTGCAAACCTGGCTGATCATCCTGCTGCTGGCGTCGATCATTCTCGCCGGCGTGGACTTCTTCCTGTTGAACCGGCACGACAGTCAGGACCGTGCGGCGGCGCAGCTCACCACCCACATCCAGGTGAACTCGCAACAGGTCGCGAACTTCGCCCTGCAATCCGCGAACGGCAACATCGACGCCTTCAAGGAACTCGCGAGCACGCGTGGCGCGATCGCGGCGGCGGTGCAGCATCTCAACAGCGGCGACCCGGCCACCGGGCTGCCTGCCTATGGCGACGCGATCGGCGTGCGCAGCGAGATGGCCGCGCTCTCCAATTCGTGGAACGCGCTGAACAACGACCTGGGCAAGATTCAGGCAAACCGCGGCGCGGTGCTGGATTCGGCTGCACAGGCTGCCACCTTCAGCCAGCAGATGCCGAACCTGAACTCGAAGATCAACCAGGTCATCAGCATCCTGCAGTCCAAGGGTTCGTCCTCGCAGATCTACACCGCCTCGCAGCTGATGGTCTCGGGCGACCGCCTGATCCGTCGCGTGGGTGACGTGTTGCAGGGCGGTGCCGACTCGGCATCCGCCGCCAACGGCCTCGCGCTCGACTCCACCAACTACGGTGCGACCCTGAAACAGCTTGCCGACGGCAGCTCCGGCGAGGCGGCCAAGATCCTCGGCGAGGTGCAAAAATCGTGGACTGGCCTTGAAGCGCCGGTGCAGAAGGTGATTGCCGCCGCCCCGACGCTGGTGACGGTCAAGAACGCCGCGACCCAGGCCTCGGTGGATTCCCAGGACGTGTTGTTGAAGGCCAGCAACGTGTCCAACGCCATCGCCAAGCTGCCGCAAACGCGTCCGTTCCCGAACGTGTGGTGGGGCCTTCTGGGCGCCGTCGCGGCGGGCGTGTTGGCGATCTTGCTGGCAGTCAACTTCATCCGTACCGAGCGCAAGCGTTCGGCCGAAAGCCGCAGTTTGAATGAACGCAACCAGCAGGCCATCATGCGGTTGCTGGACGAAATGGGCACCCTCGCCGAAGGTGATTTGACGGTAAAGGCGACCGTGACCGAAGACATCACCGGCGCGATCGCGGACTCGGTGAACTTCGCCGTGGAAGCGCTGCGTTCGTTGGTGACCACCATCAACGAGACGGCCGTGCGGGTGTCGTCGGCCGCCCAGGAAACGCAGGCTACCGCCAAACATCTGGCGGACGCCGCCAACCAGCAGGCCCAGCAGATCACCTCGGCCTCGGCCAAGATCAACGAGATGGCGGTGTCCATCGACCAGGTGTCCAAGAACTCCGCCGACAGCGCGGAGGTGGCCCAGCGCTCGGTGCAGATCGCATCCAATGGCGCGCAGATCGTGCGCCAGACGATCTCGGGCATGGACTCGATTCGCGAGCAGATCCAGGAGACCTCCAAGCGCATCAAACGCCTCGGTGAGTCGTCGCAGGAAATCGGCTCGATCGTCGAGCTCATCAACGACATCGCCGAGCAGACGAACATCCTGGCCCTGAACGCGGCCATTCAGGCAGCCTCTGCCGGTGAGGCGGGCCGCGGCTTCGCGGTGGTCGCCGACGAAGTGCAGCGACTGGCCGAACGCGCCACGGGCGCCACCAAGCGTATCGAAACGCTGGTGCAGACGATTCAGTCCGATACGGTCGAGGCGGTCAGCTCGATGGAGCAGACGACGACGCAGGTGGTGAACGGTGCGCGCCTCGCCGAGGATGCCGGTACCGCGCTGGGTGAAATTGAAAAGGTGTCGAACAACCTCGCCGGATTGATTCAGGGCATCTCCAGCGCCGCCAAGCAGCAGTCCGCGGCGGCCACCAACATCTCGTCGACGATGAGCTCGATTCAGCAGATCACCACGCAAACGTCGGTGGGTGCGAGCCAGACGGCCGAGTCGATCGGCAATCTCGCGCAACTGGCCCAGGAGCTGCGCCGTTCGGTCGCCGACTTCAAGTTGCCGGCATAAGGGGCGGGACCAGCCATGATGACGGGCGACGACATGATGTCCACGACGACCGACGAGGCCGGCGTGGCTTCCCTCGCGCCCGATGGAGCTGGGAGGATGGCAAGCGGCGCTGCGCGGAAACCGACGATGCGACTCGAAGAACACCTCGAATTCTCGACCCTCGGTTGGGTCAAACCCCAGATCGACCAGCTCCTGTCCGAGGCGCGGCTGGCGCTGGAGAGTTATTCGGACTCTCCTGGTGACCAGGCCTCGATGCACAGCTGCATCGATCTGCTGCACCAGGTTCTGGGCACCTTGCGGATGGTCGAGTTGTACGGCGCCGCCGAGCTTGCGCAGGAGATGGAACATCTTGCGCAGAACCTGCTGGAAGAAAACATCGCCAAGCGCGACGAGGCCTTCGGCGCGCTGATGCGCGGCCTGGTGCAACTGCCCGATTACTTCGACCTGATCGAGACCGGCCACAAGGACATCCCGATCGTCCTGTTGCCGCTGATCAATGAAATGCGCGACGCGCGCGCGGCCGCGCCGGTTGACGAGAAGGTGCTGTTCCACCCCGATATCGACCGCCCGTTGCCGGCGCAGGCGGCGGGTGCGCGCGCGGCGTTCCCGTTCGCCGATCTGCGCCAGCGCACCACCCAGGTCCGCCTGCGTTTCCAGGTGCAGTTGCTGGCGTGGACGCAGGGCCACGAGCCCGATTTCGCCGTGATGCGCGGCTGCCTGGATGAGTTGCTGTCGATCAGCCATGCCGAAGCTGCGCGCCGGCTGTGGTGGGTCGCCGGTGGCGTGGTGGAGGCACTGCAACAGGGCCGCCTCGATCAGCATGCGGCCAGCTTGCGCCAGCAATTTGGCCAGCTCGACCGCACCATCCGCAAGATGCAGGATCAAGGCGAGGACGTCTGCAGTGACGAGGATTCGCACGAACTGACGCGTACGCTGCTGTACTTCATCGCGCACGCCAAGCCCGGAGACGGGCGCAGCAATGACGTGTTCCATGCGTTCGCGCTGGACCGGGTGTTGCCGACCGCCGAAGAGCTCGAGCACGCGCGTGCCGCGATGTCCGGGCGCAACCGCGCGCTGCTGGACACCGTCGCCAAGGCCGTCCGCGAAGACCTGTTGCGCGTGAAGGAAGGGCTGGACATCTTCCTGCGCCGCGACGAACGCGACAACCAGCAGCTTGTGCCGCACCTCGATACGCTGCAGCGCGTGGCCGACACACTCACGATGCTGGGCCTGGAAGGGCCCGCCCGGATGATTGGCGAGCAGCGTCAGACCATCGCCCACATCATCGACGGCAAACGCGAACCCAAACCGGAAACCGTGCTGGATGTCGCCAGCGCCTTGTTGTACGTCGATGCCTCGCTCGACGAACACATCGAAAACCTCGGCGCGCCCGAGGACAGTGATTCCTCGCTGCCGACCAGCGAAGCGCGCAAGATCATGCGTGCGCTTATGCGTGAAGCCGGTGCCAATCTCGGCCGCGTCAAGGACGCCCTGACCGCCTTCATCGAATCGGCATGGTCGCACGACCGCCTGGCTGGCGTGCCGAAGATGCTGGCCGAAGTCAGCGGCGCGCTGCGGATTCTCAATCTGGAACGGCCGGCGGGGCTGGTCGATGGCATCGACCGCTATATCGACAACGAGCTCGTGATTGACCGGACGGTACCCACGGTCGATGAGATGGACCTGCTGGCCGATGCCTTGGCGGGCGTCGAGTACTACCTCGAAATCGGGCGCGACTCCAGCGCCAGCAACGACCAGCTTCTCGCTGGCGCCCAGCGCAGTCTGGAATCGCTGCATTACTGGCCAGTGCCGGAGCGCCGCGCGCCGGTCGCCGTGGTCGAAGCAGCCGATGGATCCGACGATGTTGCCGCACCGCTGCCGGCCGAGGAATTCGAGTCAACCGCTACACCGACCGAGCCGCACGCCGCCCCACCGGCCGCTCCAGCCGCACCTGCGGCCGTTGCCGACGAGTCGCTGGTCGTGCCGGGGGTCGGGCCGGGCAAGTGGGTCGATGTCGAGGAAGAAGTTCTGGAACCCATCACCGGCGATGGTGTGGCCGTTGACACCACGTTCCAGGACGCTGCAGGCATTGACGAGGAAATTCGCGAGGTCTTCGTCGAGGAAGTCGGCGAGGAGATCGCCAACATCAGTGTCAACCTGCCGGCGTGGAAATCCAATCCGGAAGACCTGGACACACTCAAGAACGTGCGCCGCTCGTTCCACACCCTGAAGGGTTCGGGGCGGCTGGTGGGCGCGATGGCGCTGGGCGAGTTCAGCTGGAAGGTCGAGAACATGCTCAATCGCGTGCTCGACCACACCATCCAGCCCGACGCCAACGTGCAGGACCTGGTGGATACCGCAGTGGCCGCGCTGCCCAAACTGCACGCGGGGCTGCAGGGAGACCCGGTTGCGCTGGACCCGCCGCTGGACGCGATCATGCAGGCGGCCGACAAGCTGGCTGCCGGCGAACCGGCGCGGGTTGCCGACTTCGTGCAAGGCTACCGGAAGACCATTCGTACCGTCCGCCGCTGGGTTCCACAAGCCGAGGCGGTGGTGGCAGCGCCCGCGCCTGTGGCGCCGGTGTCCGTCATTACCTCGCCGGAGTCGGGCCTGCCGGTGGTGGATCCGATTTTGCTCGACGTGCTGCGCACCGAGGTTGGCCAGCATGTGGGCAGCCTGCGTGATTATCTTGGCCGCAATGGCAACCACGATGTCGCCGTGGACGACGAGCTGGTGCGTGCCGTGCATACGCTGCACGGGGCGGTCGCCATGGTCGGCATCGATTCGTTGTCGAGCATGCTGGGCCCGATGGAAGTGTGGATGCGCCGGGTGCGCAGCGCGGACGCGCCGCTCGATCGCGAGGGCTGCGACGCCGTGCGCGACGCCGTCGCGATGACCGACCACGTGATGGCGCAATTCGACGCGCCGATGCCGGATGTGCCCGATAGCACCGTCCTGACCGAGCGGATCGAGACCCTGCGTGACCGTTGGCCGGAAGCGGCACCCTTGGGTGGACCGCGCCAGCACATTGCACATCCCGTCACTCCCGAGCCGATTGTCGAGGAAGCGCCCGAGGGGGCTGCCTTGGCCGGATTGGATGCCGGTGGTGCGGAGGAAGACGCCGAAGCGCGCGCCATGCGCGAAGCCGAAGAGCAGCTTGCGGCTGACCAGGCTGAGGCCGACCGTGTTGCTGCGGAGAAGGCGGAAGCCGAACGCATTGCCGCCGAGCAAGCCGAAGCCGAACGGGCTGCAGCAGAACAGGCCGAGCAGGCCGAAGCCGAACGCGCCGCCGCCGAGCAGGCCGAGCAAGAACGGGCTGCAGCAGAACAGGCCGAGCAAGAACGTGCCGCCGCGGAGCAGGCCGAAGCCGAACGTGCCGCCGCGGAGCAGGCCGAAGCCGAGCGGGCTGCGGCAGAACAGGCTGAGCAAGAACGTGCCGCCGCCGAGCAAGCCGAAGCCGAACGTGCCGCAGCCGAGCAGGCTGAAGCCGAGCGTGCCGCAGCCGAGAAGGCCGAAGCCGAACGTGCCGCAGCCGAGCAGGCCGAAGCCGAACGTGCCGCCGCCGAGCAGGCCGAAGCCGAGCGTGCCGCCGCCGAGAAGGCCGAGGCGGAACGTATTGCGGCCGAGCAGGCCGAGGCGGAACGTATTGCGGCCGAGCAGGCCGAACAGGAACGTGCGGCTGCCGCGAAAGCGGAGGCCGAGCGTATTGCTGCTGCCCGCGAGCAGGCCGCCCGCGAAATCGCCGCCAACGCCTTGCCGGCATTCCCGGACGATCCGCAGCCGGAGGGTGCGCTCGACATCGAGAATCTCGATCCTGAGCTCGCAGGCCTGTTCACCGAGGAAGCTGGAGAATTGCTGGACGCCAGCGATGGCCTGTTGGCTACCCTCCGCAGCGCGCCCGACGATGTCGAGAGCGTACGCGGGCTGCAACGCAACCTGCACACGCTCAAGGGCGGTGCGCGCGTGGTGGGTATTTCCGCCGTGGGCGACCTCGCGCATGTGATGGAAACGCTGCTGGAACAGATCGTCGACCACAAGCGCGCACTTGAACCCATCGAGGTCGATTCGCTGGAGCGCGGTTTCGACCGCCTGCAGGACATGGTGCATCGGGTATCGGAAGGCCAGGCCATTGCCACGCCGGTGCATGCGATCGAGCGCTTCGATGCGCTCGCGAGCGGACGCCCGATTGCCGGTGTCACGTCCGAAGCGCAACAGCCGGAATCGGCTGCTGCCCCGGCGCCGATTCCGCCACCGCGTCCGGCGCCCGCGCCCGTTGCCGAAGCCGAAGTGCGCGCGCCGGCGGAACTTATCCGCGTACGCTCGGACCTGCTCGATTCAATGGTCAACGCGGCCGGCGAGGCGTCGATTTACCGCGCGCGCCTCGAACAGCAGGTCAGCAACTTCCGCTTCAACCTGGTCGAACTGGACCAGACCGTTGCACGTTTGCGCGAACAGTTGCGCAAGCTCGAGATCGAAACCGAAACCCAGATCCTGTCGCGCTACCAGCGCGAGAACGAGGCCGGCGAAAGCACGACCTTCGATCCACTGGAACTCGATCGCTTCTCGAACCTGCAGCAGTACTCGCGTGCCTTGGCCGAGTCGGTTTCGGACTTGGCATCCATCCAGGACATCCTGGACGACCAGACCCGCCAGTCCGAAACCTTGCTGCTGCAGCAGTCGCGCGTGAACTCGGACTTGCAGGACGGCCTGATGCGCACGCGCATGGTGCCGTTCGAGTCGATGGTGCCGAACCTGCGCCGTACCCTGCGTGGTGCCGCCGACGAGCTCGGCAAGCGCGCGCAGTTGCGCGTGGTCGGCGCGCAGGGCGAAATGGATCGCAACGTGCTCGAGCGCATGAAGGCGCCGTTCGAGCACATGCTGCGTAACGCGTTGACGCACGGCATCGAGGATCCCGCGCAGCGCGTCGCCGTCGGCAAGCCGATGGAAGGCACGGTCACCATCGAAGTCGGCCGTCTGGGTACGGAAGTGTTGGTGCGGGTGTCCGATGACGGCGCCGGCTTCAACCGCGACGCGATCCGCGCCAAGGCCATCGAACGCGGCCTGCTGGCGCCGGACGTGCCGGTGTCGGACAGCGAGCTGTACAACTTCGTCCTGCAGACGGGCTTCTCCACTGCCGGCGAGGTCAGCCAGTTGGCCGGCCGTGGCGTCGGCATGGACGTGGTCGCCAATGAAATCCGCCAGCTTGGCGGCTCGCTCACGATCGAGTCGGAACGCGGCCAGGGCACGGCGTTCAACATCCGCCTGCCATTCACGCTGGCGGTCACACAGGCCATCACGGTGCGCGCGGCCGAAACGGTGTTTGCGGTGCCAATGACCTCGGTGCAGGCGGTGTCGCGCATCCGCCGCGAGGAATTGGCCGAGCGCCTTGCCAGCGGCGACCTGAAGGTCGAATACGCCGGCGAGGAGTACGCGCTGCACGATCTCTCCGAGTTGCTGGGATTCCCGGCGTCGAAGATTCCCGAAGAGAATACCGGTCAGCTGCCACTGCTGATGGTGCGGGCAGGGGACCTGCGCGCCGCGATCCGCATCGACATGGTGATCGGGTCGCGCGAGATCGTGGTGAAGCCGGTCGGTCCGCAGATCAGCAACGTGCCGGGCATGTTCGGCGCCACCATCATGGGCGACGGCTCGGTGATGTTGATACTCGACCTTGCGCCGTTGGTGCGGCATTTCGTTGCCAATCGCGCCGCGGCAGCCTTGGCACTGGCGACCGAGCAGGAAAGCGGCACCGTTGCGGCACCGGCGGAACCGGCAGCCCCGCCCGTGGACGAACGCGGTCCAAGCCTGGTCATGGTGGTGGACGATTCGATCACCATGCGCAAGGTCACCACGCGCGTGCTCGAACGCGAGAACTTCGAAGTCATCACGGCGAAGGACGGCGTGGATGCGCTGGAGAAGCTGCAGGACCGCGTGCCGGATGTGATGTTGCTCGATATCGAGATGCCGCGCATGGACGGCTACGAGTTGGCGACGCACATGCGCAACGACGTGCGCTTCCGCCAGGTGCCGATCATCATGATCACCTCGCGCATGGGCGAAAAACACCGCCAGCGCGCATTCGAGATTGGCGTCGATCGCTACCTCGGCAAGCCGTACAGCGAACCGGACCTCTTGCGCAATGTCGCCGAGATCCTGGAGGCGGGGCGTGGCTGACCAGGGCACCCGCGCCTTGCCGCGCATTGCATTCGTGTTCGGCGACGCGTCGCTGGCCGAGCACGTGCGTGATGCAGTGACCGGGCACGCCGAAATCACCTATTCGGTTCCTGCGCAGGACTTCGATGCGGCACGCCTGGTCGATGCACAGGTAGCCTCGGCGTTGGTGAACGTCGACGGGGGTGACTGGCTAGATGAAATCGAGTCGCGCCTGAATGCCGCCGGTGTCCCCGTGGTGTTCAATGATCCTGATTATTCACGCGGCCTCGATGGTTGGGACCGCGCGCGCTGGTTGCGCCACCTGACCGCGAAGCTGTGCGGCAGCGACGACTATGATCCGCCGCGGCCGGTAGCCGTGGCGGACGCGCCGGATGCTGCGCCGGCGGAAGTGGACACAACCGCGCCCGCTGCTGTTGCGGAGGTCGCCAGCGACGAGACCAACTCGCCCGGTGCAACGGACGATCCCGAGGCCGACGGCGATTTGGCGGCGGGCGAACCAGCGTCCCGCTCCAGCGACGCGGTGGCGGAACGGCCGCTGTCGCCGCATGAAATAGAAACCATGACGGCCGACTTCGTGGCGACGCCCGAGTTGCACACCAAATCGGCGTCGTCGTGGCAGCCGACCGCCGTCACCGTACAAGTGTCGGCGCAGCCTTCCGTTGCAGCGAGGTTGCCGGAGGCCACGCCGCAATCCGGACCCGCCACGCCTGAACCAGTCGCGTCCGAACCGGCCGAAATGGGTCCTGACGCATCCACGCAACCCGCGATCGATCCGCCGCAGGCATCCGACCAGGATGCAACGACGGATCTTCTGGACGTGGACACCGAAGCATTGTCGGCGATGATCGACGAGCGCCTGGCGCAACCGGAAGCGTCCGCAGGCCTGCAAGAGACATGGGACGTTCCGGGTGCGACGGCTGGCGATATGGATGCACCTGCAGATCCGGCATTGGGCGACCCCGTGCCCTCGGATGACGCGGCTGCGGGCATGCACACGATTCCCGTGGCTGACGTATCTGAGGCGCCCGCCAGCGATCCGGACGCCGACGTGTTGGCGAGCCTGCCGTCGCTCGACGATTGGCAGTTGCTCGATGCGGATGCCATGCCTGAAGCTGCCAAATCCGGCAGTGGGCGGGTTGCGTCGGAGCTGCCCGACAGTCTTTCCGACCTTTCGCTGGTGCCCATGGATCCCACGGGCGATATTCCCATCAACACCGATCCGATCGAACGCTGGATCGACGAAGCCGAGGGCCGTACCAAGCCCAAGGGTGACGGAGACAAAGCATGAACGACGACCTGGGTTTGCCGCGCGAAATTCGCGGCGTCATGCTTCCCGTCACGGGTGGCCGCGTGCTGGTGCCCAACACCACGATGGCCGAGGTGATCTCCTACGCCAAACCCGCACCCGTGCGCGGTGCGCCCCCATGGTTGCTGGGTCGCCTTACGTGGCGCGGCTGGGGCCTGCCGGTGCTGGCGTTCTCGTCGTTGGCGGGTGTGGCCGGTGGCGGCGAAGCGACCGAAAACGCGCGCGTCGCGATCCTGAAGGCGCTGAGCGGCCACCCCCGGCTGCCCTATTTCGGCGTGTTGAGTCAGGGCTTTCCGCGCCTGACCCTGATTTCCGAAGCGATCATGAAACCCGATGAGAGCGCCGACGCCGAGGCACTGCCGGCGTGCGTGCGCGAGCAGGTGATCGTGCACGATGAAGCGGCCTGGATTCCCGATCTTGCGGCGGTCGAGAACATGGTCGTGGAGGCGTTGAGCGTTGCCGCTTGAGCGCATCGAGACGCGCAACGCCGAGATCGGCGACGGCTTTTTCGTGCGGCGGGCCTTGCCCAGCAAGCTGCGCCGCATGGTCGGTGCTTGGTGTTTTCTCGATCATCTTGGCCCGGTTGCCTACCAGGCCGGCGGTGGACTTGCGGTAGGGCCACATCCGCATATCGGCCTGCAGACTTTTACCTGGATGATCGAAGGCGAGGTCATCCATCGCGACAGTCTCGGCAACGAACAGACGATTTCGCCCGGCCAGGTCAACCTCATGACGGCTGGCCACGGCATCTCCCATTCCGAGGATTCGCCACCCGGCCGCGGCGGTCGCGCGCACGCAGTGCAGTTGTGGATCGCACTGGACGAAGCGCATCGCCACGGGCCGCCCGCTTTTTGCAACTATCCCACGCTGCCGGTGAGCGAGCGCGATGGGTGCCGCATCACACTGCTGGTCGGTTCGCTCGCCGGGCAGCACTCGCCGGTGGAAGTGTTCTCGCCATTGCTCGGTGTGGACGTTGCGCTGCAGTGCGCGACGACGCTCGATGTGCCGTTGGATCCAGCGTTCGAACACGCCGCGCTGGTACTCGAAGGCGAAGTGACGATTGCCGGCGAATCGTTCGTGCCCGGCACGCTCGCCTACCTCGGCAGCGATCGCGATGGCGTTTCGTTGCAATGCGCGGCGCCGGCGCGGATGGTGCTGGTCGGCGGTGCGCCATTCGGCGAAGACATCCTGCTGTGGTGGAATTTTGTCGCCCGCACGCAGCAGGAGATGGCTGACGCCGTGCGCGACTGGAACCACGGCACCCGTTTCGGCGAGGTCCACGGCAGCCCGTCGCGGCGTTTGGTCGCGCCGGATGTCACACAGCTCAGGTTGCGATCGCCGGGCCGCTGAGCCTGCGTCAGAAGTCGCCGAAGAGTGCCTGCAAGACCGCGATTGCCGCAAGCCCGGCGGTTTCGGTGCGCAGGATGCGCGGGCCGAGCGACAGCTTGGCGAATCCGGCCGTGTGCAGTGCGGCGAGGTCACCGTCCCCGAATCCGCCTTCCGGGCCAACCGCGATCACGCTGTGGGGCGTGGGTTGCAGCGCACGTGGAGCGCGGGCTTCGCCGGGATGCAATACCAATCGGGTTGAGTGGGGATCCGCAGCGAGCGCGGTCAGCCAGGCGGCCAGCGGTTGCGCCGGGTGCAGCGCCGGAACGATGGCGCGGCCGGATTGCTCGCAGGCGGCGATCGCGACAGCTCGCCAATGTTCGAGGCGTTTGGCTGCGCGGCCATCGTCGAGCTTCACTTCACTGCGTTCGGTCACCAGCGGCACGATCGCGGCAACCCCCAGTTCCGTGGCTTTCTGCACGATCCAGTCCATCTTCTCGCCGCGCGCCACGGCCTGCGCCAGGGTGATGCGCAGCGGTGATTCGCGGGTGACGGCCTGCCGGGACTCGATCTGCACCGCGGCGTCGCGACCGCTGGCCGAGGTCAGGTGTGCCGGGTAATCGTGGCCATCGCCATTGAACAAGGTGAGCGCAGCGCCGGCGCGCAGGCGCAACACGCGCAGCACGTGGGCCGCAGCCGGCGCGGGCAGTGTGACTTCGGTACCGACTTGCAGGGCGGTGGCGACGTGGATGCGGATGTTGCGCATGGGCGTGGAACTCGTCCGGGGCGACGGCGGTCTCAAGTATGAACGAAACCTGTTGCGCCGGACGCGCGTTCACGTTGGCGCGAGCGCGTGGGTGGACAATGAAGCGTCAAGCACCGGAGAAACCAACATGAAAATGAACAGACTCTTCATGGCCTTGGCTGCCACAGGCTTCGCGGCGGCAGTGTCCGCGTCGGCATTCGCCGGGCAGGCGTCGCCGAGTCAGGACGCCGCCGCGAGTCAGACCAACACGGCCACGGCGCCTGCGAAGGCCAAGCGTGCCGTGCCGGCGCCCGGCAGCCGCAACTGCATCCAGAGCACCGGCAGCCACATCCCGCCGCCGAAGGGCCAGTGCCTGCCGGTGGCAGGCAACAGCTACAGCCAGCAGGACATTCGGCGCACTGGTGCCACGGACGTTGGTCGGGCGCTGCAGATGCTTGATCCATCCGTCACGGTGCACGGGCATTAGCGAAACCATCAATCGTCATGGCGGCATTGCCGCATCGGTGAGGTCTTGGCATAGGTGGTTCGGGCACGCGCGGCCCGAACAGCCGCGCGTCGGCTGGGCATCCACGGCCATCAGCAGGAACGGAATCAAGTGGCGGCGGCTTCGATGGCATCCGCGGCGACCGCGATCATGCGATCGATGTCGCCTTCGTCGATGCAGTACGGTGGCAGGAAGTAGACCGTATCGCCCAGCGGGCGCAGCAACATGCCGTGCGCGAGGGCGTGGCGATAGAAGCGCAGGCCGCGCCGCTGCGCGCCTGGCCAGGGCGTACGTGTAATCTTGTCGGCCACCAGATCCATGGCAGCGATCATGCCCGTCTGGCGCAGGTTGGCCACGTGCGGATGCGCGCGCAGCGGTTCCAGCCGCCTGGCCAGATGCGCCGCCAGTTCCTGGTTGCGCTGCAGCACCGGTTGTTCGGCGAAGATCGCCAGGGAGGCCAGGGCGGCCGCGCAGGCAATCGGATTGCCGCCGAAAGTGTGCGAGTGCAGGAAGGCGTTGTTGGCGGCGTAGTCGCCAAGGAATGCCGCGTACACGTTAGCAGTCGTCAGCACGGCCGACATCGGCAGCGCACCGCCGGTCAGTCCCTTCGACAGGCACATGAAGTCCGGCGTGATGGAGGCCTGCTCGCACGCGAACAGGGTGCCGGTGCGGCCAAAGCCCACCGCGATCTCGTCGGCGATCAAGTGCACGTCGAATTCATCGCACAGCTTGCGCAAGCCGGCAAGGTAAAGCGGTGCGTGCATGCGCATGCCGCCAGAGCATTGCACCAGCGGCTCGATGATCACCGCGCAGGTCTCGTGCGCATGCTGTTCCATGATCGCGCGCATGTCGCCGAGGCGCCGGCGCGCCACTTCGTCGGCGGTCTCGCCCGCTTCGGCGTCCAGCCAGTCCGGCGAGGGCGCGACAATTGGCTCCAGCAGCAACGGCCCATACACCGCGCGGTACAGGGGCAGGTCGCTGACGCTGAGCGCGCCCAGCGTTTCGCCATGATAGGCGTTGGCCAGCGCGATGAAGCGGGTGCGTTGGGGCTGGCCGCTGTTGTGCCAATAATGGAAACTCATTTTCAGCGCGATTTCCACCGCGCTGGCGCCATCGCTGGCGTAGAACACGCGTTCAAGGCCCGGCGGGGTGATCCGCACCAGCTCTTCGGACAGGCGCAGCCCCGGCTCATGGGTGAAGCCCGCGAACATCACGTGGTTGAGCGTGGCGGCCTGCTCGGCCACGGCCGCGGCGATGCGCGGGTTGGCGTGGCCGAACAGGTTGCTCCACCACGAGCTGATGCCGTCGAAATAACGCTTGCCCTCGGCATCGATCAGCCAGGCGCCGTCGCCGCGCACGACCGGAATCAACGGCAGCGCGCCGTCGTGTTCGCGCATCTGGGTGCAGGGATGCCAGTTGTGGGCGAGGTCGCGTGCAGCCAGTGCGGCGTTGCTTTGGGGCGGGGTTTTCATCCCGGCATGATCGCGGCGATGACGGTACGGCTCAAGCACAGCTAAGCTTGGACGATGGCTGTGAACGTCGATGCCCCGTTCCTCGATGATGCGCTCGCCGTGGCGTTGGATGCCGCGCGCGCCGCCGGCGAGCGCATCGAACACCACTTCGACCGGGGTGTCGAAGTGGAGCTGAAACCGGATGCAACCCCGGTGACGGTGGCCGACCGCGAGGCCGAGGATCTCATCCGCGCCGCGATCCTGCGGGCGTTCCCGGAGCACGCGATTTACGGTGAGGAGCGCGGACGCAGCGGCCACGGCGAATTCCTGTGGCTGGTCGACCCGCTGGACGGCACCAAGAGCTTCGTGCGCCACACGCCCTACTTTTCCACCCAGATCGCATTGATGCATGCGGGCGAGCTGGTGCTGGGCGTGTCGCACGCGTCGGTCTATGGCGAGACCATGTGGGCGCGGCGCGGCGGCGGCGCGTTCCTTGGCGGGCAGCGCGTGCGGGTTGCGGACACGCGTGCCGTCGCTGACGCATCGCTGTCACTTGGCAACATCAAATCGCTGACCCGCGATGCCGGGCGCTGGCGCGCGTTCGGGGACCTTCTGGGCGACGTCAACCGGGTGCGCGGCTATGGCGATTTCTGCCATTACCACCTGCTCGCGCGTGGCGCGCTGGACGTGGTGGTGGAGTCCGACGTCAACATCCTCGACATCGCGGCACTCGCCGTGATCGTGCGTGAGGCCGGTGGCGCCTTCACCGATCTGGACGGCGCCGGGCTGACGCTGGCGACAACCAGCGTGCTGGCGGCGGCTCCGGGGTTGCACGCAACGGTGCGCGACCGGCTGCGGCGGCCCGAAGCAACTTCCGGGACTTGACAAAAGCGCCGAATGTGTCACGTTTGTTACAGTTATCTGCAGCAGACCAGATGGATTCCCCGCAAACAAGGAGAACGTCATGTCCGTGACCAAGGTCATCGAATTGAGCGCGTCGTCGCCGAAGGGCATCGAAGATGCGGTTCGACATGGGCTCGAGAAAGCCTCCAAGACCGTGAAGAACATGCGCGGCGCGTGGGTCAACGACATCAAGATTTCCACGGATGCCGACGGCACGATCCGCGAATGGCGGGTCAATATGCGGATCAATTTCGAGGTCGATTGATGCAAACAGGAATCGCGTGGCCGGCTCGGTCGGACCGGTCGCAGTGTGAAGACGTGAGGGCGTCTGCAACGGAGCGTGCAAATCAATGAGTGCCGTGACGTGGGCCGTCGGGTGTCTGGAAGACGATCAGGACCAGGCCGAGTTGTTGCGACTTTGGCTTGAGCACGCCGGATACGGTTGTGCGTTGTTCCGCAACGCCACCGATTTCCGTCGGCGCCTCGGCAGTGAGGCTGTCGATCTGCTGTTGCTGGATCGCAGCCTGCCGGATGCAACCGGCCTGGATGTGCTCAGCTTCATACGCCAGTCGTCCAATGCCAGCTTGCCCGTGATCTTCCTGACCGCAAGCGGCGAGGAATCCGACATCGTCGAAGGCCTGGCCGCGGGCGCGGACGACTACGTCGTCAAGCCGCCCAAGCAAGGTGAGCTGCTGGCGCGGGTGGCAGCCGTGCTGCGCCGCCGCGGCGCTGACCTGGAAGGCTCCGACGTGCTGGAAATGCCGCCGTACCGGCTCGACTCGCAGCGCCGGCAGATCCTGATTGACGGTGTGCCGGTGGACCTGACCCAACGCGAATATGAGCTCGCAAACTACCTGTTCCGTCGTCAGGGACGCATCGTCAGTCGCGATGCGCTGCTGGAAAATGTCTGGAACCTGGCGGGCGACGTCACCACCCGCACCGTCGATACGCACATCAGCCGCCTGCGCAAGAAGCTCGGCCTGTCGGGCGAGAACGGCTGGCGCCTCACGGCGGTGTATCAGCACGGGTATCGCATCGAACAGATTTGATGCGCGTGCATCCATGAGTGCGGCATTACACACGGTCGCAGCAACTCTGGTGATCAGGCGGTACCAGCCGCAGATTCAGCCATCCGTGACCGATAGCTGCTCAGCAAGCAGCTACACTTGCTGGCCGATTGACTGCATTGCCGCCAGATGTTGAACTCGACGATTCTGGAAACGCTGCGGAACCTGCACGCGGCAGCCTGCGCGAGCGGCGACCCCGAGCCGAATGCGATGACGGTGGCGACCGCCGATCCGGGTGGCCGCGTGCACGCGCGCATGGTGCTCCTCAAGACGTTCGACGCACGCGGCCTGACGTTCTTCACCCACTACGACGGCGACAAGGGCGTGCAGCTGGCGGCCAACCCGCGAGTCGCGCTGTGCCTGTATTGGCGGCACCTGGCACCCGCAGCGCAGGTACGCGTCGAGGGACGCGCCGAGAAGATGCCGGCGGCGGAATCGGACGCGTATTTTGCAAGCCGTGAGCGCTTGAGCCAACTTGGTGCCTGGGCATCGTTGCAGTCGCAGACCTTGCCCGATCGCGGCGTGCTGGATGCGCGGATCGCTGAATTCGAGCGCAAATTCGCCGGTCGCGACGTGCCGCGTCCCGAAGAATGGGGCGGATACCGCGTGGTGCCCGATCTGGTCGAGTTCTGGTACGCGGGAGAACACCGCTGGAATGAACGCGAACGTTGGGAGCTGGTCGGCGATGATTGGCAGCAGCGGTTGCTGTATCCGTGAGCGGTGGTCCACGCCGCATTGTTTGCCTGACGGAAGAACCGACCGAAGTCCTGTATGCCCTCGGCGAGCAGGACCGCATCGTCGGCATCTCGGGTTTCACGGTACGTCCACCGCGTGCGCGCAAGGAAAAACCGAAAGTCTCGGCGTTCACCAGCGCGAAGATCGACCGAATCCTCGCACTCAAGCCCGACATGGCCATCGGGTTTTCCGATATCCAGGCCGACATCGCACGCGAGTTGATCAAGGCTGGAGTCGAGGTATGGATCAGCAACCATCGATCCGTCGACGGGATCCTCGCCTACGTGCGGCGCCTGGGTGCGCTGGTAGGCGTACCCGCCAAGGCGGAGGCGTACGCCGGTGTGCTGGAGGCGCACGTCGAAACGGTGCGTGCCGCGGGTGCTGCGCTCCCGCGCCATCCGCGCGTGTATTTCGAGGAATGGGACGAGCCGCTGATCACCGGCATCCAGTGGGTGGCCGAACTGGTCCGCATCGCCGGTGGCGACGACGTGTTTCCCGAGCGGGCGGCCGAGTCACTGGCGAAGCAGCGCATCCTGGCCGATCCGATGGAAGTCGTACGCCGCCAACCGGACATCATCCTCGCGTCGTGGTGCGGCAAGAAATTCCAGCCGGACGCGGTGACGGCCCGCGCCGGGTGGCACGCGATTCCCGCCGTGCGCGACGGTGAGCTGCACGAGATCAAGTCGCCGATCATCCTGCAGCCTGGGCCGGCGGCGCTCACCGACGGGCTTGATGCGATGCATGCGGTCATTGCCCGCTGGGCAGGGCATCGTTGAACGTGATGATGTCGCTGACGTTGGCTTGGGCCCACTCGAACAGTGGCATCGGCGTACGGGTTCCGCTCGCCTCTGCGGCGAGCGGGCTACTTTTGTTTCGGCAAAAGTAGCCAAAACCATTGCGCCCGGCGTAGCGGTTTCGGCAACGTCGTGTTGCCGAAACTACCCTTGGTGCTCGCAGATCGCGCGCCGGCGCGAACTCGGCCATCCGTGGCCTCGAACATGCGCGCCTTGCTCGCGCGATCTGCTGCGCGCCGCGGCGCCACGCAAGGGCGCGTTTGTGGCCCTTGGTCCGGCCATCCATGGCCTCGTTCGAGGCAAGGACAGGCAGGCCGCTGCGTACTAACCTGCGCGCAGGAAGCGCGCCAGTTGGGGCCCCTCAAACACGGTGGGCGGTCGACGGATCAGCCCGGAGGGTGGCGCACGGGATGTGCGCCAGTTTGCCGCAGGGCCATGGATGGCCCGTCGGCAAACCCCGGCGGCCGCGCGCGGACCCGGAGCCCATGGATGGGCGGAGGGCGGGTTTGCGGGGTGGCCTTCTCTTTGGTGACTTTCTCTTGGCCACACAAGAGAAAGTCACCCGCCCGCCCGGGAGGCGGGCGGAACAAGCCATGGATGGCGGTTTGCGATAACGCGAGGCAACCCGTACGGTGACGCGTCCCGCGAAGCAGGTGAGGTTGATCGTTTTGAGGGAAAACCGGAGCCGTTGCCTCAGATGCGATGCCCGAGATCCATCAGCCACGCCACCGCGACCGTCTCGAACAGCAGGATCACCAGGATTGCCAGCGCTGGCGAAAAATCGAAGCCGCCGATCAGGGGCAACACTTTGCGGAACGGCTTCAGCACCGGCGCGACGATCTTGCCGAGCAACGGCACCAGCGCATTGCGCGGATCGACGTTGACGTAACTCAGCAGTGCCCACGCGAATATCATCACGAGATAGGCGATCGCGAAGAAGTTCAACACGTCGGCGGCGCCCAGCACCAGCGTGCCGACGTTCGACGACCAGAATCCGGGCGTGACGAAGCGCAACAGGAAGTTCTTGGCGACTTCGAGGATCCAGATGATCAGCAAGGCCGCGAGATTGATGCGTCGCAGCGTCGGGATCACCGGCCGCAGCGGCGTGAGGATCGGATTGGTGGCGCGGTACAGGAACTGGCAGATCGGGTTGTAGAAGTCCGCGCGCGTGGCTTCGGCGAGCAGCCGGAATGCGAACAGCGCGACCACCGCGCCGAACAGGAACTCGATCAGGAGCGTCAGGGCGTTGGCGAGGTAAATCATTCCGCGCGGTCCAGCTCGGCCGACATTTCGGCCCCGCGTTGACGCGCTGCTGCCAGCGCACTTTCAACCAGTGCGCGCAGCCCGCCTTGCTCGAACGTTTCCAACGCCGCGGCGGTGGTGCCGTGCGGGGAGGTGACGCGGCGGCGCAGCTCCGCGGGGGGCTCACTGCTTTCGGTCAGCATGCGTCCGGCGCCGAGGCAGGTTTGCGCCGCCAGCGCTCGCGCCGTGTCGCGCGGCAGGCCCAGCTTCACGGCGGCATCTTCCATGGCCTCGACCAGCAGGAAGAAGTACGCGGGTCCCGAACCGGACAACCCCGTAACGGTGTCCATCTGCGCCTCGTCGTCGATCCAGCGCACCACGCCAGCCGCGCCCAGGATGCCCTCGGCCAGCGCATGCTGTGCCGTGCTGACGTTGCCGTTGGCGCACAGCCCACTTGCGCCTGCGCCAACCAGTGCCGGCGTATTCGGCATGCAACGAACGATCGCATGCTGCGGGCCAAGCAGTCGTTCAAGTTGCGCGATGCGGATGCCGGCTGCAATGGAAATCACCAGCGGATTGGCGCCGCGCAGCGAACCTGCCAGGGCGACGCAGACCTCGCTCATCACCTGCGGTTTCACCGCCAGGACCACGCAGTCGGCACCGTTGACGGCATCCGCGTTTTCCGCGAACACTTGCACCCCGAATTCCTGCGCCAACGCGTCGCGCGCTTCGGCCCGTGGTTCGGCGACCCGGATTGATGCGGCTTGTGCGCCGCGCGCAATCTGCGCGCCGATCAGGCTGCGCGCCATGTTGCCGCCGCCGATGAAGGCAATGGCCGGAGGCTGGGAGCCTTGGGCGCGCGGGTCATTACGCTCGGTCATGGCTTGAACGCCTTTCGTCAATTCACAAGGCGGTGATTGTAGCTGTGGGGATGGATTGCCTTCAGGCGATCGCCAAGCCGCCTCGTTGCAGGTTGGGTTGCGTGTCGTAGGTTGGGTTGGATGCAATGAAGCCCAACGGAATCCGCGTGCGCTATCTGAACCGCCCCGTAGGTTGGGTTGACCCCGAATTTATTCGGGGGAAGCCCAACAAGATTTCCCAGCTCGCGTTGGGCTTCGCCGGAAGAAGCCCGGCTCAGCCCAACCTACGGGTTCCAGGCGATCGCCAAGCCGCCTCGTTGCAGGTTGGGGTGCGTGTCGTAGGTTGGGCTGGATGCAATGAAGCCCAACGGAATCCGCGTGCGCCATCTGAACCGCCTCGTAGGTTGGGTTGACCCCGAATTTATTCGGGGCAAGCCCAACAAGATTTCCCAGCTCGCGTTGGGCTTCGCCGGAAGAAGCCCGGCTCAGCCCAACCTACGGGTTTCAGGCGAGCGCCACGTGTCGTGGGTTGCGTTGGATGCAATGAAGCCCAACGGGTCCACGCGAGATCGTGTTGGGCTTCGCGAAGATCCGCTCAGCCCAACCTACGGGTTTCAGGCGATCGCCACGTGTCGTGGGTCGGGTTGGATGCAATGAAGCCCAACGGGTCCACGCGAGATCGTGTTGGGCTTCGCGAAGATCCGCTCAGCCCAACCTACGGGTTTCAGGCGATCGCCACGTGTCGTAGGTTGGGCTGAATGCAATGAAGCCCAACAGGTTGGCGCGGGATTGTGTTGGGCTTCGCGAAGAGCCGCTCAGCCCAACCTACGTTACGCCCGAGTCCCGAATCTCGGTGGCTTTCAGCTTTGCGCCGCCAGCTTGCGGCGTGCCCGCTCGGCCTTGCGAGCCGCCTTGCGCTCGCGGCGCCGGTTCGCGCGGTTGCCGAAGACAAGGTAGATCGCAGGCGTCGAAAGCAGGGTCAGGCTTTGCGAGAAGATCAGGCCGCCGAACATCGCGATGCCGAGTGGGCGGCGCAGGTCGGCTCCGGTACCGAAACCGATCAGCAGCGGCACCGAGGCCAGGATCGCGACCATCGTGGTCATCATGATCGGGCGGAACCGCACCAGGCAGGCCTCGCGCACCGCGTCCAGCGGTGTCTTGCCCTCGCGTTGCGCGACCAGCGCGAAGTCGATCATCATGATCGCGTTCTTTTTCACCAGCCCGATCAGCAGGATCAGCGCCATGATCGCGACGATCGACAACGGCGTGCCGGTGACCTTGAGCGCCAGCAGCGCGCCAACACCCGCGGCCGGCAAGGTCGAAAGAATCGTGACCGGGTGGATCAGGTTTTCGTACAACATGCCGAGCACCAGATACACCGCGAGGATCGCGCCCAGCAGCAACAGCGGCATCATCGCCATCTGTTGCTCGAAGCGCCGGAAGAAATCGCCCAGGCCGAGCTTGATGTCGCCGGGCATGCGCATTTCGGAGATCGTCCTGTTGATCTGCGCGGTGGCCTCGCCCATGCTCACGCCCGGCGCGAGGTTGAACGACAGCGACATGCTGGTCATCTGGTTGATGTGCTCGATCTCGCTGGGCGCGATGGTGGCCTCCTGATGCGCGATCGCGCTGATCGGGATCATCTGCCCGCTGGATGAGCGCACATGGATGGTGTTGAGTGCTGCTGGTGAAGCAGTCTGCGATGGCAGCGCCGTCATCACCACTTGATACTGGTTGCTGTCGGAATAGATCGTCGAGATCGGGCGTTGCCCGAAAGCGTTGTACAGCGCGTCGTCGACCGTGGCCATCGACACGCCCAGCCGCGAGGCCTTGGCGCGGTCGACCACCATGTTCTGCATCAGCGAACCGTCGTCGAGGTCGGTGCCAACGTTGCGGAAGATCGGGTTCTTCTTCAGTTCCGCCTGCAACTTCGGCAGCCACTCCTCAAGTTCGACGGCGCTGTTGCTCTGCAGGTTCACGCTGTATTGGCCACCCTGGCTGCTGCCACCGCCGCCGCCGCCCAGGTCCTGCAGGGCGCGGAAGCGCACGTCGAGGTCGGGGTAGCGGTCGACCTTGGCCGACAGCCGCGCCACCACGTCCTGGGTGGACTTCTCGCGGCCGTGACCCAGCGGTTTCAGCTGCACGCTGAACCAGCCGCTGGCACCGCGGCGGCTGGTGCCGATCGACGCGCCCACGTATTCAACCGCCGGATCGGCGCGCAACATCTTCACCAGCGCGCTGGTGCGGCTTTCAAGATCCGTGAACGACATCGTCACGCCACCGCTGGCGCGGCCCCAGATCAGGCCTGTGTCCTGCGGCGGGAAGGCCGTGCCGGGCAGGGCGGTGAAGAGGTAGATCGTCAAGGCCAGCAGTGCCAGCGGCGACCACGCCATCAACTTCGGATGCCGGTACAGCGACCAGTCGAGCGTGCGGGTATAGACCTTCAGCATGCCGGCATGGAAGCCGTCCAGCATGCGTGACAACTTCGATGGGGTGGCCTTGGCCTCCGCCTCGTGGTGACGCAGGAAGCGGCCACACAGCGCCGGCGTCAGCGTCAGCGAGACCAACATCGACACGAAGATCGCGGCGATCACCGTCACCGTGAATTCGCGGAACCACATGCCGATGAACGAGGGCGCGAACAGGATCGGCATGAACACGGCGATCAGCGAGGCCGTGATCGCGATGATGGTGAAGCCGATTTCCCTGGCGCCGAGGAGTGCCGCTTCGAGGCGCGACTTGTTCTCGTCGAGGTGGCGCATGATGTTCTCGATCACCACGATCGCGTCGTCGACCACGAAGGTCAGTGCGATCACCAGCGCCAGCAACGACAAATTGTCGAGCGTGTAATCGAGCGCGTACATCACGATGAAGGCGCCGCACAACGACAAGGGCACGGCCGCGGCTGCAATCAGCGTGGGCGCGAGCCGGCGCAGGAACACCGCCATGGTCAGCACCACCATCGCGAGGCTGATCAACAAGGTGAGCTGGACGTCGTTGACCGAGTTGCGGATGGTGGACGTTTCATCGAAGTACGAGGTCAATTTCGTGCCGGGTGGCAGCAGGTTCTGCAGCCCCGGCAATTCCCGCTTGACGCTGTCCACCGTTGCGATCACGTTGGCGTCGGAGCGCTTGTAGATCTGCAGCTGGATCGAGCGCTTGCCGTTGAAGTAGGCGGCCTGGAACTGGTCTTCGGCGCCCTGATAGACGTTGGCGACATCCCGCAGGTACACCGGCGTGCCGTTGTGCGTGGCGACCACGAGGTTGGCGAAATCGGCGGCGGTGCGCAGCTTGTCGGTCGCGACGATGGTGGTGGTGATGTCGCCGTCGGTCAGGAAGCCCTGTGGCGAGGTCACGTTGGCGGCCGTGACCGCATTGCGGATCTGGTTGCTCGACAGCCCCAGCGATGCGAGCTTGTGCAGGTCGACGTCCACCCGCACTGCCGGTTGCGCGCTGCCCGAAACGTCGACCGAGGCCACGCCGGGAAGCTGGCTGAGGCGCGGCTGCAACAGGGTGTTGGCGGCGTCGAACAGCTCCGACATCGGCTGGGTGTCGGAGGTAAGCGCCAAGGTCAAGACTGGATCGTCGTTGGGATTGGCCTTGTGCCACTGCGGCATCGACAACCCGGTGGGCAGGTCAGGCACCGCTGCGTTGATCGCGGCATCGACTTCCTGCGCGGCCGTGTTGATGTCGACATCGGAATCGAACAACAGCAACACGAAGGCGCTGCCGTTGGAGCTGCGTGAACGCATCATGTCGATGCCGGGGATCTGGCCGAGGTGGCGCTCCAGCGGTGCGGTCACCGTGCTCGAAATGGTGGTGGCGTTGGCGCCGGGTTCGCTCGCCGAAACCCAGATCGCCGGGAACGACACCTGCGGCAACGCGCTGATCCCGAGCAGCGTGTAGCACAGCGCACCGATTGCCAGCACGCCCGCTGCGAGCAGCGAGGTGCCGATGGGGCGTCGAATGAATGGGCCGGAGATGTTCATGGCGCCACGGCGGGGGATTGGAGACGGGTAATGGGGGTGCGTGCAGCGGACATCTCCGCCAGAGCGGAATACCTGGCCGCGGCGTTCGGCAATCCCTGCCGCCCGCGTTGCACGGACGGTTCGTTCGGAGCGCCCCCACTACCCGCCTTCCGTCCCCGCGCATGTGCCGTGGCCATCAGGAACCCTCGGCGGGCGCATGCGCCAGTTCGGCATGACGTTGTCCGAAACGCTCCCGCAGCCACTCGCTGAAGCGCTCCATGTACAGGTAGATCACCGGCGTGGTGTACAGCGTCACCAGTTGCGAGAGCAGCAGGCCGCCGACGATCGAGATGCCCAGCGGTTGCCGGAGCTCCGCGCCGATGCCGTTGCCGAGTGCCAGCGGCAGCGCGCCGAACAGCGCCGCGAAAGTGGTCATCATGATTGGCCGGAAACGCAGCAGGCAGGCGCGCCGGATCGCGTCGTGCGGGTTCATGCCGCCGCGTTGCGCGGTGATCGCAAAGTCGATCATCAGGATCGCGTTCTTCTTCACGATGCCGATCAACAGCACGATGCCGACGATTCCGTCCACCGACAGCGGCAACCCGAAGATGATCAACGCCAGCAACGCGCCGACGCCGGCCGGCGGCAGGGTCGAAAGGATCGTCAGCGGGTGGATGTAGCTTTCATACAGCACGCCCAGCACGATGTAGATCACGATGATCGCGGCCAGCAGCAACAGCACTTCGTTGCCGAGCGAAGAGGAGAATTCCGCTGCCTTGCCGATGAAGCCGGCACGGATTTGTGCGGGCAGGTTCTGCGATGCTGCGACGCCGTTGATCGCATCGACCGCCTGCGACAGCGAATAGCCGGGCGCGACGTTGAACGAGATGATCACCGCCGGCAGCTGGTTCTGGTGGGCGATTACCAGGGGTGCGTCGGTGACGGTCGCCGACGCCAGCGCCGACAATGGCACGGTGCCGCCGCCGCCCAACTGGATGCCGGTGTTCGACTGCCCGATGCCGGTCGAAGTCGACGAATTGGACGACTTCAACATGCCGAGGCTGGTGGCGTTGCTGCCGGTCAGCGCGCCACTGGCGCCGTTCGAGCGCACCCGCAGCATGTTCATGAGGTCGGAACGGTTGCGGAATTGCGGCGCGACCTCCAGCACCACCCGGTACTGGTTCTGCTGGGTGAAGATGGTCGAAATCTGGCGCTGGCCGTAGGCGTCGTACAGGGTGTCATCGATGGTCTGCACCGGCACGCCGAGGCGGCTCGCGGCGGTACGGTCGATGTTAAGCTGCAGCGCGCGTCCGTTTGCCGCGAGGTTGTCGGAGACGTCCGTGACCTCGGGCAATTGCCGGATCGCGGCCAGCATCTTGCGGGCGTACGGTGCAAGGTCGGTCGCGCTCACTTCCGACAATGCGTATTGGTACTCCGTCGGTGCGACCGTCGAGTCGAGCGTGATGTCCTGCACCGGCTTCAGGAACAGTTCCACGCCCGGAATGCCTGCGACATCGTGCTGCAGGCTGGCCACGACGTCGCGCAGGCTGCCGCGCTGGCCGCGCGGCTTCAGCACGATGCTGACCTGGCCCTGGTTGAGCGTGGGATTGATCGTGCCTGCGCCGATGAATGCCGCGACGCCGGCCACCGCCGGATCGCGCCGCAAGGCCGCGGTGACGGCCTGGGTGTGCTTTTCCATCGCCGGAAACGCGATGTCGTTGTCGGCTTGCACCACGCCCGTGATGAGGCCGGTGTCCTGCTCGGGCAACAGGTCTTTCGGGATCGCCACGTACAAGACGATCGTCACCGCCACCGAGGCCAGCGCAATCAGGATGGTGGTGCGTTGGTGTGCCAGTACCCAGTCAAGCGTGACTTCGTACCAATACAGCATCTTGGCGTAGAAGCCCCGCCGGTTCTGCAACGCGGCTTCGTCACCCTGCGGCAGTGAGCCGGGCTTCAAGAGGTAAGCACACATCATCGGCGTGAGTGTCAGCGACACGACCATCGAGATTGCAACCGCAATGGTGAGCACCCACGCGAATTCGTGGAACAGGCGGCCGGTGACGCCGGGCATCAGCAACAGCGGCAGGAATACCGCGATCAGGGAAACCGTCAACGACAGCACGGTGAAGGCGATTTCGCGCGAACCGATCTCGGCTGCCTCGCGGCCGCCCTTGCCCTTTTCGATGTAGCGCACGATGTTCTCGATCATCACGATCGCATCGTCCACCACGAAGCCGGTGGCCACAGTCAGTGCCATCAACGACAGGTTGTCCAGCGAGAACCCTGCGAACGCCATCACCGCGAAGGTGCCGACCAGCGACAGGGGCACCGCGACGGCGGGGATCAAGGTCGCCCACAACCGCCGCAGGAACGCGAAGATCACCGCCACCACCAGCGCGATCGCCAGCAGCAGGGTCATCTCCACGTCGTGCACCGAGGCGCGGATCGTCACCGTGCGGTCGGCGAACACCGACAGATGCACGCCCGCGGGCAGCGTCGCGCGCAACTCGGGCAGGGTCTGCTCGATCTGGTCGACGGTCTTGATGATGTTGGCGCCGGGCTGGCGGCGGATGTCCATCAGTACCGCGGGTTTCCCGTTCGCCCAGGCGGCCAGCTGGTCGTTCTCGACGCCCTCGATCACGTCGGCGACGTCCGACAGTCGCACCGACGCGCCATTCTTGTAGGCAATGATGGTGTTGGCGTAATCGGTCGCGCTTTGCAACTGGTCGTTGGTGCCGATCACGTAGGTCTGCACCGCGCCGTTCAACGAGCCCTTGGCGGCGTTGACGTTGGCCTGCGTCAGCGAGCTGCGGATATCCTCCATGGTCAGGCCGAGGTTGCCGAGCTTGCCCGGATCGACCTGCACGCGCACCGCCGGACGCACGTTGCCGGCGATCGACACCAGCCCGACGCCCGGCACCTGCGCGAGGCGTTGGGAGAGGATCGAGTCGGCGAAATTGTTGACGTCGCGCAACGGCAGGCTGTCGGAAGTGAGCGTGAGCGTCAGGATCGGCGCATCGGCTGGATTGACGCGCTTGTACACCGGCGGATAGGGCAGGCTGCCCGGCAGGCGTGCGGTGCGCAACGCCGACTGCACGTCCTGCGAGGCGACGTCGAGGTCGGTGTTCATCGCGAACTGCAGGGTGATGGTTGACAGCCCCGAGGCGCTGTTCGAGCTCATCATCGTGAGCCCGGAAATCTGGCCGAGCTGCTGTTCCAGCGGCGTCGTCACCAGGGTCGCGACGGTGGTCGCGCTGGCACCCGGGTATTGCGTGCTGACCACCAGGCTGGGCGCCTCGATTTCCGGCAGGGCGGAAACCGGCAGCGCCTTGTAGCCGATGATGCCCAGCAGCAACACCGCCAGCATCAACAACGAGGTGGCGATCGGTCGGCGGATGAAGAGGCTGGAGAAGCTCATGCTCGCGGGACTCGGGACCCGTCGATCGTGTTCATCACCGCCTCCGCCCGCGCCCGCCGTCCTTGGCCGCAGCCTTGATTTCGGCAGTGGTGGGTGGCGCCGGAATTTCGCCGGGCTTCATCGGCGTGACCTTGCTGCCTTCCTTCAGCCGGAACTGGCCGGCGGTGACCACCAGGTCGCCGGCTTTCAAGCCCTTGCTGATGATCAGCCCGGTGTCGCCGGATTCGCCGCTGGTCGTGACGGGCTGCATCGTCACGTACTTCGCGGGCTTGTCATTGGCGGGCGCGCTCCCCGCCGCGTGCGCACCACGGGCGCCGCGACGTGGCTTCTTCGCGCCGTCAGCAGCCGAGCTGGCTCCCGCGGGCGGCGTGTCCGTCACCAGCCACACGTACTCGCCGTTCGGGCCGCGCTGCACCGCCGCGGTCGGCACCACCAGCGCATTGTCATCCACGCTGACCTGCAGCCGTATGTTGGCGTATTGGCCCGGATACAGCTGGTTCTTCGCGTTCGGAAATTCCGCCTTCAACTTGAACGAGCCGGTATCGGGGTCGATCTGGTTGTCGATGACCTTCAGCACGCCATCGGCCTCGACGGTATTGCCGTCGGGGTCCAGTACCGCCACCGTCAGCGGCGCCTTGGCCTGCGCGGCGCGCACTTCATCGAGGTACTTGCCAGCCAGCGAGAAGATCACGTCGATCGGGTGCATCTGGGTGACCGTGACGATGGTGGTGCCGGTGTTGATCACGTTGCCGGGGGTCACCTGCCGGATACCTGCGACGCCCTCGATCGGCGAGGTGACCTTGGTGAAACCGAGTTGTACCCGGGTGTTCTGGATGGACGCGTCGTCGGCGGCGACCGCAGCCCGCCATTGTGCGAGCGTGTTCTTCTGGGTGATGCGGTCGATCTGGGCGACGTACTCGCGGTATTTCGGATCCTCGGAACGCTGCAGGTTGGCTTTGGCCGTGGCGAGCTGGGTCTGGTCCTGGGCCCGCTTGGCGAGCGCCTGGTTCAATTGTGCCTGCAGGGTGCGGGGATCGATCTCGGCCAACACCTGTCCCTGCTTGACCGGGCCACCTTCCACGAAATCCAGTTTCATCAGCTCGCCGCCGACCTGCGGCTGCACGTTGACCGAGTTGATCGGTTGCACCGTGCCCTGGTTGCCGAGGTACATCGGCACGTTCTGTGCCGCCACCGGCACCACGGTGACCGGTACCGGTGCGTTGGCGCCGAAGTCACCAAAGCCGCGATGCCCCGCGCCGCTGAAGACGCGCCACAGGATGATGACGAGGATCACGACGCCGACCAGCGTCCAAATCCATTTGCTTCGCGACATGCGCATGCGGGTGTTGTCCGGAGGGGTAATGGGCCACGCTTGGACCGTCCGCGCGGCGAACGGTTCGCCGCAACGTGGCGGCGTGTGCCTAAATTACCCGATCACCCGTGCGCGTGCCCCTGCCGAACGGCATGCCGCGGGGCATGACAACCGTCACGACCCTTGGCCAGTACCGGGAGCCGCCGCCAGGCGAAGCTCGTCAGGGTGCCGAGTGGCTTTCGCCTTGGGTGAAGCTCAGGATGCCCTTGCGATCGAGCCACCACAGCACCAGCGCGACCAGCAAGGCAAAGATCGTGCAACCGATGCCCGCAACGCCGAGCCAGTTGTACAGCCGGGTGTAGATCGGCATCATCTGGACCGGATCGGTGATGGTGGCCGGCACGCTGGCCAGGGTCGCGACCAGCCCGCCGAGGTATTGCGCGACACCCGAAGCGACGAAGTACGCCCCCATCATGAACCCGCCCATGCGTGCCGGCACGTAGCGGGCCACGAACGCGAGGCCGAGGCCAGAGGTCAACAGTTCGCCGATCGAGCCGAATCCGTAGCCCCAAACCATGACCCACTGGCTGGTCTTGCCGGGTTCGGTGGTGAAATGCCCGGCCGCGCCGTAGATGAAGAATCCGATCGCCACCGCGGCAAAGCCGAGCGCAAATTTGCTGGCGATGGACAGATCCTTGCCGCGTTTGGCAGCGCGGGTATAGATGACGGCAAGGATCGGACTGAGCGCGAAGATCCAGAGTGGATTCAGCGCCTGGAACTGCGCCGGCGACCAATCGAATATGTGCAGGCCAAACAGCCGGAAGGCGGGGTCGACATCGCGCAGCGCGAACAGGTTCAGCGACGTCGACATCTGCTGGTAGAAGATGAAGAAGAACACCGTTTCGATGACCAGGATCAGCGCGATGATGATGCCCGCGCGCTCGGTGCGGTGGCACGAGGCGATCAACCACGCGAAGATCGCCAGCACGCAAGCGCCGGCGACCAGCACGAAATATTGCGCGACCGTGCGATCCTTCAGGATGTAGGCCGAGATGAATACCACCGCTACGCCGCCGGCGATGACTGTCAGCAGCTTCCAGAACTTCATCGGATGGTGGTCCGGCCCGGAACCGATGGCGCTCAAGGTGTGGCGCATCACCATGTAGTTGCCGAGGCCGACCAGCAGGCCCACGCAGCACACCGCGAACGCGATGTGCCAGCCGAGGCCGTCGCCAAACAGGTTGCGGGCGTTGTCGCCCAGCAGCCAGGTCAGCTGGCCGTTGAACGGCGCGTTGAAGTAATCCTTGATTTTCGGCGTCGCCAGCATCGAAAAGGTCGAGCCGATGTTCACCGCCATGTAGTAAATGGTGAAGGCGGCGTCGATCTTGGTGTCATCGCCTTCGTAGATCTTGCGCACGAGGTTGCCGGCGTTGGCCTTGAACAGGCCGTTGCCGACCACGATCACGCCCAGGGCAAAGAACAGGAAGTTCGAGCTGTGCGCCGGCACCACCATCAGTGCATAGCCGATCGCCAGCACGACGGCGCCCAGCAGCATGGTGTGGCGGGTGCCAAAGAATTTGTCGCCCACCCAGCCGCCGATTGCCGGCGCGACGTAGATCAGTGCCGCCGCCGCCCCCCAGGTCAGGTTGGCCGGCGTATCCTGGAAGCCCAGCCGCTCAACCATGTAGTAAATGATCAGCGCCTGCATGCCGTAGTAGCCGAAGCGTTCCCACATCTCGATCAGGAATACGGTCGAGAACGAGCGGGTCTTGGATACCGTGGGCATGCTTGCGTTCATGGGCGTACGGGGGTGTTTGTGGCCGAGGATCGGTCAAGACTACCCGAACACAGGCTGAATGTGGCGGGGGCGGGGAACGGGGAACAGGGGACACGGGCAGTTTGTAGGTTGGGCTGAGCGCTTCTTGCGAAGCCCAACGCGTTCACGCGTGAAACCATTGGGCAGGCGATCGCGCGTACATGCGGGTAGCGAGCCTGATGGCTCCCCGTCACTGGCTGTCACGCTTTTCCGCGTCTGTAGGTTGGGCTGAGCGCTTTTTGCGAAGCCCAACGCGTTCACACGTGAAACCATTGGGCAGGCGATCGCGCGTACATGCGGGTAGCGAGCCTGATGGCTCCCCGTCACTGGCTGTTATGCTTTCCCGAGTTCCGAATCCCGAGTCCCGCCCATGCAGCTCTACCTCGACCTCCTGCGCGACGTGCTCGAGAACGGCGCCCGCAAGGACGACCGCACCGGCACCGGAACGCTATCTGTGTTCGGGCGGCAAATCCGCATGGACCTTGCCGCCGGCTTCCCGCTGCTCACCACCAAGAAACTGCACCTGAAGTCCATCGTGCACGAGTTGCTGTGGTTCCTGCGCGGCGACACCAACATCGCGTACCTGAAGGAACACGGCGTCAGCATCTGGAACGAATGGGCCGACGCCAGCGGCGACCTCGGCCCCGTGTACGGCAGGCAGTGGCGGGCCTGGCCGACGCCCGACGGACGCAGCATCGACCAGATTTCGCGGGTGGTCGAACAGATCAGGCAGCGCCCCGATTCGCGCCGCATGCTGGTCAGCGCCTGGAACGTCGGCGAGCTGGACCAGATGGCCCTGATGCCCTGCCACGCCTTGTTCCAGTTCTACGTCGCGAATGGGAAATTGTCGTGCCAGCTGTACCAACGCTCGGCGGATATCTTTCTTGGCGTGCCGTTCTTTTCAGGCATAGCAATTCTGAAGGCCTAGGTACTCGTTTCCCTGTAGGCCATATCGCTATTGTCCATGATCCAGGGCGAGCGTGTTGCGCCTCAGGCCTATGTCAGTTATACCGGCCAACGAAATTGGGAGTATGAGCGTGCGTCATCCGGAACATCAGTATCTTGATTTGCTTGCGCAGGTTCTGAACCATGGCGACGAACGCCTCGACCGGACCGGCGTTGGCACTCGCTCGATCTTTGGTGCCATGGTTCGCTTCGACTTATCTGATGGAACTGCTCCCATCCTTACGACCAAACGCGTCTACTGGAAGACCGCCGTGAAGGAGATGCTCTGGTTCCTGACGGGTGGGACGAATATAAAGCCGCTGCTTCGCGAAAAGGTGCGAATCTGGACTGATTGGCCTTTGGACAAATTTCGCCGAACTACCGGGCAGAATATTTCACAAGAAGAGTTTGAGCAACGAATTTTAGACGACGATGACTTCGCCGCTCAATGGGGTGATCTCGGGCCGGTGTACGGCAAGCAGTGGCGTCGGTGGCTGGGATCAGACGGCCGAGAACATGATCAAATTGCAAATTTAATACTTGCGTTACGCGAAAAACCAACAAGCCGGCGCATGCTGTTTCACGGCTGGAATGTTGCTGAGCTCGACAAAATGGCGCTCCCTCCTTGTCACATGGTTTATCAATATCATGTGACATCTACGGGTCGCCTTAACTGTTTGTTATTTCAGAGATCGGTCGACTTGCTGCTGGGAGCCGCTTTCAATTATGTCGGTGCAACAGCATTGCAACTAATGCTTGCGCAGCAAGCTGGTCTTAATCCAGGAGAGTTGGTTTGGGTTGGTGGTGACGTTCATTTGTATCTTAATCATCTCGATCAAGCGCGTGAGCAGCTCTCACGTGAGCCCCGCCCGTTCCCAAAGATCAGGCTCACGCGTCATGCGTCGAGCATCGACGACTATAGGATCGACGACTTCAAAGTCGATGACTACTTGCCGCACCCGCCGATTAAGGCTGATGTCGCGGTTTAGATCTGGTTGTGATGGAGGGGCACACTCTCGCAGCGATCGGTGCCCACGGGGTACGTTGAGTGAGCACAGGCTGCGTTCTCTACTCGATCACGATTGTAAAGACGGACGAATCCTGGCCGATCGTGGCGGCAAAATAAGCCGACGCCACTACGCAGGTCTACTCGGCTGTACTCACAGTGCCCTGGCGAGGTTCAAGGCTGTGTTCGCGGAGTACGAGCAGCGACTCGGTATAGTGACGGGTCCGATGCAACACTTCTCTGAGATGAGAAAATGGCTCACTAAGTCATACGAGTCACGAGAGCTAGGGATTCGCGATAACAAGTTGGACCGAGTTGCATTCATGATGCACTTTGGTCTGCGTGGTGGGACTTTTATGAGACGCCACCCACCAATTCGGAAGTTGTTCGAGGAGTTTGATGCTCGCGCGAAACGTGAAAGCTATCTTCCGCTCGAGAGATATAAGGAACTCGAACGAGTAGTGGCCATACTTGCCGCTGGGCCTGTCCTCAACAAAGACCGAATGACCATTAATCAGGTCGAGCTCGCGAAAGCAGCCAAGGTTCCTAGGGCCAGACTCGGCAGCAGGCCTTTTGCAGATGTAGTTGCGGCAAGCCAAGCGACAATCTCGGCTGAAGTCGCTGCAAGTAGAATTGATCCATATGTTCACGGCCGCGTTTTCCCGTTTAGTGACTTAATAGCACCTTGGTCAGAGCTATTTCTCGAGCGTGTTGGGATTCGATTCAAACATATAGCGGTGGGCCTATCGCCATCAACGGTTAAAGGCCCTTATCTCCAGCTTGTTCATATGCTTGCCTGGATCGGCAGAAGTGAGAATCCGCACTGTCGAACAGTTGTTGCCGAAGCCAATAAATTTGGCCGAGTGCACTCAGTCGATGAATGGGAGGAGGCGTTATTTGTCTACCGTGATCGACTGGTTGCAACGATTGCCGATGGATCAGCGACGGAAAGTTCCGTTGACGGTGCGATTTCTGCACTGCGTATCGTGCTCAACGCTCTGTCTTCGGCGCAGGTCGTGCCACCTGTTGCGATAACCTTACCAGGCATTAAGCACGTCAGGCGTCGAAGCGGCCACCTGAGGAGCGTTGCGGAGGCGAGCCTCACTGACGCGGGGCAAGAAGCCGATTACGTTGCATTCGCACGAGATCGCTTCCTCGATGCGTGCAAGGGTTCGGGCACCGACATGGGGATGGGCGACACGGACGACTTCATCAACGGGTTAACCGTTGAGATTAGCGTCTCTCATGATTTGTCTAGCGATCCTGTTGAGGCGATTCGCCTTGTGCTGGAGCGGCGCCTCCGTGCTCTTCACAGCCATGCAGCGGCGATCGTTGATAGTGCTGTGAAGGCCAGACAGCGAGGTCACGAACTGCTCTTGCGCTCTCAAATCGACGGGGCGGCATTCGAAGCCGGCTACCTTGCGTCTACTGGCAATCCGTACAAATTAAGGCAACTTGTCCGAGAGTTTTTCCCAAATCCGGCTGATTCCACAAAAGCCAAGACTGAACAAGGCGTTGCGAATCTGCTAGCGCTGATCCAACAGCGGTGTGGGGGAGTCCCACCGGTGGGCAACAAAAACAATAGTCTTGGTTACGGGCAGTTCTTTGCCAAACGCTATCTCGCCTATGGTGGACTAGCAACTATCGGTAGATTGCTGAATCCGGATTCGGATACTGTTGGCGCAGTCCTTACTCTGTATCTCATCGAAAGCGGGGCGAACGTAAGCGTAGGTCGTACGCTCGATCGGGAATGCATGGAAGCCAGTGACCTAAGCAAATATTGCCGCATCACCGGTTACAAGGCCCGAGCTAAGGGAAAACCCATCATAGTTGACTTGCCAGAACGCTCGCCGGCTGTGGAGGCAATTAAATGGTTCTTATCGAGCAGCGAAGAACTGAAAGCCGCTGCGGGACGTGACAGCGATCGACTATTTCTAATGCGGATTGGCGGTCGCGTACAACTGATGACACCGCATTGGTACAACAATTGGTTCAAATCATTCGCGGGGTCAGTGCCAGAGCTGCAGGGCGTAAAACTGCTCCCGAGCATGATTCGGCCATCTGTACTCCTACACGCTTCGCTCGGAAACGAAGGCCGACTCGCGGTGGGAATGGCTATCGGCCAACACGGACTCGCCGTGACTCAAGGCTATCAGCAGAAGTGGCCCACCAGGCTGTTGTATGACGAAAATATCCGGCGCTTTCAAAAAGCATTCGAAACCCTGGTCCTTTCCGGTGCGGAGGATGTGGCGTTGAAACTTGGCATTACGGTGGAACAGTTCACTGCACGGTTGGGAGAGTTGCGCGCCACTGGGCTCGGCACCTTCTGTAGGGATCAGCGGGGGCGCTCCAGTGAGCCCGGTAAAAAATGCTCCACGCTCGACTGCTGGAACGACTGCCCGCATATGCTTATTGTGGCTGAGGTAGAGGCAATCGCTGCACTTCAACTCTGGCAAAGGTCGCTACGGGCTGCGCGCCCAGATTGGGAACGCGACCAGCCTGAGCGTTGGGATCGGGTGTGGCTTCCTTGGCTCTGCCTCACAGATGTCGTCGAGGAAAAGATGGTGCGCGGTCCTATGATCAAGATTTGGAATGCGGCAATGCGCCGAGCATCTGAGATCTCCGCGAAATCCGACTACGTACCGCCTCACCCTTGGTAATTGTATGACTAAGGACGCCGCACTTACTCATCCGAGCGTCATACCAGTTCCGCTTGACATGGATGATCGACGCCGTGCGTCATGGCTGCTGAACAAGTACACCGACTCGATTTGGGTAGTTACCGACACACATGATCGTGGTCAGAGGAATGCGATCCAGTTTCAGTTTAGGCTGGCTGACGGGAGGTCTCTGATAAACGCCGATAGGCTGTACGCGACGGTTAAAGAATATGCTTGGTGGGTGCGGGACTCCAGATACAGCCGCATTGACGACGCATCCACACACGCGACGATGGTGCGCAACTTGATGAATTTCGCACACGCGCTAAGCCTACGCAACATCTGGTCGTTTGCCCATTTGCAACCGTACGACCTGGAGCAACTGATAGAGGACTGCCGCTTTGGTACCGATGCTCTAATCCACGCTTCGGAACGAGTTGAAGCACATCTACGAAAATTGGAAGAAGCGAACAAAAGCGAGCCCAGGCCGTATGGAGGGCTTCCCCCGTATGTCAATCCAGCCACCGGTAGGCGCACTGGCTTCGTCTCTTCAGGCCAGATTCTGGCGGCGTGTAACCTGCCCACTAGCGCGCGCACGTTGCGACGTGTCGGTGAGCTGATTGCGCGAGCTGCTGCGGCAAATGGTCTACGGATAAGGCGGCCGCTTCGCAACTTTGCCGGCGATCTTGACCAGTTGCCTAATGTGACAGTCCAAGCTTTACATCGGTCGTTAGATCCGCTCGAGCAACTTTATGCCATGCGGCGCAAGATCTTGGCTGAGTCCATCGGGTTTAGACCATTTCCATGCGGCGCTGCACGAGTTGCGGCTGCCAAGGGGGTGGGTGCTGCGCGTACCCCCATTCCGCCACCGATGCTCGTGCTTCATCTTTTTGAGCAATCCGCGCGCTGTATCTCCGACTACGATGAAAAGCTGAAACCCAGTCAGATGGAGCGAAGCGACGTATTCCGAATGGCATCTGCGTGCTGGATCGTTATCGCCGGGTTTACCGCTCGTCGCGATGAGGAGATCGACGATTTGCGCCATGGGTGCCTTCGAGGAGATGAGCAAGCCGGTTGGTGGCTCCATGTGTACATTGAAAAGACTTTGCAGCGTAAGGAATGGATCCCGGTGCCAAGACTTGTAGCAAGGGCGGTCGAAATAATGTCGGCCATCAGTGCGACTGCACGGCAGGAAGCAGGCGGCGATCAGCTGTTCCAGTGGCTACATCCGGACAGCAGAAGAACGGTTCGGATCGATGTTGGCCGCCAACTAGATGAATTCGCCGAGGCGGTGCACGTCCCACTGCATCGTTCGCCTGACGGGTCAGTCGCTGCTTGGCACTGGCATCCCCATCAGTTTCGGCGGTTCTTTGCCGTTTTGTACTTTTACCGCTTCGAGGGTGCAACGATCGAGGCTTTGTCGCACCATCTCCGACACTTCAGTTTGGAGATGACAAAGCGCTACGTGACTCAGGACCCGGAGGTTGCTGCTCTTTGGCGTGATGTCGAATGGGGCTACTTGGGTGAGGTTGCACGATCCATTGTCGCGGGCGAGCGTTCTGTCTCTGGTGCCGCCGGTGAGCGATTGAAAAAGGTCGCACACCGTCTTATTGACATGTTTCGGCGCAAGCTGCTGATCATCTCACCAGAACGCGTTGGCGCCAGCGTCGCACTGATTATGCGGCGCCAAGGAATGGTGCTGACGCCTAAGCCTTGGGTTATCTGCTCCTGCCCAAGAACGCGTGACGCTGCGATACTTGCAGCATGCCGCCGCGAACAACCTGTTGATGTAGCGGCGGTGGGCCCCGACTTTGCGCATGCTGGTCCTTTAGTTTGCTCTTCATGTCCCCACGCCATAACGCAAAGGGATCGGTGTAGTGCCATCGATGCCGAAGTCAAACATCTGGAGGCCGCTGCCGTGTCTCAACCTCGCACTAACACTCTGCTTGGAGCGCTCGAGGAAGCCCGGGTAATCGAGCTGCGCCGCGTTCGGGAAACGCAGTACGAACACGCAAGCGCTGTCAGGTGGGCGACTCAGGAAATGGAGGGAAATGGATGAGGTCCCCACGGACAACCTTGCTCGACAGAGGTCGGGGTGCCAAGCCCCAAACAGTCGAACAACGGATTGAAAGACGCCTCGAAGTCCTGCGGGAATGGCTCCGTAGTGGTGTCCCGGTGGGCAGATCCATTCCTAAGAATCTGAAAGCAGTACGCATATGGGAAGAAGCCGAACTCCGTATACAACCCATCGCATCGCCGAATGAATTCACGACGACGCATCGGTTGCACGGCCCTCTTATACGTGACATTGCCGGAATTCTCACTGAGCTGAAGAAGCGCTACAAGCAACCAGCAAGAGCCCAGCCAAAAGCATCAACATCAGTAGAGAAATTCGATCGCAAGGCGTTCGAAAGGCAACTTGAGGCAGTGGTGTCGCAATGGCACTCAGAGCGCGATCAGCGATTGAGTCAAGAAAGGCGCGCCGATGCGGCTGAAGCCCGCAATGTATTGTTGCTTGAGGAGAGCGCAAAAAAGGATGTTCTTATCGCCGATCTTCGGCGACAAGTCGCAGTGCATAAAGGTTTGAGGGTAGTGAAGTGAGGCTTGATGCCGGCAATGCATACGACATCGGCAGAATTCGGACAGACAATGCATTATGGAGAGTCTGACGGCCTGATCGCGAATCGCACCTTCTCTTCATGGCTTGCATTCTTGGATCGACGTGCCGTCGCAGCAGTAAATTCTCGGACCCCAATAAGCGCCTCCAGTTGAGTCCGGCCGGTTGCGTTCAAAACGATGGCCGCCCCTTCTCCCCAGAGGCAATCGCCGTGCGTTTGGCCATCAGGCGCTCCGTCTCGCCAGCAATAGGCAGTTGCTACGATCGCCCCGGTGGTGTCTGCCCACGTAGAGGAGCCGTCATCTGCAATTCGCCAGTTGAGGCTCGCGGTAAGGGAGGGATCGAGAGTCAGCTCGAAGTTAGGAAGCGACCCCAAACCCTCACGTTCGACGCGGCAAACAGGGATCCACGCTCTGGTTTCAGGTCCGCCGTTAAGTCCCGCGGGCGCTGAAACGGGTAGGCCATCATACAGAAAGCGAGGATCGATACGAGCAGGAAGTCTCGTTCCGAATAAGCGCATCCGTGTCCATTCATAGGTAGTGAAAGCGTCTCTTCCGTGAAAATGAGACACCCCCGCGAGGATTGTGTCTGGGCCGAGATCCACATCACTCAAGTCCTCTTCCACCGCCGCCAGCCAGTCTTCCTCGTCCACCCTGAATCCGGGCATCGTCGGTCGGTGGACAAATTCGGGCCTAATATCCATCTTAGTCCGCAGTGGGACTTGGGACTCGCCGAGGGCCCAAACCAATTGATCGATCTCGTCGGCACTGATTCGGCCTGCCCGTTCTAGTTCTCCGGCGATCCGTCGTAGGGCCCTTAGCGCCCCGACCACATGGGGGTATCGAAACGTCAATCGGAAGCCTAGTTTTGACATCTCCCGCTCTAATCCATCGAGACCTGGCTGCCCGAACGCCTCTAATCCACCCCAACTTTCGATCAGATCTTGGACTCTGCGCCGAATGTGACCCGTCGAAACACCAGCGGCCTCGGCAAGCCGGCTGACGAGATGATCGACGGGAGCGCTCCAAGCCGCGACATCCGATACAGCGGGCGGCCCGAAAGGTCGTCGGCGAAGAGAGTTAGCCCTAACGACCGGTTGTAGGGGCGGGAGAGCCAAACTGTAGAAAACTGGGGTCGGAGCGACTTGGCGCCCGACATCCAATCCCCACTTCATGGTCAATGCTTTCGCAAGCGAACGCACTACGATGTCGTCGTGATCAACAAGCGCAACAACGCGGGTCTCCAGCACCCCCCGGAGTTTCGTTCTACCCCACGCGCGGGCGAGACGAAGGCCCTCAATCACCTCTTCCGCGGCACCCGAAAGCATTGATTCGATCAGTGTCGTTAGCGCATCTTCATCGATGTCTGCCAAGGCGGAAAGGCCTCGTTCCGCGTGCCATCTGAGTTCGGGAATGGGAAGCGCTAAAAGTTGGTGAAATAGCTTCGCAGTTAAAGCTGAGTCTGTATCAACATCGATCATCTCGATGTCTTTACCAAGTCGGTAGTCGCGTGTGCAAGGCAATTGCTCCTCCACTGACTCCCACATTGCCTGCCAATTCGGGGCAGTCGTGAGCACCGGCCAGATGTCATCGATATCCCACAGAAGCGAGTTAGTCATCTCTTCTCCAGCTGCCAGCGCCGATGCGAAGTTCGCGTAAGCATCTGCGTGGACAGCGGCCCCATCCAACTTCAATCGGGCCTGGAAGTAACGTCGACGACCACCGCCCATCGTCCAGGACCAGCTTGCACTACGATCCTCAGCAATCACATAACCGTTGACCAGGCGAGCAGCCACATCGTTGCGGCCAACGGCCAATGCTCTATCCACCAAGCTGAATCGAGCGCGGTTATCCTGGCTTATGCGGGCATGTCGATCGAACAAAGCAAGCGCTACATCAATATCGGCCGTTGGAATCAGCCTGATGAATGCCTTCGTCGCGTCATAGTCAACGGATCCGTCTGTCGCCACTTCGTCGAGCCGAGCCGTGAGGCTCGTTATGTCGGCAACATCGTCATAACGTGTTGGAGAGTCTCCGCCGCTTCTGCGCAGCGTCGGCTCGCCGGCGAGCCTTGCCATGCCCGCGCGGATGCCTCCTGAAGGCACTCCACGCTTCTCAACCTCTAGCGCCAGTGTGTCGAGAAGCGAATGCCTGACGTCCATCTGCGAATGGATCTCGATATTCATTTGCAGAATATTGGCTATAACATCGACTTCCGCAGGTGCCGCGACGCCCATGGCTTCGCGAATGAACCACCCTTCTGACTCACTGCGGTAATACGCTGCCCTATGGAAGGGCAGGCAGAGCGAAACCCAGGTCTCGACACAAGCCCTGAGGCGCCGTGGATCTCGCTTGACCAAGCCGATCATCAAGGCATCCACGACGTCCGGTAATTCAATCAGATCGGCGTTGTTGAGAGCCAGTGCCGTGCTGATGCCAAGCTTCGCGTTATCCAACATCGCCTCTACGATGATCTCGTGAGCGATTCGGCCAGCTGCGTCTCTACCTTCTGTTAGCGTCATGCCGACGGCTTGCCGAGCAAGCGTGCGTACACGCGCGAATCGCCCGACCGGATCGATACGATTAGCCTCGCGCAGGAGTGCTATCCAGAAGGCATACTGCGGATCCTTTTTCGCTTGAACGGCATAACCGAGTGTTTCAGCTCTGCCTTCCGCTAACAACGCTCGTGCACGATCTTTGCGTCCGATTTGCGCGAATGCAACAGCCAAGCGAGCTGTACTCGAAAGAAACTCGCTCGGAGTATTCTCGTCCCGACGTTCCAGCAATCCGCTTAAGCGCCGCTCCGCATCATCGACATTCCCACCTAACTGTGCCATCGTGCAGGCGATCACACTCTCGAGGGGGACGAAGCGATTTCGTTCTGTCGGGCTATCGGCAAGGACTTGATCGATCTCATTTACTGCCATTGCGAACTCATTCAGTCCCAATCTAGCTGCCGACTCCAAAAGGGACCGCACCACCTCCGATGCCGCGGAAGTCAGCTGGCTGGTAGCGAAGAACTCGCCTGCCTCTTGGGCACGCGTTCGGCACACGTAACGCATGAACCGCGCGCATTCTTGCGCAATTTCACCGTGAGCTATCGATGCTGCAGCATTTCGACTACGCGCAGCTAGCTGCCCTGCGAGCTCGCTGAACTGTTGCAACGGTCTCAGCTGAGGCTTGCCCGATTGCGGAGCGGTGGCAACCGACAAGCTGAGCAAGGTCGCCAGTTCTGAGTATTCCATCACTGCTCGCGTAACGTGCTTGACCGACTCGTAGTTGATGGAATCATCAAGCTCGGAAATCGCGGGTGGCGCAAGCCCTTGGAAAAGAGATCGCGCATTAGTCAGCAGATTTCTATGGGCAATCTTAAGGGCAACCTTTCTCCTCAGCCAATCTGAGGTTTCCGAAAGCGCCCGTACATCTGTCGTGGCCTGCTCAATTAATGCTGTCGCATCTGCTGTCCTCCCGCGGGTCAATAGATGTGCAGCCGCCCAAAGGCGCAAGAACACGTGTGCACCGGGCTCCAAGCGGAAATCGGCGATTATTGTGCCTACATCAACTGCCGAATCGAATGCCAAGGCTGCCATTGCGGCACGTTTTCGTAGCAGATTCCCGAGGTCGTTCGGGTCCTGAAATGGATGATTGTCACGCCCGGCGACCTCGACGATACGGTCAATCCCGGACAAGATCTCAGTCGGCGTCCTAAAATGGATTGCCTGCTCAACCCAATTCTCAAGCTCGCTACGTTGGGAAACCGGACCTCCGGTGGACCCGTCGTCACTTCCCAGGTCGTGCAATGGTTCGATGCGCTCGAAGAGAGATCTTGCTCGATCCAAGTTTCCCTCGGCCAACCACGCAGCCACCACGGCGTATCCGTTACCGCCTACCTCCTCAATGAATGCCTCCGCATCATCAACGTCGCCAGTTGCAATCAAGGCCTCGACCGTATCATCCGACTGCTCAATGGCCGAAAATCGACGAGTCAACTCGTCCGACGAAAAGATCAAACGGAAGGCTGCTGTTGGATCCCGCACCTCCTTCAAAGAATTGAAGGCCAGCCTGATATCGTCCTGAATGCTACCCACCGATCGGCCGGCTAGAAACTGCTCGCGAAAGAGCGCCGGAGTCGCGAGTACTAGCGCCTCTTGATGCGCTCCAGAGCGCAACAGATAGCGCAATTGCAGATACCGTTGAGGCGAATCATCGCCTGCGCTTACCGCGATTTCCGCCAATCGTCGGTATAGCTGTGTTGAGTATTCAGGATCTGGCACTCCATAACGCAATCTGGGTATGCGGGCCACAAACAGCCGAAAACTGTTGTGAAAGACCGACCAGCCACGCCCATTACTGATGAGGAGATGGCGAACGTTGCGCCAGGCGCGATCTATGGCGTCGATGGAGTAGAACTGTTCGAGCTGGCCCAGATCCAATGGAGCCTCTGATCTAGCGATGAGCCCGAGAATGTCCATGATCTCTTGGTCATCGTCCAACCCGCGCAATGCGGATGTGTACAACGCCTCGACGTCTCCCGAGTATTCGAACCCTCCATCCAGAATACTCGCCCGTTCCACCTCGTCCTTGGCAGCGAGCAGCGCTTCGATCAGGTAGTGAGTCGCAAGCGGATGACCTTGCGCCAACTCGCGTAAGCGCGTCCTCGAGATGGTCTCTGGAAGCCCCATAGCATCCGCCATTGCGGAAATTGCACCCTGAGACAGAGGGGCGATTTCCACATGGCGTCTTGGCAAACCCGATTGGTCTCGAACAGAAGGTGGAATGCCGGGCAGATCTACGCGCTGGGTCCCCAGAAGGAACACAACGCCATCGGGAATCGAGGCCGGAAGTGGCAATTCCGAAAGAAATGACCGCTCGGGGCGCTCCTCTCGAGGTACATGATCCAATCCATCGACGACAATAAGCGTTCGAGTACCAGTTTCTTGGAACCGCGTACCCGCTGCGCTAAGCAATGCTTCGAGTTCCTCCCGCCTTTCTTGAGGTGACTCCCGCCGGAACCGAAGACCGCGCAGACCGGTTCGTCGTAGCCCTACGATCAGGTCCTCTTGAAAGTCGGCTGCCTCTGCGCGGCCTATCCCTTGGGCAGCTCCAGGCACGAAAGCCAGGTACCTGACCACAACAAGCCGAGGCTCCGATTCGAATGCAATCTGCAGCAAAGTGGACTTGCCGGAACCAGGAGGCCCGACTAATGACACATATCCCGATGTGCTTCCATTCAATGCAAGCCTAAGTTGCTCCTCCGTAGCCGGATTGCGCTGTACGGCAGCGCCAACGGGAAACTGGTGGCGATGCAGGGTCTCGACATCGAGCCAGCCCATTTCTCGCAGGAATGCTTCTCTGGTCCATCGATCCTGCTCGGGAACGCGAGCAACAAGAGTTGGCAAGCGCTGCGCTATCCGATCTACTTGCGGCTGTGAGAGATCGGTTATGCCAAATCGAGTGGCGAAATCTGGATCTCCGCCATGGACGAGTTCGAAATGGCGCAGAAACTCCTCGAATCCAGCATCGTCGAGGCTCGACTTCCCAAGTAGATGTTCGACAAATGAGCCCCAACGAGATACTTTCCACTCCGCCAACGTCCATGAAGGGTGTGCCCTCCAGTCTTCGACGAACTGTCGCGTCGTTCCACCATCATCAGTTAGCCGATCATTTTCCGACGGAATATCCGATACAACGACGCGAATTCTTACCGTCTGACCCGGGCAACTTTCCCGTAGCTGCTGCCAAGCGAGAACTAATCCAGATAGCAAACCGTCGCTCCCGGTCAAGAGCGAACTGATCCGAAACGCGGAGGGGTTCCGTGCAGTCTTGAATTGGTGTCCCACCACTTCGTCGTCATACCCCAACACGACGTCGTCGGCGATTCCGGCACATCGATCTGCGAGGCCCACCCAGCGCAGGTCTCCGCCGTCCAACCCGCGGTAGATGGCCGCGGCCGCAGCTTCGTACTGGCGGGTGTATCCGCGCTGTGCCCGTCTCTCACCCTCTCCCGGAGCAGTTGTTCGGGTAGCAGAAGCTTCAGGTGAGGGTTCGGGATCTAGGGCAGGGGAAGCGGGGACACTCATCGGTTCATGATAGTGAATGGCCTTCGATGCCGCTGGAATGGGCCCGGAGTCGGAAATTGGGTCGGCGGCAACAAGGCAACGCCACCGCAGATCGGCTTGGACGTGCAGAAGGCCAAGCGCAAAGAATTTTGGAGCAAGTCCGGCAACCGACCCATCGACTCTACGGCTAACTTACGTCTCGGAATTCGAAACTGCCGCCGCGTCGGTATCTTGGGGCCATTCAAGGCAGCTCCGGATGTTAAATCCGCCCGTTGAGCCGTACTTCGTCACATCGGCGGGAAGATGATCCGTCAGATATCGGTGAACACGGCGAACAATGGCTGCATCAAAGCTCAGGATGCCCAGGGGGATCGGGAATCCGCGGCCATCGTTAATTGGCGCGTGAACAACCACGGCGGCAACTCTGCGCGGAATCAGGAGGACTTCGAGCGAGCTTGGAATCGCCCCAGTATTTGGCCTGCAGAAGATTGTGGGAGCGGCTTTAGTCAGCCGCCGCTGAGGTTTTCCTTCATCAATCAAGATGGGGCTGCGCTCCATCTTTCTGCCAGTGGCGTCTACATCAACGCCTTCCTTCGTGAGCGTTTCGAGAAGCTCCAGGAAGGATCGCGAAGCACCCCATGCTGACTGCTTCGGCACGACCCACAAGAAAACGTCATCATTGCTAAGCGCAGGTTCGTTTGCGTAGCCGATAGCCGTTGTAATTCGTACGATGTTCTCGGGTTGATACAGCGCTCCAGCGATGCCAACGGTGGGCCTATTGCTGCGCAACTCACCGGCGCGACCGGCCAATTCCTTGAAGTAACGAAGCGATGCAAAACCAGAGCGATTCACATACTCCTTTAGGTACTCGGGCGCGATATTCGTCAGGACGTCGAGCGCATTGACATCCTCCGGCGTCTTTACGGTTCGAAGATTCTCCAGAAACTCCGCCACACCATGGACGACTCGGTCTCGATCGGCAAGTTCGTGCCCTGTTCTCCACTTCTCCAGAAGCGCTTCAGGTTCGCTAGGCCTCCGAACTGAGGCCATGGCAACAAACGGGACGACTGCTGAGAATCGGTCGCCGGCGACTACGTCATCCACTGAGTACAAGGACCTCTTTAGTTGATCCACCGCCTCCCTGTCCCTGCGACTTGAAATCTCTCCATAGAATCTGCGAAAGGACTCAGGAACGTGCCTCGAAGCGTTGGCGACCAGGTCCGGATCTCGAATCGCAAGCTCAGGTAGCGATCTTTCAAATTCGGATTGGTGCTCCCGATCGCAGGGCGCAAGAGAGAGTAAATCGAATCCAACTCTTTCTGTTTTTTTAGCGACGTCGTAGATCTGAGGCTTGTCGCTCGCCTTAAAGAGGGCGTTGCCGGCATCCGTCAGCCAAATGCGTCCTTCGGAGCGAGATATATAGGCTCGGGCTTCGGCATCACGTATGACGTACGCCATTTCATTGGCGTTGAAGCCAAAGAAGCTTGCAGCAGTTTCCTCTGGCATGCCGTCGGCAGAATGCAATAGTCGCAGCAAGAACTCGGTTGTTAGCGAAACCTCGCCAACTTCGGCCACTTTGTGCCGCACCACGAACTGTCTGGCCGGAAGTTGCACGTCGAAAATTCCGACGGGAACCCGAACGTCGATCGATTCAGGTTCGGCTCCAATTGCTGCCTTGCGCAATGAAAGCACGCGACGAGCCCCGCTCATACGTCACCTTCCTTCCGCTTGACCCTGCCAGTGACCTTCTCTTTTCCCTTCCTCGACGATTTTGGTGAAGCCAGAAGCTCGGAGGCGTCCAGGCGCATGGCGTCACCGCCTTTGACCTCTTCGTCGAAGCCGGCCGAAACAGCACCAAGCGGAGACCCTTCTCTCCATGCTGCCTTTGCGCCCACGATGACAAGACGATCCATCGCTCGACTCAGGGCGACATTGATTCGATTCTTCTTCGCCAGGAAGCCGGGCTGTATTGTAGGCGCCCCGCGGTCCTTGATCCCATCTGCGTTGTTTCGAACCAGCGACAGAATCACAATGAGGTTTTCTTTGCCTTGGTAGCTGTCGATAGTGTCAACCTTGATCGCGCGCCTGAATACCTCTGGAAGGCTCTCGGATTGGAGTTTCCGTCTCACGAGTTCAAGCTGCGCCGCATACGCGCAGATCACGCCGATCGCCTCCACGCCATCCGGCAGAGTCTTAATCCAGCTCAAGAATGGCTCGTGTTCGGACCAGCGCTTAAGCAGCCAGACGATCACATCCGCTTCGGCGGCATTGTGTAAACTCCCACGCCTTATACTTCCGGCCCTTTGGTAAGCGCTCGCACCCATGGCGTCCGTACTCACCCACACGAGTGGAACCGCCAGTTCAGGCGGCAGGGCCCCCGGAGGAATTTCTGGCTTGGTCCGTTCGTGTTGCAGAGCTCGGTCGTAGAACGAGTTGGAGACCAACCTGCCGATCGGCGGAAGCATCCGATACTGCTTCTTTAACGTATGCCCCCCATGTTTGCCGTATGTGGATTCGAACGCGCGCTCGAAATCGCTCTTAACCACTTCGGCTGCCGAAATCTTCAACTCAAGCGCGAGAGCATCCACGACATCTGGAGAATGCTGGGGTTCGAGTTGCGCGTGGTCGCCTACTAGCACGACCCATTTCCCCGCTTGTATTGGAACCGCCAGCTCGCTCGGAGTGCAGCGCGCCGCCTCATCCACGATCACGAGATCAAAGGTTGTCTTCGTCAGCCCCAAGGAAGAACGGCCAAGGCCTACGCATGTACCCGAGACTACTTGCCGGGTGCCGGCTAGAAAAGTCTCGTAGCTCCTCTGCCATGTAGAGACAGTTCCGACGATGTCCCGCCCGAGCTCTGCGATGTTTCGCAGCCGCTCAACCCTATGAGCAGTTTCATTCGAAAGCCTTGAGAAGAAGAGGGAGGTGACCATGTTCTCGACCTCGCTCGATTCAACTTCTGACAGGTCGCAATCAATACCACGATCTAGAAGGCGCTGCTGCACAGTTGCCTTCAATGAGTTGACTCGGACTGTTTCGCTGTTTGCCTCGACCAACTCGGAAACGCGGGCCAGTATCGGCCGGATTGTGTCCTCGAAGAACATCACGGTCTCGCATTCGGTTTCACTCAGTCCAAGATATCTCGCAACGACACCCATCCTTAATTCGCGGGTCGCGACGAAGTCATCCTTATAAGCTCGTTCAACGGCAGCGGCGTGGTATGGCCTCAACGACTCGGAAATCTGGCCCTCAGCGCCAACCCGAATCATGCTTAGCGAGTCGCGGTCCTTTCCGAACAAGTTCAATACGGCCTCGGCCGCGTTGTTGACAGCTTCATGCGATTGACTGGCAACTAGCACGTTCCTCGCGAGCCCATGAGTCAGCGCGTAGTGCACCAGTGCGCCAATGAAGCGCGTCTTTCCTGTCCCTGGGGGGCCCTGCAACAAGCCCAACGGCCGATGCGCGACGATTCCTTTGAATGCGGCCACCTGCGTCGGATTGAGCTTATAGCGCTGCACCAGCAGGTCTTCTTCCACCTCAATGGTGATGTTGTAGGGCCGCTTGCCTGTGGCAGGGTAAAAAGCGTCGAGCAACTCAGGAGCAACGGAGTTTTTGGTGAGAATTCGAGTTGTTGCCTCCTCGCGGCGCTGCCAGCTCGTGTTCTCCATACGACTTTGGAACCGGAGGCGGTCGCCATCTCGAACGATGGGGCCTCGAGAGCCGTCGACGTAACCGTGAATGGCCAAAGCGTCTGCAGATGTCTTCTGAACGTCGAGGGCCCCGATCTTGCGCCAGATGCCGTTATTGTCGAGTCGCTCAACTGCGACCACGTCCTTTCGGTCGAAATCCAGGTTGCCGACCGACAGCTGAATCGGTAATACGTGAAGACGCGCTTGCGAGCGATATGTACTGTCGCCTAAGGCAAGAACCTCCGTCTTGAGCTCGCCCTCGATCCGAATCGAACGCTCCCACAACAGTGGCACATCCAAACTACCCCTTGCTCCACCTTCGCCGGCTGCTTGCTCTCGCTCTACAAGCTCGTCCTCCTTTGCTTCGATGCTGGCGACTTGAGACAGTTCCTGCTCGCTCTCTTCCTTTATCTGAGGTGGTGGCGCGCCCAGTGCAGCCGCAACCTCAGGGAGTTGGAGGATCGACGAAATAGCCCCCAATTGACTCAATCCGCTTTCAATCACGAGATTCGCGCGGAATCCGCAGATCTTCTGCTTCGCGAGCCAAGATGCCTGCGCTTGTTCAAGCTTGTTGCGCCACGCCTTCGAGGGCGCTCCGGTAGCGCCCAATTCGACCGAAAGCTCCTCGACTGCGCCAACGATTTTGAGTCGCCTGTCGCTTTTCACAATCCAAAACTGCCCTTCGTCAGGAAGCATCGGGCCAGATTCAGTGCGAGGAATGGAGATGGTGAAACTCGGCAGATCACTTTCAGTAGGCGGTTTCGCAGCGACTTCGAGAGCCTCGCGTAGCGGTAACAATGTACCGTTCGCTGGAGGTCCCATGCGACATTCTTCGATGGCCCTTTCGATTCGTCGAGCGACTTCCGCATTGATGTCTAGCCTCGCCAGAAGTTCCTCTGCGATTTTTGTCACTGCGTAGCGATCGCGCTCGAATCGCCCACCCGAAGCGGGTGAATAGGCTCGAGATCGACGAGATCCGTCTTGGGCGGATGAGTAGTCGACCATGTCAATGAGAACCGGCAGGGGCTTGCCTGCACTTCCATCGACAATGATGTTGTCAGGTTTTAGGTCTCCATGAGCCACCGCTCGCCCATGCAGATTTTCAATCACATCGATGAGCTCGACGATAAACTCTATCGCTGCAAGCGCCTCTCCTAGTGGGCCGGTTCCCATGCTCTCCGCAAGCGTTCTGCCGGGAACATACTCCTGAACCAGAACAATCGCATCGCCAGTCCAATGCACATTAAGCAGTCGAGCAGTCCCCTTAGCCGGAGCCTCTGCTAACTGCTGAGCATGGTCTAAAAACGCAAGGATTCGGGAGCGCTCCTTAGCAATGTTCCCGAGCGTGAGCGACTGCCACATCTTTACGAGGCGCAGTTGTCCTTCGGAATCGGCTCTCCAGACAATCGCCCGCTCATCGTCGCTTATGAGCTCGGTCTCGAGATAAGCCTTGAAGATATCTCTCTGTGTCTTCAATGTTCGGTAGCGCTCGAGCCCTTCGATTGTCGACTTTTCATCGCTGCCTGAAACAAGAGCGGCGTTGAACGCTGCAAGCATTTCGCCCGCGTCGCTGAATCGATTGGACTGGTCCACGTCCAGACACTTCTCGAACCACGGATGCAGATTAGAAAACTCTCCGTCTGCGTCGATCGTACTGTTCCATTCTGGCGGCTCGCCGCGGGGAGGCTCCCCAAATAGCAGACGGTGAATCACGCATCCCAGCAAAAATACATCCCTGCGAAGTAGATCAACAGGTCCACCCAAGATGTCCTCAGGCATGCTGGAAGTAGAAAGAAACTGAAACCGAGACTCGCCTAGCGTCTGGACTTCAGGTAAAGATGCAGACATCAAATGTGAGAGTTTTACCGTACTTGGTAGCTCCACCCATACGCTGTGAGCACCCAAATCCAAGTGAGCGGCGTTCAATGCGTGAATCGGTGCTACCGACGACAGAACCTGTCGTGCTAAGGCGATGCGTTCTCCTGCGGTGGCACCAGCGAGGTCCGACTGAGCGAACTCGCTCAAGCGCTTCATCCGTCGTCGGCGCTCGAAAACCTCCCAGTAAGAGACACCACGCTCCGGATCTTCCGCCTTTGGCTTGAAAATCGACTCACCGCACTTCGGGTTCCGATCATCCAACCAAGCGATAACCTTCCTTTCACGACCTGCTATTTCCGCGCGCCCGGCTTCGGTCTGAAACCGTGTGTCAGCCTTTGCAAAGTTCCAGCGGCGCAGGAGTCCGCAGGAATTGTCAATTCCAGACTCCTCCACGTCAAACTCGGCATAGAGCTCTTCACGGTGCTGGAATGTGGGCGCGTCTACACGCGCTATGAAGCCACCATAATTGCGTTTGCCAACTTGGAATATTCCACCACCCACATTGAAAAAGCGCCTGAAGCGCTGCATCCAGACATCGCTCGTGAAGTCTTCGAAGAAGACAGGACCAAAGGCTTTGATTCTTTTATCCTTGTTTCGGACAACCTTGATGAAGTCATCGATGTAGAAGACGAACGCTGACTCGCTATCGGCAATCTGAGACCGATCTTTGGTATTGGTCAGCACTACCGCTGACTGGATCATCGGGGTGGGCAGAGGATCAGTTAATCCCTCCTTCTTAGCCTGCTCTGATAATGATTTTTTAAGAATGGGATGAAGTTCGCGCGCGATCTCTGCGATTTTCCCTACGGGGGATCGACCATTGTTGCGGTTTCCATTGAACCAGTTGCCATCGCGACTACTGATCGGCCCCTTCCAGTCCTTCAAGTCGACCAGCAAAAAGCGATCTTCCAACACAAGAACTACGTCGATTTCTCGAGTACCTTTTCCAGGCAAAGACAGATCAAGGTTCGTAAACGCGTGCCAACTATCTGGGAGAGCCTTAAGTTTGTCTAATCCTGGAACCTCACGAACATGAATTCCACGGCCATTGTTGAATATTTTCATTCAGCGCGCCTGCTCTTGAGTCCACACATGCTCCGCCATCCAAGCACCAATCCGCCAAGGTTCCGGAGCCACTCAGAACCCGTGTTGCGCATAACGACGCTTGATCTTCACGGGTTGCTTTGTCGGTAATCTGACCGAATTAACTTGATTCGAGCTACCAATCTCCTTGATGCACGCGCCTTGGATGCGTCGATCTCAGACCGAAGTATCGGTGGAACGCACCACGCTCCCTTCGCGCAATGATTCGTAAAGCCGGGCAGGGCCCAACAATACCTCACGGATACCAGTACGCACGCGTTCGGAATCCAGGGCCTGGGTGCTCATCGAGGTATGCGCGGCCAAGGCATCCATGATCGCATTCATCAGCTCTCTGCCGAGGTCGGGCGAGTTGGCGAACTGCTCCTTGGTATTGCTGGCCGCCTGCTGAATCAGGGTTTCCGATTCCAGCAGTTTGCCCTTGATGACATTGTTCACGTAGCTCAGCTTATCGTTTTCGGTAAGGTCGCCCTGGAACAGGTCGTTGACCTGCTCGATGATCTGCGCGAGCTGCTCCTTCGCCGGGTCGCGAATCTCATGCGTCCCGGTTTCGTCCATCGGCTTCAGCTTCGGGTACCGCTGGTCCATCAGTGACATCGCGGCCTTGCCAAGATTGCGCAGCCGGTGATGGGTCAGCACGATTTGCGACAGGTCGATGGTTTCGCGCTCGCGGCCGAATTCCAGCAGCGGCAACAGGCGCTTGAAGAAGATCGCCCGCTTCTCCACCGCCGTATTGCCGTAATCGAAGATCTGCGACAGGAATGCGTACACACGCAGATAGATGCCGAGGTTCTTCTTGAACAGTTGCAGCGCGTTCATCTCGTCCTGCGCGGCTTGCTCGGCCTTGGCATCCCGGCCCTCCTGCGCAGCACGCCATGACTGCTGTGCAGCCCGGTACTGCCTCAGCAAGCGTTCCGCGACCGGTTCGATCGTCGCCGCCAGTTCACGTTGAGCGCCTTGCGGATCCAGTTCCGCCCGCACCACGCGCTCGACTTCGTTGTCGTCGTAGTGCCCGGATGCGTTTAGTTGTGCAAGCAGGTCGTAGACCAGATTCGGATCGGTGACACGCTCCAGCTCTGCGGTTTCGTAGTAGGTCTTGAACGCCTGCAGAATTTCCCCGGCATCGTTGACGAAATCCAGTACGTAGGTGGTGTCCTTCTTGCCGAACGGGCCGCGATACGCCCGATTGAGACGTGACAATGTCTGCACAGCTTGGATGCCGGCAAGGCGCTTGTCCACGTACATGCCGCACAGCAAAGGCTGGTCGAAGCCGGTCTGGAACTTGTTGGCGACCAGCAGGATTTGATACTCGTCGGTCGCGAACGCCTCGCGCATGTCCTGGCGGCGCAGGGTCGGATTCAGCGACGTGCTGTTTTCCGTGAACGCGTCCGGACCGGATTCGGGGTCGTGCACTTCGCCCGAGAACGCCACCAGCGTGCCGATCGGATAGCCGCGATCCTTGATGTACTTGTCGATGGCAAGCTGCCAGCGCACCGCCTCCACGCGGCTGGCCACCACCACCATCGCCTTGGCGTGGCCGTCGAGCAACGGCGCGACGTTCTCGCGGAAGTGCTCGACCACCACCTGCACCTTCTGCGCGATGTTGTACGGGTGCAGCCGCACCCAGCGCATGATGCCCTTCAGGGCCGAGTTGACCTCGACTTCCTTCTCGTCCCATTCCTTGCCCTGGTTGGCCAGCTTGAACGCGAGTTTGTACGGTGTGTAGTTTTCCAGCACGTCGAGGATGAATTCCTCCTCGATCGCTTGGCGCATGGAATAGATGTGGAACGGCGCGGGCTTGTTGTCGTCGCCCGCCGGCCGGTCCGGAGCGGGTCGCGTGCCGAACAGCTCCATCGTCTTGGCCTTCGGTGTCGCGGTGAAGGCCACGTAGGTCACGCCCGCGGTGTTCGCCCGTGCGGCCATCTGCACGGCCAGCATGTCCTCGGTGTCGATCTCGCCGCCGTCTTCTATCTCCGCAAGTTCCTGCACGGAGAGCACCTGCCGCAACTTGCTGGCTGCCTCGCCGGTCTGCGAACTGTGCGCCTCGTCGGCGATCACCGCAAAGCGCTTGCCCTGCGTCGCGGCCAGTTCCTGTACGGTCTTCAGCGCGAACGGAAAAGTCTGGATCGTGCACACGACGATCTTCTTGCCGCCGGCCAGCGCTTTCGCCAGCTCCGCACTCTTGGCCGCGCTTTCGCCGGTGACGACCTCGACCACGCCGGTGGTGCGCTCGAAGTCGAACACCGCATCACGCAACTGCGCGTCCAGCACGTTGCGGTCGCTCACCACCAGCACGGTGTCGAACACCTTGCGGTTGTCGGCATCGTGCAGGTCGGCGAGGAAGTGCGCCGTCCACGCGATCGAATTGGTCTTGCCGGAACCGGCCGAATGCTGTATCAGGTATTTCCCGCCGGCGCCCTTCGCGTACACATCCACCACCAGTTTGCGTGTCGCGTCCAACTGGTGATAGCGCGGAAAGATCAGCGCCTTGATACGTTTTTTCTCGTCGCGCGGCGTGACCAGGTAGCGACCGATGATTTCGAGCCAACTGTCACGCTGCCAAACCTGTTCCCACAGGTACGCGGTGCGGTAGCCGTCAGGATTCACCGGGTTGCCCTTGCCGCCATGGTCGCCGCGGTTGAACGGCAGGAACGCCGTCGCCGCACCAGCCAGCCGCGTGGTCATTTCCACTTCGCTGCTGCTGACCGCGAAGTGCACCAGCGCGCCGCCGGGGAACCCCAGCAACGGTTCGACAGAAGACTGGCCCTTCGGCCGCGGATTACGGTCGAAGCGGTACTGGTCCACCGCATCCCGCACGCTTTGGGTGAAGTCGGTCTTCAATTCCACCGTCGCGACGGGAATGCCGTTGAGGAACAGCACCAGGTCGATCGCGTTCTCGTTGTGCAGCGAGTAATGCACCTGCCGCACCACGCGCAGGCGGTTGGCCGCGTAGCGCGCCTGCAGCTCCGGATTCATCGCCAGCGCCGGCTTGAATTGCGCCAGCGCAAGTGGGCGGCGCAGGCCGATCATCTCGACGCCGTGGCGCAACACGTCCAGCGTGCCGCGCTCGTTCAGTTGTTTGCGCAGCCGATCCAGCAGCACCGCCTCGGCGGTGGCGCCGTGATTCTTCGCCAACGTTTCCCATGCATCCGGTTGCGTCGCCTGCACCCATGCGATCACATCGGACGGAAACAGCGCCCGCGCGCGGTCGTACTGTGTCGCATCCTTCGGGTCGTATACCCAACCATGTGCGGCCAGGTGCGCGCAGATGTCGTCTTCGAAATGGATTTCTGTGTGGAGGGTCACTCCGAATCCTCTGGTACTCCGCAGGCTTCGCGCAACGTCACTCCGTTCTCATCTCGCCATTCCTTCCACCCATTGGCCGGACGGCCCATAACAGCTACCGCCGCTGTGCTCGGAGCTTTGAACGGCCAGTCTTTCTCAAATCGGATGCGTCCATCCTCCGTTTCAACGATGACACCTTGGCTCAGCAAGGTTGATCGGAGATCGCCATAGGTATGACCCTTCAGTGAAACCATGGTTTCTGCTCGGCCACTTGAGCCGCTCAGTACAACTAAACCGTCGGAAGTGCAGCGTGCGTGCGCGTCGGCTCCGGATGCCTTGCAATGGAAAATCTGCGGTAGGTTGGTAAGCTTCGCCGACGCGTTGGCTGTAACCGGTGCTACCGACAATGTCGCACGGCCTTGAAGACCCAACGCCTTCTCGAATGTTTCGAGCCGCTCTCTGTGGACTGCGGAGACATCTTCAGGCTTCCATTCCTTGTGCCCGAGCACTTCAGTCGTCAAAGCAAACGGCGAAATGCCGTTCTTCTTGAAGTAGACGTTTTTCTTGTAGTCAAACGTGTAATTGCTGGCGGCGCTGTTCTTGCGTCGGCTGAGCAGCATCAGGTTGCCGAGGCGGTGAACCCACCCCGAGCGCTCGGTCACATCAGGGAACCACGTCAGCCATTCGCTTCCGGGCTGCGGATTCTGCGGCAATACATGCTCAATCGAGATGATTGGGTAGTCGTAGTGCGCGCCGCCGCTGGAAAGCCAAGCATCCAGTCGCAGAAGGATCGTTGCCAGTGCGCGCGCCGAGTGGGTGGCGTACAACGGTCCGTCTAGCGCGTCATACACCGCTTTCTTTTCGTAGTCGGCAAGCAGTAGTGGCGAATCTTGCGCCGTCAAGTCAGCTCTCGATTGGATCGCTGTCGTGAGTTTTGAGCAACGCTCGATGCGTTCGTTGACGCCCCACCTCGCAATCAACATTGCGTATACGAGGCGCTCCAGCGCGGCGAAGAAGCCGCGCACCTGCTCAGATTGGTTTCGGTGGGCAGCAAGAAAAGCCAGTGCGGGGGGCAACCAGTCCTTAAACTCAACGCGATTCAGCCATTTCAGGCACTCATTGACGACCTCGGCTCCAGCCTGACTCGTGTAACTTGCGTCGACGATTTCGCTATAGGCTGCCGCCAGCGGCAGCAGGATGTCGTCAACGAAAGCCGCCGGAGCCGCATAGTGCACGTGCTCCTCGAACTCCTTCAGCAACGTGCCCTTCGGCTTGGCCTTGCGATAAATCATCCGGATGTGGCTGAACAGATTGCCGAACTCCTCGCGTCCCAGCTCGCTTTCCACGTCCTCCCATTTGCGCGTGTAGGCATCACGTCGATCTTCAGCGATCTGGCCAATGATCTTCGCTTTCAGGATGTCGGTGGCAGCCAGATTCAAGCCACGGCTGTTCAGCACGTCAAAGATGCGATAGGCCGATTCCAAGTCCGGCGTACATACCATGACGAGGTAGCAGCGCGTGGCAATGAACTGGGCAAGGCGCAGGCGCTCGGCGTCCGGCAATGCAATCATGCCTGCAAGGAGCAGCTTTGCGTTTTCGCGCAGGTTGTGCTGGCTGTCAGACAGCTTGCCATCTAGCCGTACCAGCTTCGCGATGCCGCCCTCATCCTGTACATACTCACGGAAAAATGCGTTGTCGCGCTCGCGCAGTGCCAGGCGGTACCGGTTTTGCGTACCCGAGATGACATCACCTTCCTCCAGGATCAATTTCGACAGGCCCTTGCGCGCTCTGTCGTCTTCCAGTGCGGTGCGCAGCGCTGCCAGCAATAGTGTCAGCGTGGTCAGCCGTTGTTGGCCGTCCACCACTTCGGCATCAGGACTGCCTTCCTCCTTCACCAATACGATGCTGCCGAGAAAGTAGGGCGGAAGCTGCGACACATCGCCCGACTCTGCCATGGCCGCGCGCAGGTCCTCCTGTAGTTCCTCTGCCTGATCCTTCGTCCACGCGTAGGGGCGCTGGTAGCCGGGAATAGTGAATAAGTAGTCGTCGCTGAAAACCCTCGCGATCGGCTGCTCGCCAGCGGTCAGCATTTTGCTCATGCGATGATATTCCCCTGTTTGTAGCCCGAGACATCCGGGACTGAATACGACCAGCCTACAGGTCTGCACATTTCGTGCCGTTATAGCCCACGATTCGGCACCTTCGCTACAAGCTCGTGCTCCGGTCCCTCATAGTCCAAACGTCCTTCTGATCGCAGCCGTAACAAAAGCCGGGCCGAATTTCGAAACGGCCTTACGCAGCATCCGCTGTAACTCGGGTTCCTCGTAGCCTTCTGCGAGGTAGAGCGAAGCGCCGGTCTTGAACGCAAAGTGTTCGGCCATGCCATCACGTTCCCGCCTCAGCTCGTCGGCGGTGCGGCCGATGCCGCGCAATTCGATGTAGCGGAGCAGAGCTTGGCCAGCAATCAGCGAGCCTTGGACCTCAGTGCGGCGTGATCGATCGCCTTGCCAATACACGACAACACAGTCTTCTTCGTCACCGTCACCATCATCACGATCATAAGCTTCATCGTCGCCGTGGGTTTTAGTCATCGGCGCGATCACGGTTCCATCGATTAGGGAGACCGCGCACCAGCAATCATTGATGTTCTGCCCCATGTAAAGCGGCATAAGGCTGGCGACGAAGCCGACGATGCGTTCGCTCTGTGTGCTCAAGCGACCTCCGCGGAAACGAGGCGATGCACGCCGATCTTGCCAGTGACAGCGGCGGTCATCAGAGCCATGTGGCCACGAGTTGCAGGACGAAACCTGTGATCAGCAGGCCGAGGCCAAACCGATTCAATTTACGGCGGCGTTGGTTGCGATGTCCGGCGCTATGCAGCGCATCATCGATTTGTGCTGCGCGATATTTACGCGCGGCTTCGGGCGACGGAAACGTCATGGCAAGTGTTGCGACGTCGTTCCACTCGGCAATGACCTTGATCAGCTCGGGCGCACTCAGGGCCGGCTCCGGTTCCTTGCCCCAGGTGCCAAGAAACATCAAAACAGCACCAAACGCCCCAAGGATCAAACCAACGGAGTTCAGAATCTGTGCGTACATGGCATAGGCTCATGAGTCGAGAACATAAATCTTTCCTGTGACGGCGGCGGAGACCAAGGCGGTGCGGCGTTCTTTGAGAAGCTCGATTGTGCCCTGGGCTTCCCCGACGAGCGAATCGAACTTCGCGGTCTCGATCGTTGCCGCGTCAAGGATGGCTTGCTGTTCCCGCAGTGGTGGCAACGCAACGCGGATGTTTTTGAACTCCCCCCAGTAAAGACGCAGGCGAAAGTCGGTCACGCCACGCGAATGCCGCCGCATTTGCTCGACCGCTTGGGGAGTACGCAACAGTTGTTCGATGAATAACGTGCACACTTCAGCCATGGGTCGAGCAACGACATATGCGGGACTAACTTGTCCGGTGACCGTGACGGCGCCGAAACCACCTTGCCAAGCACGCATCATGTTGTAAGCCAAGTCGCCGGGCTGGACCGCTTTGTACTTCGAGCGGTCTTCGCTACGCGTAACCTTACGATCCATCTCGGCTTCGTCCAATTCCTTGTCGGAAATCCCGTCGTGAATTGATACGCTGAGAATCGGAAGATCATCGGCGCCAACATCGGATACTTCACGAAAGATCATGCCCAGTCTGGCGACATCCCAATGCGCGGGCACCTGGCCGAGCCATTCGATGCCGGAGTCCTTCATCGGGGCGTTGGGGTCGAGGCCCTTGGTGACGGCGTGGGAGATTAGCGCTTGGCGCTTCTCCTTCAGCAGCGCGATCAGCTTTTCCTGCTCCGCGATCAGCGCGTCGATCTTGTCGGTTTCGCGGTCGAGGAAGGAAGCGATGGCGGATTGTTCTTCGACGGATGGAAACGCAACCCGTTCATTGAAGTAGCGATCTTGGTCGAGGTTCTGGATTCCCGAAGTTTGGTTGACGGATCGGGTCGTCAACCGGACGGAATACGCCGCCGCATGCACGTATCGCCAAAACGACGGAACCATGCCAGCACGCAACTCCATGCGCGCGACAAAATTCGAACAAACCGCGCACGCATCGCAGTCGTATAGAGCAACGCAAC
>DASSNC010000123.1:0-26273 GCA_035688305.1 Rhodanobacteraceae bacterium
GGCGATCACGTGACCGTGTTGATGGCGCCCGGCGCGGGGTTCCGACTGCTGCAATCGGAACTGGGCGACGCCTGCGAGTTTTATCCGTTCCGCGACACGCCCGCGCCATTCAGCCGCTATCCCGCGATCTTCTACCTGCGCATGACCGCGGCGATGCCGTGGGTGCTGGCGGGCTACCGGCGCGAACATCGGCTCACGGAACGACTCGTGCGCGAGCGCAAACTCGACTGCGTGGTTTCCGACAGCCGCCTCGGCGTGTGGTCGGCGAACGTGCCGAGCTACTGCATCTTCCATTCGATCCACCAGCGCGTGCCGTTTTTCAGCGGCTTCACGGAGCGTTTTGTCGAACGTGGCCAGCGCGATCTGCTGAAGGGTTTCACCAAGGTGCTGATCCCCGACGTCGAAGACAGCGGCGGCCTGTCTGGCTGGCTGGGCCACGACCCGGTGTTCGACTGGGGCGCGGGCAGACTGGTTTACATCGGGCCGCTGTCGAGTACGCCGCGCATGGACGTGGAGCAGGACATCGACGTGTTTTTCTCGGTGTCCGGCATCGAGCCGCAGCGCGGTTTGCTGGAACGCCTGGTGCTGGATGCGCTGCCTAAACTTTCCGGCCGCATCGTGGTGACGCTGGGACGACCCGGTGATGATGCGTGCCGTGACATCGCCGGTGCCACGGTGCATGGCTACCTCGATCGGCAGCGCCAGGCCGAGATGCTCAATCGCGCCAGGCTGGTGATGACGCGCTCGGGTTACACCACGCTGATGGAGCTGGCGGGACTCGGTCGCAAGGCGTTGTTCGTCGCGACGCCGGGCCAAAGCGAACAGGAATATCTCGCACGCTTCCACCGCGAGCGTGGACACGTGTGGTCGGTGGCACAAAAACACCTCGACATTCCGCGCGACCTCGAACGCGCGCGCGCGGCGCGCGGCATACCGCGCATGGATGTGACGGCATCAACGCGCAACTTCCTTGCCGCGATCGACTGACTTGCCGGCGCGGCGCGGGATCTCACGCCACAGCAGGCCGATGATCGGCAGGCACAGCAGCCAGATCGCGCCGGTCCAGACGATGCGAAAACCCAGCATCAGCGCCAGGCCATCCGTGTAGCCGATGCCGTAGGCTTGCGCGGCGAACATGCCGAGTATCTCGACGGTACCGATCTGGCTGAAGATCCCGGCGCCGATCAGGATGACGGCCAGCGAAAACATGTAGATGGTGGTGGCGCCAAGGTAATCGAGATGCTGCACTTGCATGCCGCGTCCGGTTACCCAGAACGCAGCCGTGAGCGCGCCGAGGTATATCGCGGCCAGCGCCAGGCTGATCGCGATGGTTGCGGGCGTACACAGTTTGCGCAGGCCAGCCAATAACTCGATGCCGCCCTCGGCGGCCCGCTGCAACCATTTCCGCTGCAGGCGTCCGGGCAGGGTGCGGGCCTTGTCCTCGAACAGCAATGCGCCCGCCACGAACGCGACGAACATCACCAGCACCGCCACGGCAGCCCAGCGGACCGCGCTCCAGTGCGGCACGCCCGCCACCGCCAGGAACAGGAACACCGCGGCGATTTCGACCAGCACCATCATCACGGTTGCGGCCGAGCTGCGGCCCATGCGCACCCGATGCGACGCGGACATCACCCAGTTCTGGGAAAACAACCCCAGCGGCAACGTCACCGTCGTTTCGCCGACCGCGAACGCCAACCAGAACGAGCGCACCGGAATGCGCACGCCGATGCGCTGCAACATCAGCCCGAACTGGAACGCCTTGCATGCCAGATAGACTGCCGCGGCGGCAAGTGCGATCGCGAGCACATGCAGCGGCAGCGCCTGCAGGCGCGCCACCACCTTGCCCAGGTCGCCGAGGCTGAACGCGAATACCAGCAGCGCCGCCGCGAGCAACAGCGGCAGGATGACCTGCGGTTTCAGCCAGCGGCGCGTGTGCTTGAGCACTCTCAACATGGCGGCAAATCCGGCGTGAGCTCGGTGAGGCTGTTGTCAAGGTAGCGCGCGATGTTGGAAGGCGAGCGCCAGCCCGGCTTGGCGTCGCGTTGGCAGGCGTTCCGGAAGCGGTCGCCCTGGCGCACCACCGTTTGCTTGTATTCCAGCCAGCGCAGACGGCGGGCAGTGATTCCCGATGTCGCCGGTGCGCGCGACCACAGCGGATCCAGCGATGCATGCCGCGCGCGCAGGGTGTCGAGGCAGCGCGCCAACCAGTCGGCGAGTTCGCCGCGCGTGAATGTTGCGGGACTATGCAACAGCCAGCGCGCCAGCAGGTGGCTGGGCGTGATCGGCACGAGATTCAAAATCGCGTTGCGCAAACTTGCATCGAATGCGCGGCGGTCAAGCGTGGTGTCGGCTCGGAAGCGCTCGCCGATGCGTACCACTACGCGCGAGCGGCCGGGCGCGAGTGCGTCGTACGCCAGCGCCATCGGCTGGATCCACGGCGGCACGGCGGCGGCATGTGCAAGCCGGAAGGCGCCAGCGCGAATGCGCCCGAAGTGGCCGTCCTTGGAGATGGCTCCTTCGGGTGCGAAGTACACGCAGCGGCCGCGATCCAGCCGCATCGTGAAATGCGCAAGTTGCGCATCCACGGTGGCACGGAACGCGGGCGCGATCCGGCGCACCGCGGGCAGCGCCAGACGGCGCAAGCCCCACCAGTTTTCCAGCGCTGCGGGCCGGGTGTTGGCCAGCGCCGTGCGCAATGGCATGTCGCCCGTGGCATCCAGTTCGTGCAGACCGCGTGCGTTCAACATGGCGTTGCATGCGTGATCGCCGCAACCGGCATCACACAACGCGCGCAGCGATTCCGCGAGCGTGAATTCGCGCACGCGGCGCATCGGTTCGGCGCGTCCGAGCGGAAAGAACCACGCCAGCGGGATCCGGCCGAGCAGGGCCGGCAGCGGCCGCGGCCAATCCACCGTCAGGCGCGCAAGGGTGCCGGGGCGGAACAGGTCTTCGCGGGTCGCGAAGAACGGCAGCGGGTGCCGAAACCGCAGGCCGTGGCGTTGCACCAGCAGCGTGCCCAGCAGCGGGCCATCCACGTCGCGCTGGTGGTTGCAGACGATCAACGTCCCCGGCGCGATGTGGAAGCCTTCCGGCAACACCACCTCGCGGCGAAGGAAAGCGCGAAGCCACAGATCGAAGCCCATCTCCAGCAGCCACGTTGCGAACGGGTGCGCGTCGAGTCCGGCATCAGGCAGCCAGGTGCGCGATCGCCGGGTGTCTGCCGCTGGCAAGACTTCGCGTTGCATTCAACGCGCCTCGCGTTGGTAGCGGCGTTCCTTCCAGACCGAGCGCGTGCCCGCCAACGCGCGCCCGGCCGAGTACCACGTCATCAGCAGGTAGCAGGTTGCGACGAGTGGCAAGGCGAACGCGGCCAGCGGGTTGCGCCGGTAATACAGCAAGGTCGGCAGGTGGCACCCGGCCAGCAGCAGCCATGCGACGGCGCCGACGAGCTTTGCCGGTGGATCGCCGAATGCCACCGCCAGTACCGGAATCCAGAAACCCAGCACCAGCAGCGCGGTGGCCGCGCCCACCCGCCAAAACGATTCGTGCAATTGCACAAAGGCGCTGCGCGCGACCATCTGCGTGATGTCGCCCAGACTTTCCCGGCGCAGACTGTGCGCGCCGTGGGTCAGTCCGATGTAACCGTTGAATCCGGCGCGCTTGAGATGGGCGGCCAGGGCGCAATCGTCGATGATCGCGTCACGCCATGCTGAAAATCCGCCGGCGGCGACCAACGCCGCGCGCTCGATCAGGATCACGCCACCTGCGGCCGCAGCGACGCGTGAGTCTGCGCGGTTGGCGAGCGCGAACGGGTACAGCAGCTTGAAGAAATACACGAAAGCCGGCAGCAGCCAGCGCGCGGCCCAGCCGCGCCAGCACGGTTCGGCGCACACCGAGACTGCCGCGTATCCCGATTCGGCCTTGCGTTGCAAGGCTTCAAGCAGGCCCGGCTCGATGCGGATGTCGGCATCCAGCAGCAGCACGCGCGGCGTGGTGACAAGTTCGAGCCCTTGCTGCAACGCCCACAACTTGCCGGTCCAGCCCGGTGGTGGCGGCGTACCGTGGATGATGGTCAGGTTCGGCAAGCGGCAGTCGCGGGCGGCGTCAACGGTGCCGTCGCCGGATTGGTCGTCGATCAGGCACACCACTGCATCCGGTGCGGCCAGTGCCAGCGCGCGCAGCGTCTCGCCGATCACCGCAGCCTCGTCGCGCGCGGGGATCAACACCGTCAGGTCGCGTGTATTCGTCCGCTCCGTATCCTGGACTTCAATGTGTTCACTGCAACGCCACGGCCGCCACGGCAGCGCCAGCAGCGCGAGCCAAGACACAAGGGCGATGGCGGCGAGGGTCAGCACGGGCGGTCGCCATCAGAGGGCATGCAGCTGTCAATCGTGCACACCGCCAAAGTGCGCGGCGGGAAGATCGCTGTGCGGAACGTGGCGTTGGTTCGGGGCAGGCGTGTCGTAGAGGATCGGCGGATCGGATACGAACGGACCGGCCAACTTCGGGCCGCGCAGGCTGGCCCACAGCGCCTTCCACGGGTGTGCGAAGGCATCCGCTGCCGCCGTGCCTTCGAAGCCACAATGCGCCATGCAGTTGGCGCACTTGGGATTGCGGCCGACGCCGTAGTGATCCCAGTCGGTGTGGTTGATCAACTCGTCCCAGGTCCTGGCGTAGCCTTCGTCCACCAGCAGATAGCATGGCTTTTGCCAGCCGAACACGTTGCGGCACGGCATGCTCCACGCGCTGCATTGGTAGCCCTGGTTGCCGCATACGAAGTCGATGAACAGGCTGGATTGCGACAGCGCCCACTTGCGGTGATTGTTCTTGCGGTTGCTGAAGATCTTGCGCATCAGTTCCTTGGACTGGCGCCGGCCCATGAACACGTCCTGGCGCGGTGCATGTTCGTAGGCGAAGCCGGGCGAGAAGGTGATGCCGTCGACCTTCAAATCATCGGTGGCGAAACTGAAGAACTCGGCAACCTCGTCCGGCTTGGCGGTCTGGAACAGGGTGGTGTTGATGTTGACCCGGAAACCGCGCCGCTTGGCTTCACGAATCGCGGCCGTGGCGATGTCGAACACGCCTTCGCGGCCGACGCTTTCATCGTGACGCTCGCGCATGCCGTCCAGGTGCACCGAGAATGTCAACTGCGGCGACGGCGTGAACAGGTCGAGTTTCTTCTCCAGCAGGATCGCGTTGGTGCACAGGTACACGTATTTGCCGCGCGCGATGAAGCCTTCCACGATTTCCTTGACGTCCTTGTGCACCAGCGGTTCGCCGCCGGCCAGCGACACCATCGGCGCGCCGCATTCATCCACCGCCTGCATGCATTCATCGACCGACAGGCGTTGCTTCAGGATATGCGAGTCGTAGTCGATCTTGCCGCAACCCGGGCAGGCGAGGTTGCATTGGAACAAGGGCTCCAGCATCAGCGTGAGCGGGTAGCGCTTCACGCCGTGCAATCGACGTCCGATGATGTAGGTGGCGACCTTGAATTGTTGGCGAATGGGAATCGACATCGTTGCCTCCGCTCGGCGCAAGCGCGCCGGATGAAACCGGCAAGCGACCGCGAGCCGGTGGGCCTGACCCGGATGGTGGACCCGCAAGTGTCAACGTGGCGTTGAGGCGCGTCTCGGGCAATTCGCCGACCGGGCAGCGCATCGAGGGCAGTCGGCTTGCTCGCCGCGCCATCGACCGAACGTGTGGCAAACGGAGCATGCTTTTCACTGTGCCAGCCAATCCATGCAGGTTTTCAGGTAATCTGAACCCGGCTCTGCGACTGGTGAGGTAAAGGGAATTTCTCATGGCCACTACCGACGTGACACTCTACCGCTCGCTCGTGGGTGACGATTCGAAGCTGCGTGTGCGCAACGGTGTGCCCGATCCCGGCATGCTTGACCCACAATGGGAACCCAAGTCCTGGGTTGATCGCGACGGCAATAAAAAGACGCGCAACCCCGATGTCGCAATACTCATGGGGGCTGATGGCCCCGAAGTGCAACCCAATGGCAAGGGCACTTCGTTGCATGACGTCAGCGGCTGGTTCCCGTGCCGAGAGTTCGTGATCCCGGCGGGTACCACCTACTCGGATGAAATTCTGATCGTCAAGGACGCGCATCCGAAAACCAACCCAAAAAAAACTGTCACCGGGTTTCACTACATGCTGACGGCACGCACAAGAATGGCCCCCGTCACTTTCAAGGGGTATCTGGACAACATGGCCCGCGAAGCCGTTGCGATGCAGGTGCGAAACGCGAAGCCGGCGAAGAGCGCCAAGTGATTCGAAACGAGGATTGTCATGCCCGACATTGCCACCGAAACCCTGATGGTCGCCATTCAGGCGGTCGATGCGCAGGTACGCCAATTGCGCAAGGCCGTCGATTGCGACGATGCCGAGGTCGAAGAAATGCAATTGCTGGAGCAGTGGGAAGATGCTGCCCGAGACCTGGAGCGGGCATATGATGTCGAAGCCAGGGGTGTGCTCAACCTTCCTCCCTACAGCGAGCTGCTTGGCGGTTGACGGCCAGGCTCCAGAACGCGGGTTTGAACCACCAGGGGCTTCAGATTCTGCGGCGCCAGCGAGTCGATTTCATCAAGGATGCGGTTTTAATTGCTTCTGAAAACTCATCGTCGTCGCCTCCTTGGTGGCGCACGCTTGCGTCGAACACAAACGTACCGCCAAGCGAGGCGGCGACATGAGTTTTTCAGGGACAAGATTCTTTGTGCCTCCGTCGAAGGCCCAAATGTTGAGTCTTGACGCTGGGCTTTCTTGATCCTGATCCACCCGGCATTCGAGTCCGTTTTGGAGGAGGCTTGAACGTTTGGGCTGCGGCCGGTTCAGGCTGCCGATCTTCTTCGGCCCGGCGATCTGTGGTGCTGGAAGTGCCTGCGGATGGCGTCGGGTACTTCGCGATAGACGTGTCGCATGGCCAGCTCGCGACCGGTTTTCCGCGTAAACGGGACCGGCGGTATAAGCGCGCGGTGACCGCGTTCATCGCGACTAGCACCTCGGCGTGTTCCCCCGAGGCTTGTAAAAGGAGTAAGCCGCCGGGCCGCGTGGCGTTACGCGCGCGCAGCGCGCGTCGCGCCGCCGCCGGGCAGTCGATCGGCGAACTCGCCGCGCAAGCGCCGCCATTCCATCTTCAGCCACGGCGTGAAGTGCCCGGGCGATTCGGCGATTTCGCGATCGAGGTCTTCCGGTTTCACATATCGCCAAGCGGCGATTTCGGTGGCGTTGACGCGCACCGGTGCGTCGGATTGGCCGACGTAGACCCAGCACAGTTCGGATTCCGAACCGGCATCGCCGAATTCGGCGTGGTACTGGAACTTGTAGATGTATTCGAGCGGGCAACTGAAGCCGAGTTCTTCGGCAAGGCGCCGCTGGGTCGCGGTCGGCATGTCTTCGCCGCCGCGCGGATGGCTGCAGCAACTGTTGGCCCAGTAGCCGGGCCACAGCGGTTTGCCGGGCGCGCGCTGCTGCAGCAGCAGTTCGCCCGCGCTGTTGAACACGAACAGCGAAAACGCACGGTGCAGGATGCCTTGTCCGGCGTGTGCGTCGGCTTTGCTGGCGTAGCCGATCTCGCGATCGGATTCGTCGACCAGGATCAGTCGTTCGGAATTGAACGACACCACGGGGTGGTCATTGCCCTCAGCCAATGTGCATCTCCATCGCCTGATAGCCCGCCTGTTGCAGCGCGCGCACCACGCGCGCCGGATCGTCTGGGCACAGCGCGATCATCGCGCCGCCGCCGGTGAGCTTGGCGCCGAGCGCGCCGTTGGTGCGTGCCACCTGGATCATTTCTTCCAGCTCCCAGCTCGACACCTGCAGGGCGTTCAACTGGCCCTGGCAGATGTTCATGAGTTCGCCGAACTGTTCGAGGTCCCATGCATCCAGTGCCTTCAGGCCCTGCATGGCCAGCGCGTCGATCTCGTCGAAAATGCGCTCGTACAGCTTCTTGTTGCGCAACCACGCTTCGTGCACGCGGCCGACGGTGCGCGCGGTCAGGCTTTCCACGCCGGACAGGCCGATCACCACCGGCAGCGGCTTTGCGAAATGCAGTGGTTCGACCACCGCCGGTTCGCCGCGCTGGAACAGCAGCGGTTGGCCGTAGGTTGCCACCGTGTTGTCGATGCCCGAAGGCGTGCCGTGCGCGACGCGCTCGCATTCGTACGACAGCGCGCACACCTGTTCATCGCTGAGGCCGAGTGCGCAGTGGCGATCGAGTGCGCGGATCACCGCAACGGCGAGCGCCGCCGAACCACCAAGGCCGTTCGCGCGCGGAAGGCTGGGGTAAACCTGGATGCGCATCGGGTGGTCGGCGAGCTCCAGCTTCTGCAGGATCAGTTCCAGTGATTCAAGGAACGAACCCGGGTGTTTGGTGCCCGGATGCAGGCGTTGTTCGACGCCCCAGCGCGGAATGATGAGTTGGGTGCCGTCCTTCGATTCCTCGGCGCGCGCGCGGATCGCCATCGGCACCGGCACCGCGATCGCATGGCGGCCGTAAACCACCGCGTGTTCGCCCAGCAGGATCGCCTTGCCGTAACCGGTCGCGTACTCGACCTCGTCGACCGGCTCGAAGCCATGCGCGACGGTGCGCGCTTCCGGCTGCACCTGGGTCTGCACCTCGGCAATGATTTCCCTCGCCTTCCACACCTTGATTTCGCCGCTGTCCAACAGGCGTTCGACCACGGTATCGAAGATCTCGGCCGCGGCGCCGGCGGTGGCGGCGACGCTGCGCGCGTGCAGGGTCATGTGGCCCTGCTGGATGCCATCGGTGACGAGTGCGCGCAGTGCGGAGAAGTTCTGTGCCAGGCCGACCGCGCCCATCACTTCGGCCAGTTCGCGCGCGGAAGTGACCTTCAGCAGGCGCAGGTTCAGCGCCACGGTGGCGTTCGATTGCAGGTTGCCGCCAACCGTGCCGACCTTCATGGGCATCTCGATCTGGCCGACCAGGTTGCCTTGGTCGTCCTTGTACCAGCGCGTCAGCGAGGTGTAGTGTTCGCCGCGCGCGGCGTAGGCATGCGCCGCGGCTTCCAGTGCGCGCCAGTCGTTGCCGGTCGCCAGTGCGGCCGCATCGACGCCGTTCATGATGCCCTTGTTGTGGGTGGCGGCGCGGTACGGGTCAACCACGGCGAGATCGTTGGCAAGGATGATGCCGTCGCGCACCTGCTCGCCGTCGAAACCCTTCTCGGCCAGCAGTTGGGTCGGCACCACCATCTTCGCCCAGACCAGCGCGCGGTCGGTGAGGTTGGAAAGGATCCTGAGGAACACCTTGCCGCCGGTGATGCCTTCGACCAGCGAGGCCACGCCTTCGCACATGGTGTTGACCATGTTCGCGCCCATCGCGTCGCAGGTGTTCACCAGCAAGTGCAGCACCACCATGTCGCGGCGGCCATCGGCGGCCGGATGGATGCGCACTTCGATGTCTTTCGCGCCGCCGCCGCGCGCCACCATCTTCGGATGCAGGCTGTTGGCGAGGTTCAGGATTTCCTGCTTGCGCTGCAGCAGCGCGGTTTGCGCCGTGGCAGAGTTGTCGCAATCGACGATCTGCACTTGTCCGATCAGGATCGGATCGGTCGAGCGCGTGGTGAAGCCGCCCGCGTTGCGCACCAGTTTTGCCGCCGAGGAAAGCGCCGCGACGATCGAGGGTTCCTCGACCACCAGGGGCACCACGTAGTCCTTGCCGTTGATCAGGAAGTTGAGGCCGAGGCCGAGTGGCAGGCCCATCACCCCGATCACGTTTTCGATCATCTTGTCGGCGCGCGCGACGGTGAGCGTGTGCCCGCCCGACAGCAGCGTCTGGAAATCCTCGCGCGAAACCAGCTCGCGCTCGCGCACGAGGTTGACGCGCTCGGGCACCGACAACTTGTAGAAACCCGGCATTCTCGACTGGTCCATCTTCGTTCCTTTGCAACATCAATCGACTGCAAGCACTTCCAGGCCACGGATCGCGGCCTGCATGGCGATCACCGGGAATCCGGCACGTACGGCGCACTCGCTGAATTCCTGCAACCGGACATCATCCACGGAAAACGTGACGCCCACGTCACCGCCACCTGCGCCGCAACTCTTGTAGATGACCCCGCATTCGGCCGCGAGCTGCCCGAGCGCGCGGTGCGCGCGGCTGGCGATGTCCGCACCGCTGGCCTCGCCGAGGCCGGCAAGGGCGATCGCATAGTCGTGGAGGCTCGCAAGGGCGGTGGCGGAATCGGCACGGACAACGGCGTCAACGCCGCGTGACGCCATTGTAGCGAGTTCGTGAATTCGACGCGTGTATTCGGCCGGTTGCCGCGCCCGCCATGTGGCGACGGTGGCCAGCATCGCGCTGGTGGATGCCGGCTTGCCGCTGTAGACGCAGCGCCAGTGCAGCCCGGCCGGCCATGCCAGCGCTTCGGCCTGCGCTGTGCCACCGGCATCAAGTTGAAAGCGCAACAGGCCACCATGCAGGGATGCGGCGATGTCGACGCCGCTGCCGCGGCCGTGCTGGATCGCGCGATGGGCGTCCACGCATTCGGCAAGCGTGGGCGCGGGCTGCCCGCCGAGCGCGTGCAGGGCGCCGCCCAGGGCGACCGTGAGCGCCGCACTGGAGCCGAGCCCCAGTTTGGCTGGTGCGCCTGCGTGCTGCAGATGGAACGCATCGCTGTCCAACTCGACCCGGCACGCTGGCAGCGACGCTGTAAACGGCAGCCGCGTGAAGAGTGTCGCGATCCAGTCCAGCTCCGCGGCTGGGTCGCCGCCCCACGCCGGGCCGTTGGCGGTGATGCGCAGGCGTGCGGCCAGCCCGAGCGTGGGTGAGACAATTTCCCAGTGCGCATGGGCGTGTGGCACGAGCGTCACCCGCGCGCGCCGGTCCACCGCTAGCACCAGGGCTGGCGCGCCGTCCAGCACCGCATATTCGCCCAGCAACACCAGCTTGCCGGGGGCGCTGGCTTCAATGCGTTTCAAGCATCGGCCTCGATGATGCTTGCGCCTTCGCCGAGGCCGCTGACCAGGGTTTGTTCAACGCCATTGATGTCTCGCAGTGCCGCGGTGACCGCGTCAACGTGATTGGGCAGGCACACGGCCTTGATTTGCGGACCGGCGTCGATGGTGAAGAACACCGCTACACCTTGCTTGCGCAGGTCGCGGATGGCGTGGATGCAGTCGATCGTCGCGGCGTTCCAGTAAACCAGTCCGGGACGCGTCGCCAGCATGACCGCGTGCATCGCCAGGCAGCTGGCTTCGCTGACGTCCGCGAGTCGCGCGAAGTCGCGGGTGCGCACCGCCTCGCGCGCAGCGTCGAGGTCGGCGTTGGCGGTCGCGATCCAGGCCCGGTAATACGGCGAGGTGCGGCGCGAGTCGTCCATGCCCACGCGCGAACTGGTGTCCTTCACCGCGCGACTGGTGATCGCGACCACCACGTTCAATGGCCACGCCGTCGCGTCCAGCACCGTCGCGGCGAAGGCATCCTTGCCATCGTCGCGTGTGCCTGCGGCCATCTCGACGAATCCGCCGAAGATCGAACGTGCGGCGGAGCCCGAACCGCGCCGCGCCAACACGGACAGTTCGCGCGGCGGAAGCTGCAACTGCAGCGCGCGGTCGGCCGCCAGCGTGAGTGCGGCGAATCCGGAGGCGGACGACGCCAGGCCCGCGCCGGTCGGGAAATCGTTGGCGGTCTCGACGCAGGCGTGTGCCCGCGTGTCAGCGCGCGCGCGGAACAGGTCGAGAAACGCGCTGATCTTGCGCGTTTGCAGATCGTCGCGCCGATCGTTGAATACCACCTCGTCGGCTGCGAGCGAGTCGTCGAAGCGTACCGTGGTGCGCGTGTGCAGCGCGTCCAGTGTGATCGACAACGAACCTGCGGCCGGCAGGTTCAGCTGATCGTCGCGCTTGCCCCAGTATTTGACCAGCGCGATGTTGGGTTGTGCTTGCGCGGTGGCTTGCCCGCTTGGCGAAGTCATCAAAGGTACCTGTGCTCCCGGAACCATTGTATTGCGTCGGCCAATGCGGCCCGCGCGGGGCGTGCACGATAACCGAGTTCGGCCTCGGCGCGGTGGCTGGAGAAATACATGGCGTGGCGGGCGAGCTTCACGCCCTCGACCGTGAGGATCGGCGAGCGGCCACGCAGCCGCGCCAGGGCCTGGTTGGCGTGGGCCAGCGGAATCAGCGCGGCGTGCGGAAGGCGCAGCCACGGCCCATGCCGGCCGGCGAGTTCGGCAACCGTTTGCAGGATTGCTTGCAGGCTCATGTCGGTGCCGCCCAGCACATAGCGGCGGCCGCGTTGGCCGCGTTCCCAGGCCAGCACATGGCCTTCGCCGACGTCGTCCACGTGCACGATATTGAGGCCGGTGTCGACGTACGCGGGCATGCGTCCACGCGCGGCGTCGAGGATGGTGCGGCCGGTCGGGGTGGGCTTGCGGTCGCGCGGGCCGACGGGAGCGGAGGGATTCACGATCACGATGTCCTGGCCCGTGCGCGCGCTTCGGCGCGCCATTTTCTCGGACAGGAATTTCGAGCGCTTGTACTCGCCGATCATGTCGGCGTAGTGCGCGCGCGTGTCTTCGTCGGCTGGCGTCCCGTCGGCATGCCATCCAAGGGTGGCGACGCTGGAGGTGTGGACGATGCGTTCGATGCCGCAGCGCGCGGCCGCCCGCAGGATGTTGTGGGTGCCGCGCACATTCGCCAAGCGGATCTCGTGTGGGTCGCGCGCCCACAACCGGTAGTCGGCGGCGACGTGGAACAGTCCGCTGCACCCGTCCAGTGCGTGTTCGAGCGAAGCCGGGTCGAGCAGGTCGCCGCGCACCATGTCGAGTTCGAGCCCGTCGAGATTCGCGGTGTCACTGGTTGGGCGCACCAGCGCGCGCACGCTGTAGCCGTGGCGCAACAGCGCGCGGACCACCGCCGAGCCGACGAAACCGTTGGCACCGCTGACGAGGACGCGCGCGCTCATGCTGGCATGGCAACCAGCCGCGCGGCCGTCGCCAGCGTTCGCCGGGCCAGCGCAAAATCGTGCGCCAGCCGCCGCGCTGCGCGCCAACTGGCCGGACCACCGAACAGGATCGCCGAAATCATCGCGATGGAAATGCCGCCGCCACCGTCCAGCGCATGCGTGATGCGTGGTGGAATTTCGCGCGTGCACGGATCGCAGATGGCCTTGAGGGCGATGAACGGCAACTTTGCGCGGACCGCGACTGCGGCCACGGCGGCAGCTTCCATGTCCACCGCGAGCGCGCCGGTACGCTCGGCCAGTGCGCGCTTGTCAGCGGCAGTGGTGACGGGTTGCGCAGCCGACCACAGCGCACCGCGGCGGACGTGCAGGTTGCCTGCAAGCTGCCGCGCGAGGTACGCGCTGGCAGCAGGGTCGGCAGCAAAACCTTGGCGGTCGTCGCCGGCGTAGTGGATTTGCTCGGGAATCAACACGTCGCCAGGCGCGAGGCTTGCGTCCAGGGCGCCGGCCACGCCCCAGTTTGCAAGCGCGGCGACGCCGCAGGCGAGCAAACGTTCCGCCGCGTGCATCGCGTTGTGGCCACCGATGCCCGACACGGCCAGCCAGCCCTGTTGCCAGCGCGCGCAGTCGCCCGGATGCAGGCCGCGGGCGCCGAGACTGCGCGCTTCGGCGGGCAGCGCGACGACGACGCCGAGTCCTTCAGTGCTTGCGGCGAGCGCGGACATTGCGGTACCGCACCAACGCCCAGTAGGGGAAATAGCGGCTGTAGCCGTGGTATTTCAGATAGAACACGCGCGGAAATCCGGGCGCGTTGAAACGCGGGTCGTGCCACTCGCCGTCCACTTGCGTGCGCAGCAGGTACTCGACGCCGCGCGCCACCGCCGGACTGTCGCCTTCGCCGGCGTGCAACAGGGCCAGCAAGGCCCACGCTGTTTGCGCCGGGCCACTGCGGGCGCCGCGTCCACGCAGTTCGGGATCGAGATAACTGTCGTTGCCTTCGCCCCAGCCGCCGTCGGCCTGCTGCACCGATTTCAACCACGCCACCGCGCGCCGTACCGCTGGATCGTCGGCGCTTGCCCCGGCCGTCAGCAAGGCCCCGAGCACCGCCCAGGTGCCGTAGATGTAGTTGGTGCCCCAGCGGCCGAACCACGCGCCTTCCGGCGTCTGCTCGGCGCGCAGGAACCGCGATACCGCGGCGCGCGTGGCGCGATCCTGCGGGCGGTCGAGCAGGCCCAGGAAATTCAGTACGCGCCCGCTGACATCGCTGGTGGGTGGATCGAGCAGGGCGCCATGGTCGGCAAACGGGATCTGGTTCAACCAGCGGTGGTCGTTGTCGGCATCGAATGCGGCGAAGCCGCCATTGCGCGATTGCATGCCGGCCAGCCAGTCGGCGGCGCGTTCGATCGCGTGCGCGTACGCGGCGCGTTGCGATGATTGCTGCAACGCGCGTGCCACCACCGCGGTGTCGTCGAGGTCGGGGTAGGCATCGTTCTTGAACTGGAAGGCCCAGCCACCGCCGCGCAGATTGGGGCGAGCGTCGCGCCAATCGCCGGGTGCGTCGCACAACTGACGCGCCGCCAGCCAATCCAGCGCGCGCTGCACGGCCGCAGCCGGCGCGTCGCGGTCTTCCTGCAAGGCGAGGCAGGTGAGGCCGGTGTCCCAGACCGGTGACACGCAAGGCTGGCACCAAGCTTCGCGGTCATGCACCACCAGCAGATCGTCGATCGCCTTGCGGGTTTCGCGGCAGGCCGGATGCTGCGGCGGATAACCCAGCAGGATCAGCGCTTCGAGCGCATTGACCATCGCCGGGAAGATCGCGCCGAGTCCGCCCTCGCCATTGCGATGGGCGAGGATCCATTGCTCCGCGCGGCGCAGCGCGAGCCGGCGCAGCCGCGGCGGGATCATCCATTCAAGGCGACGGCCGAGCTCCTCACCCCACAGCAACACGCGGTTCAGCGACGAGCGCGCGTGGAACCAGTGGCGTTCCTCGTCCGCCGGCACCACGAACAATTCGGCAATGTGCACGTCGTGGGGATTGGCGGCGCGCGGCTTCAGCGTGGTCAGCACCGACAGCGGCACCATCACCGTGCGCGACCAGTACGAAACCTTCGCGATGTTGAACGGGAACCAGCGCGGCAACAACATCATCTCCACCGGCACGAACGGTACGCCGTGCCACGGCACTTCACCGAACAGGGCCAGCGCGATGCGGGTGAACACGTTGCTGCGCGCGGCGCCGCCGCGGGCGAGGATCGCGGCGCGCGCGCATTGCATGTGCGGCGCATCGGCACGGTCGCCGGCGAGTTTCAATGCGAAATAGCACTTCACGCTGCAACTGACGTCGAGCGCACCGCCCGGGTACAGCGGCCAGCCGCCGTCGCGGCATTGATGGTTGCGCAGGTATTCGGCGAGCCGCGATTCCAGCAAGCGGTCCGATTCGCCGAGGTAATGCAGCATCAGGATGTATTCGGCCGGAATCGTGCAGTCGGCCTCCAGCTCGAATTGCCAATAGCCGTCGGCGTGCTGGTACGCGAGCAGCCGTTCGCGCGCCGCCGTGATGGCGCTATCGAGTTGCCCCCGCGCCTTGGCGGGCACCGCCCCCTGTATGTAACGGAAGCCGGAGTCGGGCATCGTCTATTTCGCTGGCATGGCGCGCGCCGGACCGCAGGTGTCGTTGCGTGGCCAGGACGATTGCGCGGCGGGGAGCAGGCCGCCCCAATCGTCGGCCAGCGCGTGCAGCGGCAGGCCGTCGGCGAGGCGTGTGAACCAGCGTTGCAGCACGCGGCTGTAGCCGGCAAACAGGCGCGAGGCGATCACGATCTTCTTGACCACCTTGCGCGACACCTTCACCTGGGTGGCGGCGGTGAATTCCGGCTGCGCGGCGATCGAAGCCAGCGTGCGCATCGCCAGGCCCAGCGCGATCAGGCAGAAGCGGCGGATGCCGACTTCCTTCTCCGGGATCAGCAGGGTGTACTTCAGCGCGTTGCGCAGGTGGCTGTGCGCGATGCCGATCAACTGTGCGTACGCGGCGCCGAACGCGGCCGGCACATGATTGCTGTGGAGGTCCTTCAGCTCGACGCCGGCGCGCGCGAACATGTCGTGCGGTACCCAGCACACGCCGCGCGCGCGGTCTTCCCAGAAGTCCTTGAGGATGTTGGTCATCTGCAGGCCCTGGCCGAAGGACACGTCCAGCTCCGACATCGCCTCGCGCTGACTGGCGATGCGCGGCGAGTAGTCGCAGAAGAGATCAGTGAGGGTTTGTCCCACCACGCCGGCCACGTAGTAGCAGTAGCGATCCATTTCACGCAGGTTGGCGAGTCCCGCGGTGCTGGCGCGGCGCTCGAAGCTGGGCATGCCGGTGCACATGGTGCGGATGCAGCGCGTCAGCGATTCGCGCTGGGCGAGGTTGAAGCTGTCGGTGACTTCGATCACCGCGGGCGTTTGTGCGACCAGCTCGCGTTCCGCCGCCAGGGTGTTGCCGTTCAGCAACGGCGCAAGGTCGCGCGCGAACGAGTGCGGGTCTTCCGTGGATGCGACCACGCGCGTGAAGCGGTCGTGGAACTCCTGCTTCACGTCACTCGGCAGCGTGTGTTCGTCCTCGATGGTGTCGGCGATGCGGCACAGCAGGTAGGCGTTGGCGATCACCGTGCGCAGGCGCGGCGCGAGCTGCGGGATGGTCAGCGCGAAGGTGCGCGACACGGCCGGCAGGATGCGCTCCTGGAACGCCCAGGCGTTTTCGGTTGCAGCGCGGATGCTGTTGGACTGGATCATCCTTCGGGACTCTCGTTGTTCGAGCCTTCCGGCCCCAGATCGTACCCATTGTGCGTGAAGAAGCGGTGGATGTCGCGCGAGCAGCGCGTTGACATCCGCTGCGACTGCATGGCAACGGACACGTTATTCTTGACCGCTTCATTATCGCGGAGTTTTGCAATGCCCTTCGCCGACCGCCTTGGCGGTTACCACGATCGTGTCGAGCACGCCCTGGACGCCCGCCTGCCCGTCGCGGGTACCCGTCCGGCGACCCTGCATGCCGCCATGCGCTACGCGATCCTCGGTGGCGGCAAGCGTATCCGCCCATTGCTGGCCTACGCCACCGCCGAAACCCTCGGCCTGGACGTGGCGCGGGTTGACGCGGCGGCGTGTGCGGCCGAGTGCATCCACGCCTTTTCGCTGATCCATGATGACCTGCCGGCAATGGATGACGACGCGATGCGCCGCGGGCGCCCTTCCACCCACAAGGCTTTCGGCGAGGCCACGGCGATCCTGGCCGGGGATGCGCTGCAGACCCTGGCCTTCGAGATCCTGGCCGCGCAGGATGCGGAGGCGCCCGCGGCCTGCCTTGGCATGATCACCATCCTGGCCAGGGCCAGCGGTTCGCAAGGCATGACCGGCGGGCAGGCGGTCGATCTGGAGTCCGAAGGCAAGCCGATCACCCTGGCGGAACTCGAAGCCCTGCATCAGGGCAAGACCGGACGCCTGATCCGCGCGGCCGTGATGATGCCCGCGTGCCTGTTGCCGGATCTGGCACAGGCGTCACGCGAGGCGCTGGATCACTTTGCCGAACGGATGGGGCTGGCGTTCCAGATCAAGGACGATGTGCTCGATGTCGAAGGTGACGAGGCGCTGGTCGGCAAGACCCATGGCGCCGACGCCGCGCGCGGCAAGGCAACTTATCCGGCCTTGCTGGGGCTGGAAGGCGCGCGGCAGCACGCGGACGCGTTGTATGCCGACGCGCTGGCCGCGCTGGAACCTTTCGGCGATGCCGCCGACCCGCTGCGCTGGATGGCGCGTTACATCGTCCATCGCGACCGCTGATCCCGTCGGCTTGCAACACGGCGCACGAAGCCTGACACTTGGGCGCGTCCGGAAGCCGGCCGGTCGCCGGCGAACGTCCAGGGGCACAGCGTGGGCGAACGCACTGAGCCGCCACGGAAGAGCAGCCTCCTAACCGAACTGCACCGTCGCCACGTGTGGCGGGCGTCGGTGGTGTACGTCGGCGCCTCCTGGGCGCTTTCGCAAGGCATTGCGCAGCTCGCGCCCACCTTCGGCTTGCCGGACGCGGTCACACGCTGGTTCGTGGTCGCGTGCGCAATCGGCTTCCCGTTCTGGATCGCCTTCGCGTGGTACTACAAACTGACGCCGGACGGCTTGCGCCGCGAATCCGAGATCAGCGAACACGATGCGGAGTTGCATCGTGCCAGCGGGCGGCGGCTGGATTTCTGGATCATCGGGGTGCTCTCGGTCGCCGTCGTGCTGCTGTTGACCAATCAGTTGGCGTGGCACTGGGGCACGGGGCCGGGCGATATCGCGACGGCGATTTCGGAGCAGTCGGTCGCGGTGCTGCCATTGGTTTCCGAAGGTGCCAATCAGGAGCAGAGGTATTTTTCCGACGGCATTTCCGAGGGGCTCATCACCGCGCTCTCGCAATTTTCAGGCCTCAAGGTGATCGGCCGCACGTCGTCATTCCAGTTCCGCGACAGCAAGGACAGCAGCAAGCAGATCGGACAAAAGCTCGGCGTGGCCCATTTGCTGGAAGGCAGCGTGCAGTATTCGGGCGACAGGGTACGCATCAATGCCAACCTGATCGACGCGAACGACGGCAGCGTGATCTGGTCGCAACACTACGAGCGGCCGAGCACGGACCTGTTTGCCTTGCAGGATGCGATCACCACCGCGGTGGCCAGCGCCTTGAAATCCAAGTTGCTGCACGGCCATACCGTGGAGAGCCAGAGCGACCGCCCGCCCGGCGGCAATGTCGCGGCGTACACGGCGCTGCTGCAGGGCAAGGCCAATGCCGCGACTCTTGCGCCGGATGGCTTGCGCAAGGCGATCGGTTTTTATCATAAAGCCATCGGAATCGATCCGAACTATGCCTACGCGTTTGCGGGGCTGGCCTTCGCCCAGGTGAGCCTTGGCTCCCAGCTGACCGGCGGCGCCCAGAACGAGGCCTACCAGAAAGCGCGCGCGGCGGCCGACAAGGCGCTCGCGTTGGCGCCCGATCTCGGCATGGCGCACCAGGCACACGCGGCGGTCCTGAGCGGCGCCGACGGCGACGCGATGGGGGCCCTGGCCGAGCTGCGGCGTGGACTGGAATTGAATCCGCATTACGCCGGCGCGATGGCCAATCTCGGCACCGGTCTGGCGATCGTCGGGCAACTTGAGCAAGCGGTGGCGATTGAACGCCGCGCCATCGCGGCCGACCCGCTGCGCCTCGTGGTGTACGTCAACCTGTCCAACAACCTCGCGGCGCTCGGTCGCATCGACGAGGCTGCCAAGGTGGCGCGCAAGGCCGTGAGCCTGCAGCCCGGCAGCCTGATGGCGAGTGCACAGTTGGCCAACATCCAGTTGCTGCAGGGCGATGCAGCGCCGGTGTTGACGTGGGCAGCCAGCGTGCAGGATCCGACGACCCGGCTCTGGTTCCAGACCGCCGGTTGGATCGTGGCCGGCGATCACGCCAAGGCGGACGCGGCGCTGAAGGAATTCGTCGGCAAGTATGGCAACGACCAGCTTTACATCACGGCCCAGTTGTACGCCTTGCAGAAGCAGCCCGATACGATGTTCGCGTGGCTGGACCGGGCGGCCGCGCAACCCGGCTCCGGCGTGGTGCCGAGCTTGCTGAGCGACCCGCTGCTGCTGCCTTACACCCACGATCCGCGTTTCGCGGTGCTGTGCCGCCAACTGGGGCTGCCGGTACCCGGTGCGCCTGCACCGGCCGCGGCAGCCAGCGTTGCGGCCGAAATCAGCCACGTTTGATTGCTGCAGCCTCGGGCAGGCTTTGGCGCATTGCCATGCGGACGCGCGCGAGGGTAGACTCGCATGCGGTTTGCGATGTGCGTCACGGAATCCGGTGTGCTGGTGGGGACACCCCGTGATTGATGCGGTTGCTCGCGTTCACGCCGCGAATTGCAGTTGATTTCAAAACAGGGGGATAGCGCATGGCAAGACAAGTCTAGGTGCTTGTCGCTGCCGGGGGGACGAAAGCCTGGTGAAGTTTCCGGTTGAATCGCCGTTGCCGTCGATGTTGGCGGATGCGACGTTGGGCACTGCAGGTGATCACGCGAATCTCTGACTCGAATGGAATTACATTCACAACCAATCGTAGAGGGTCAACCCATGTCGAATGTTCATCGTTTCTCGCGCCCGCGCTCGCTCGCGCTCGCCGTTGCCGTCGTTTGCGGCGCCGCCATCACTGGGGCCGCGCTGGCCGCGGTGCCGGCGCGCGGAAACTTCACCCAGCTGACCCGCGCCACGCTGCTGGACCGCGGTGGTGCCGTGCACGGTCCGCTCGCGCTGTCGCAGCCGCTGCACGTGTCGTTGTCGTTGAAGTTGCGCAATGCCGCCCAACTGCACAACTTCCTCGCGGCGCCGCATAGCCCCATGAGCCACGCGCAATTGTCCGCCGACTATCTGCCCACGCAGGCGCAGGCGCAGGCGGTTGCGGATTACCTGACCCAATCCGGGTTCCGCAACGTCAAGATTTCGTCCAATCGCATGATCGTTTCCGGCGACGGCACCACGGCGATCGCGCAGGCGGCGTTCCAGACCACCCTTGCAAGCGTGCGCACGCGCGATGGCCGCATGGCCCACGCCAACACCTCGCCGATCCACATCCCGGCCGCGCTGGCTGGCAGCGTGCAGGCGGTGTTGGGCCTGCAGAACGTGCACGTGATGCACACCTATGCCCGCAACGTGCGGCCGAACGCACGTGTCGGCTACATTGGTGGCCACGCGCCGACGGAATTCGCCGACATCTACGGCGCCAGCAGCCTTGCGCCCGCCTCCGACGTCAACGTGGCGGTGTGGGGCTGGGGCAGCATGACGCAAACGCTCACGGACCTGGCGACATTCACCGGCAACACCGGGTTGTCGGCTGGCACCGTCTCGGTGGTATGCGCCGATTACAACGGGGTGCAGGGCGCAACCAGCACCACCGACCCGACCTGCGCCAGCTCTGACCAGGGTTCGATCGAGTGGAACATGGACAGCCAGAACATCGTCGGCATGTCCGGTGGCGTGGGCAGCTTGACGTTCTACTCCGCGGGTGACGCCAGCAACCAATCGTCGGTCGATACCCTGAACGAGATCGTCACGCCGACCGCTGGCGAAGTTGCGCCGCAGGTCGTCAACGCCTCGTTCGGTGAGTGCGAGCGCTACCAGGATTCGAACCAGGGTGGCGACGGTTCGGCCCAGGCGATGGATGCAATGTTCCAGGCCGCGGCAGCCAACGGCATGACGTTTTCGGTTTCCACGGGTGACTCCGGCGCCGACGAGTGCGGCGACGGCGGCCTGAACTCGGCCAGCTATCCGGCGGCGTCACCGTGGGTGGTGGCTGTTTCGGGGACCACGCTGGTGGCTTCCGACACGACCTGGGGGCGCGAGAACCTCTGGGCTGGCGCCGGTGGCAGCCCCAGCTCGTTCGAAGCGGCGCAGCCCTGGCAGTCCGATCTGACCTACGGTGCCTACGCTGGTGCGCGTGGCCCGGACGTCGCGTTCGATGCCAACCCGTCGTCGGGTTCGGTGTACGTGTACCAAGGCGGCTTGGTGCAGGTTGGTGGCACCAGCCTGGCGGCGCCGCTGTTCGCGGGCGCATGGGCGCGCATCCTCGAGGCCAATCCGGACGCAGGTTTCGCCGCCCCGGTGCTGTACAGCCTGCCGGCGTCGGTATTCCATGACGTGCGCAGCGGCAGCAATCGTGGCTGGAGTGCCCGCCTGGGTTGGGATTACGCCAGCGGCCTCGGCAGCTTTGATGTGGGTGCCGCATCGGACGCGATCGGTGGTGGCGAACAGCCCGCAGCCGCACGCTGATGCAACTGGCTTGAGGCGGTGACGCCTCGGGTACCGCAAAAGCCCGGTCGCAAGTCCGGGCTTTTGCTTTGACGGGAGGCTGCACCGGATTTCACGCACTGCGGAAGCGCGCGCGTTCCGGTTCGCCGTTGTATTTCAAGGCTGCGCGACACATGTAATGGTTTCTGCTGGCACGGCGCGCCCGTAGTATTGCGGGCTGGGGTTGCGCGGGCCGCAGGTGCTCGTTGAGGCGCAGGAGAAGCGATGGAATTCCAGGATTACTACCAGACACTTGGCGTGCAGGCGGGTGCCAGCGAGGGCGAGATCAAATCGGCCTATCGCAAACTTGCGCGCAAGTACCACCCGGACAAGAACAAGGACGCCGGTGCCGAGGACAAGTTCAAGGCCATCAGCGAGGCCTACGAAGTCCTGCACGACAAGCAGAAGCGCGCAGCGTACGACAACGTGCGCGCGGGTGGCTATCGCGGCGGCGACAACTTCCGTCCGCCACCGGGCTGGCAACAGCAGCAGGCCCCTGGTGGCTTCGATTTTCGCAACTTCGAGGGCGACGACGCTGGCGGCTTCAGCGATTTTTTCGAATCACTGTTCGGTGCGCGCGGCGGCGCGGGCGGGCCACGGGCCCGCCGCGGACCCATGCGTGGCAACGATGTGCGCGCCAGCGTAACGATCGACCTGCGCACCGCGTATGCCGGCGGCAAGCAGCGGCTTGGCTTGCGCGATGCATCCGGCGAACGCACGCTGGAGGTCAACATTCCCGCGGGCATCCTTCCGGGCAAGGTGATCCGCCTCGGCGGCCAAGGTGAGCCGGGCGTGAGTGGTGGACCGGCGGGCGACCTGCTGCTGGAAGTGCAGGTGCGCGACGACCCACGCTTCAAGTTGCACGGGCGCGATATCGAAGTGGAAGTGCCGGTATCGCCCTGGGAAGCCGCGCTGGGGGCCAAGGTGCCGGTGCCGACACTCGGTGGCACGGTGGAACTGCAGATTCCCGCGGGCTCCCGCAGCGGGCGCAAATTGCGCCTGAAAGGCCGCGGCATGCCGGGGCGCGCGCCGGGCGACCAGCTCGTGGTGCTGTCGATCGAGACGCCGCCGGCCGACGACGACAAGGCCAGGGCAGCTTATGCAGAGCTCAAGAAGGCGTTTCCGGCGTTCGATCCGCGGATGTAGGAGCGGCCGCGGCCGCGACAGCGCGGAACGGCTGCAGCATGGCGCACTTCTACTTGGCCAGGTGCTCGTTCAGCGCACTGGTCAATTCCGCTTCGTTCACCGGCTTGGTGACGTAGGCCTTGGCGCCCTGGCGCATGCCCCACACCTTGTCGGTGTCCTGGTCCTTGGTGGTGACGAGGATCACCGGGATGTGCGCGGTAGTCGGATCCTTGCTGATCGCGCGGGTGGCCTGGAAGCCGTTCAAGTTCGGCATCACCACGTCCATCAAGACCAGGTCGGGTTTTTCGCGCTTGGCAACTTCCACACCGGCCGCGCCGTCGGTTGCGGTGAGCGACTGATGGCCGAGTTTTTCGACCAATCGTTTCAGGCCCTCCAGTTGCGAAGGCGAATCATCGACGATCAGGATGCGTGCCATGCAGATCTCCCCACAGCGGAAGCGGGCATTGTAGGGAACCGGGGCGCCGGGCGCCACGCCCCGCAAGTCACGTGCAACGCCACGCAAACTTCACTTTGCGACCCCCGTCACGCATCGGCGGCAACGCGCACCAGCGTGCGGCCGAAGGAGTGGCCCGCGAGCATGGCCGCGAAGATGTCGGGCAAGCCGTCGAGGGTGGCTTCGTTAGTGCAGACCGCATCGAGTTGCGCGGGTTTCCAGTCGGACGCGAGGTGCTGCCAGACTTCCCCGCGGATGTCGCGCGCGGTGCCGGCCGAAGCAATGCCTAGCAGGCTGACGCCGCGGATGATGAAGGGCATCACCGTGGTGGCAAGCTTGCTGTCGGCGGCCAGGCCAATGCTGGCGACGTTGCCATAGGGCGCGGTACAGGCCAGCAGGCGCGCCAGCCAGTCGCCGCCGGTGTTGTCCACGGCACCGCCGAAACGCGTTGACTCCAGCGCGTGGTGGCCGAGGTCGAGTGTTCTGCGATCCAGCACTTCGCGCGCGCCGAGCGATTTCAGGAACTCGGCGTGCTCGGGTTTGCCACTGATTGCATGCACTTCGAAGCCGGCGCGGGTGAAGATGTCGGTCGCCAGCATGCCGACGCCGCCAGTGGCGCCGGTAATCGCGATAGGCCCGAGTGCGGGCAACTGGCGGTTGTCGCGCATCCGGTACAACGCCAGCGCGGCCGTGAAGCCGGCGGTACCGAGGATCATGGATTCGCGCAGCGACAATCCATGCGGCAGCGGGATCGTCCATTCGGCCTGCAAGCGCGCGTATTGCGCGTAGCCGCCGTCGCGGGTTTCCGACAGGCCGCAGCCGGTGCACAGCACCGCATCGCCTTCCTTGAAGCGCGGGTCGCTGGATGCAACGACGTGTCCGGCGACGTCGATGCCGCCATTCAACGGAAACCGCCGCAGGATCTTGCCCTTGCCGGTACTCGCCAGCGCGTCCTTGTAATTGACCGACGAGTACGCGGTCTTGATCAGCACTTCGCCTGCCGAAAGATCATCCGCACGCATCGACTCGATGCCGGCGCGATAGCCGGCGTCGTCGTTGTGGATGCGGAAGGCGTGGAACGTTTCCATCGCCATTACGGGCATGGTCTCCGGGCGGGGGCTCAGTTGGCCTTGTTCAAGGCGCGCTTGTCGACAGCGAGCGCGGCTTCGTGCACGACTTCGCTCAAGGTCGGGTGTGCGTGGACGATGCGCGCGAGGTCTTCGGATGAACCCTTGAATTCCATCGCGACCACGGCTTCGGCGATCAACTCGGATACGACCGGGCCAATCATGTGCACGCCGAGGATGCGGTCGGTCTCGGCATGCGCGATCACCTTTACGAGGCCAGCCGCTTCGTTCATAGCGACGGCGCGGCCGTTGGCGGCGAACGGGAAATTGCCGGTCTTGTACGGGATGCCCTGATCCTTGCATTCCTGCTCGGTCTTGCCGGCCCAGGCCAGTTCCGGCTCGGTGTAGATCACGTACGGAATCACGTCGTAGTTGACGTGCCCGGCCTTGCCGGCGATGAGTTCGGCGACCATCACGCCTTCTTCCTCGCCCTTGTGCGCCAGCATCGGGCCGCGCACGCAGTCGCCAATGGCCCACACGCCATCGACGCCGGTCCAGCAGTTGTCGTCCACTTCGACGCGGCCACGTTGGTCGATCTTGACGCCGGTGCCATCCCCAAGCAGGTCCTTGGTATAGGCGCGACGCCCCACCGCGACCAGCAGCTTGTCGACGGTGAGCTTGTGCTCGCCATCCTTGTCGGCATAGGTAAGCTCGACCGTGTTCTTCTTGACCTCGGCCTTGGAGAGCTTGGCGCCGAGGTGGATGTCGAGGCCCTGCTTCTTGAATTCGCGCGCGCCGACCTTGGCGATGTCGGCATCGGCGGCGCCGAGGAAATCGGGCAGGGCTTCGATGATGGTGACCTCGGAACCGAGGCGCTTCCACACCGAACCCAATTCCAGCCCGATCACGCCCGCGCCGATCACGCCGAGGCGCTTCGGAATCTTGTCGAAGTCCAGCGCACCGGCGTTGTCGACGATGTGCTTGCCGTCGAACTTCGCGAACGGCAGCTCGATCGGCACCGAGCCCGAGGCGATGATGACGTTGGCCGCCTTGAGGGTTTGCTTGTTGCCATCGAACCCGCTCACTTCGACCACATTGTCTTTCAACAATTTGCCGGTGCCGAAGAACGGCGTGACCTTGTTGGCCTTGAACAGCATCCCGACGCCGCCGGTGAACTGCTTGACGATCTTGTCCTTGCGGCCAATGAAGGTGGCCATGTCGAGCTTGGCGTTTTCGACGCTGATGCCGTGCGCGGGCAGGTTGTGCGTGAGTCCGAAGAACTGCTTGGAAGAATCCAGCAGTGCCTTGGAGGGAATGCAGCCGACGTTGAGGCAGGTGCCACCCAACGCCTGCTTGCCGTCCTTGCCCTTGAAGGCGTCGATGCAGGCGGTCTTCAGGCCCAGCTGTGCCGCGCGGATCGCGCAGATGTAACCGGCGGGGCCGCCGCCGATGATGATGACGTCGAATTGGTTGTCAGACATTGCAGTTCCTTTGAAGCTTGTGGATTCGGCGGATGACTTCGCGGTCAGTAACCGGGGATGGGGGACGGGCAGTGGGGGTGCTGCGAACAAATCCTTCGACGCGTATCGGCGCCTGGCCTCGCGCCCCGCTACCCATCTTCCGCTCCCGCATTTGATCGCTTCGCAATCAAAGCCCCAGCAACATCCGGTGCGGATTTTCCAGCTGGTCCTTGATGTCGACGAGGAACAGCACCGCGTCCTTACCATCGACGATGCGATGGTCGTAGGAAATCGCGATGTACATCATTGGCGCGGCGATCACCTGGCCGTTTTCGACCACGGCGCGCTCCTTGATGGTGTGCATGCCGAGGATGGCGCTCTGCGGCGGGTTCACGATCGGCGTGGAGAACAGCGA
>DASSNC010000131.1:0-11148 GCA_035688305.1 Rhodanobacteraceae bacterium
GCCACATCCACGCCGCTGACCGTTTCGATGCCCTCAAGCCCCGGTGACGCGTTCACCTCCAGCACCAGCGGACCACGTGCCGAACGCAGCAGGTCCACCCCGGCGACGCCAAGTCCCAGCACGCTGGCTGCGCGCAACGCCATCTCGCGTTCGGCCGTCGACAAGCGCACCCGGCTGCCGGTGCCGCCGCGGTGCAGGTTGGCGCGAAAATCTCCGTCCGCCGCTGCGCGCTGCATCGACGCGACCACGCGTTCGCCCACCACGAAGCAGCGGATGTCGCAACCGTCGGCCTCGCGGATGAATTCCTGCACCAGGAAATTCGCGTACAGGCCCCGGAAAGCCTCGATCACGCTGCGCGATGCCGCAGGCTTTTCCGCCAGCACGACGCCCGAGCCTTGTGCGCCTTCGTTGAGCTTGATCACATGCGGTGGCGCGCCGAGCATGCCGAGCAGGTCCACCGTGTCATCCGGATTGTCGCCAAACACCGTCACCGGCAGGTCGATGCCATGGCGCGCAAGAATCTGCAGGCTGCGCAACTTGTCGCGCGCTCGCAACACCGCATCCGAGGGATTGGGCGTGTACACACCCATCATCTCGAACTGGCGCAACACCGCGGTACCGTAGAACGCCACCGACGCGCCGATCCGCGGGATCACGGCATCGAATCCGGTCAACGCACGTCCGCCGTAACGGATCGCCAAACCCTCGTGCGAGATCCGCATGTAGCAGCGCAACGGATCGAGCACCCGCACCTTGTGCCCGCGCGCGCGCGCGGCCGCGACCAGCCGCGCGGTGGAGTACAAACGCGCGTTGCGGGAGAGGATCGCAATCTTCACGCAGTGCTTCTCCCGCCCCATTGGGTCAAGGGGGCAACCCTTGAGCGCGCCAGCGCGCAAACGGGTGGGGCTTGTGGAAGCGCGGGAGGTGTGATCGGCGTAACCATCGCCTGTCGCTTGAACTGCAATCTGCAAGACAGCTGCAGAACAAGCGGGTGAAGGGAATCGAACCCTCGTCAGTAGCTTGGGAAGCTACAGCTCTACCATTGAGCTACACCCGCGCCGGAAAGACGATGGTAACGAGGCGCACGCGGGCCGCGCAACGGCCATCAAGGTGACTGCCGGTTAACCGGATCCTCACGCGCGCTCGGGCAGGCTGGTGCCGTCACACTCACGTTCAGCTTGACTGCGCTGAACTGTGCAGGTCGGACGAGGGGCGCCGAACCGACACGTGTACTGAAGCGCCCGGATTTTTCGGGAGACGACGATGACCCGTTTCGGCTTGTTGCGTTCGGCATTGATCGCCTGTGGCGCCTGCGGCCTGCTGCTGGCCGCTGCCGGCTCGGCGCAGGCCCAGCAATACGATGCGCAAAACGATCAATCCTACGACACCGCGCAGTCCGCCTACCCCGCGACAACCCAGGACCTTGGCCGCGTCGCGCGCCTGGCCTACCTTTCCGGCCAGGTGCAATTCGCGCCAGCCGGCGAGGACGACTGGGGTTCGGTCGACCTCAACCGCCCGATGGTGCTCGGTGACCGCCTGCTTACCGGCGACGACGGCCGCGCCACCGTGGAACTTGGCGACGCCGCCGTGCGGATCGACCGTGACAGTGCGTTCGATTTCCTGAACCTGTCCGAAGACAACGTCCAGATCGAACTTTCGCAAGGCACGCTGAATCTCGCCGTGCGCCAGTTGGGTTACGGGCACAACTTCGAAGTCGACACCCCGACCATCGCATTCGTTGCCGGCACGCCCGGCATATATCGCGTCGACAACAATCCCGACGGCACCGGCAGCATGGTCACAGTGTTCCAGGGATCGGGCACCGTCTACGGCGCAAACGGCGCCAGCCGTCCGGTGGAAGCCGGGCAGTCGTACCGTTTCAACGACTCGTCGCTGACCAGCGTGGACGTCAATGGCCTGCCGCAACCGGACGACTTCGACCGGTTTTGCGAGACCCGCGATGCCAACTACGCCCGTTACGCCCAGCAGCAGCAACAATACGTGCCGCCCGACATGATCGGCGGCGACCAGCTCTACCAGTACGGCCGCTGGGATGACGAGCCGCAATATGGCAACGTCTGGTATCCGACCACGGTGTCGGCCAACTGGGCGCCGTATCGCGACGGTCATTGGGCCTGGATCGATCCGTGGGGCTGGACCTGGGTCGACAACCAGCCCTGGGGCTTTGCGCCCTTCCACTACGGCCGCTGGGTCTATGTCCGCAACCGTTGGGGCTGGATGCCCGGCCCGGTGAACGTGCGGCCTGTGTACGCGCCGGCGCTGGTCGCCTTCATCGGCGGATCGGGCGTGTCGGTTTCCGTGCGCATCGGCGGTGGCGGTCCGGTCGGATGGTTCCCGCTGGGGCCACGCGACATCTACGTGCCGTGGTTCCACGCATCGCAGCGGTACTTCAATCGCGTCAACGTCACCAACATCCGCAACGTGTACGTCAACCAGACGATCATCAACAACGTCTACAACGACTACAGCCACAACCGTTACGACAACCTGCACCGCTACAACCGCTACGCCTATCGCAACCAGTCGTACGCAGTGACGGCCGTGCCGCGCAACGTGTTCGCTGGCGCGCGCCCGGTGCGCTCGGCAGTATTGCGGCTGGACCGCGAACAACTTGGGCGACTGCAGGCCGTTGCCCGACCCGGTGTGGTGCCGGACAGGGCCAGCCTGGGTTTGCGCCAGCCAGAGCGGCGGATCATCGACGTCCGTGGCAACCGGCCGTTCGTGAAGCCGGTGGTCGCGCGCCACGCACCGGCACCGCGGCCGGTGTCGTTCAGCGAACGTGAGAAGGTGATCGCCAATCAACATGGCCGGCCGCTGACTCCCGTGCAGATGCAGGATCTGCGCAAGCAGCGTCCGGCTACGCGCACGCAACCCGAGCGCGTACGCCTGGTTCCGACGGTGGCGGGGGCGGCGGCGCCTGGCGCCGAACGCCGGCCGACGCCATCACCACGCCCAGGCAATGAAGGGCGTTCCACTACGCCACGCGGTCCGTATTCGACCCAACCGTTCAAGAATACGGTGCACCCGATTCCGGCGCGCGAGCAACCGGCGCAGCCGGCACGCGGACCCGGCGCATTGCCGAGTGCGGGGTTCGCACACCCCGGTGAGCCACGCGGCCCACAGCGGCCGTCGGACGCCAGGCCCGCAAGCCCGGCGCAGCCAGGACGGTTGCCGGTGGTGCGACCCGTCGAGCGCGCCCCGGTGAATGCGGATGCCCGTGCTGCGCAACAGCAGCGCGCCCGCGATCAGCAGCAACAGCGCGAAGTCCAGATGCAGACCCAGCAGCGGGCCCGCGAGCAGCAGGTGCAACGGCAGCGTGAAGTGCAGATGCAGACCCAGCAACGTGCGCGCGAACAGCAGCTGCAACAACAGCGCGAAGTCCAGATGCAGACCCAGCAACGCGCGCGCGAGCAGCAGCAACAGCAGCGCGAAGTCCAGCAGCAGGCCCAGCAACGCGCGCGCGAGCAACAAGCGCAACGGCAGCGTGAAGTGCAGATGCAGACCCAGCAGCGTGCCCGCGAGCAGCAGGTGCAACAACAACGCCAGGCCCAGCAGCAGGCCCAACAGCGTGCCCGCGAACAGCAGGTGCAACGGCAGCGTGAAGTGCAGATGCAAACCCAGCAGCGCGCCCGCGAACAGCAAGCGCAACAACAGCGCCAAATCCAGCAGCAGGCTCGTGAACAGCAGCGCCGCGAACCGCCGCCGAAGAAGCGCCCCCGCGACAGCAGTGACGACGATCGCCAGCACCGATGATCCCGCGTGCCCCGCACCGCAAGGCGCGGGGCATTACACTTCCCGGATGCAGATTTATCTCAACGGCCAGGCACGCGAATGCGCCGTGGGCGCTTCGGTCGCCACGTTGCTGGACGACGCCGGTTTCGCCGGCCGGCGCGTCGCGGTGGAAGTCAATCGTGAAATCGTGCCCCGCAGCCTGCACACGCAACATGTGTTGCGCGAAGGCGATCGCGTGGAGATCGTGCAGGCGATCGGGGGTGGGTGAGAACGCTCGTTTGCGAGATGCCGAAGGCATCTCGCGAGCAGGACGCGAGGACGGGGTTGCGGGGCGAGATCAGGAAGATAAAGCGTGGCAAAGGCGCCCGCCCGGGTGGCGAGTGCGTCACGCGTATTACAATTGCGGTTCGTTCTCGAAACGCCGAAACCATGAACGCGCAATTGCAATCGACTTCATCACCGGACCTTTCCGACGCCCTGGTCATCGCCGGCCGCGCCTTCCGCTCGCGCCTGCTCACCGGCACCGGCAAATTCAAGGACCTCGACGAAACCCGCCGCGCGACCGAAGCCGCCGGCTCGGAAATCGTCACCTTCGCCGTGCGCCGCATGAATCTCGGCCAGAAGGCGGACGAGCCCAACTTGCTCGACGCACTGCCGCCCGAACGGTTCACCCTGTTGCCGAACACCGCCGGCTGCCACAGCGCCGACGAAGCCTTGCGTACCTGCCGGCTGGCACGTGAACTGCTGGACGGACATTCACTCGTGAAGCTCGAAATCATCGGCGACCAGAAAACCCTGTTCCCGGATGTGATCGAGACACTGGCAGCCGCCGCGGTCCTGGTAAAGGACGGCTTCGACGTGATGGTTTACACCACCGATGATCCGTTGCTCGCGAAGCGCTTTGAGGAACTGGGTTGCGCCGCGGTGATGCCGCTGGCCGCGCCAATCGGTTCCGGGCTCGGCATCCAGAACCGCTACACCATCCTCGAGATCGTCGAGAACGCGAAGATCCCGGTGATCGTCGACGCCGGCGTCGGCACCGCTTCGGACGCCGCGCTGGCCATGGAACTTGGGTGTGACGGCGTGTTGATGAACACCGCAATTGCCCACGCCATGGATCCGGTACTGATGGCGCACGCGATGAAGTGCGCGATCGAAGCCGGGCGCGCAGCCTTTCGCGCCGGTCGCATTCCACGCAAGCGCTATGCAAGCGCCTCCAGCCCCGTCGACGGGCTGATCGCTTGAGCGCTCCCTTTCCCCGTTTACGGGGGAAGCTGCCGAAGGCGGATGGGGGCATTCGAGGCATGCGAATGACAGGGTTGCCAAAAACAAGATGATTGCGGACGATTGCCCCCACCCCCACCCTCCCCCACTTGCGGGGGAGGGAGACGAGCGCGCAGCGCGAGTGGGAGGGGGCAGTGATGACCCCCCGCTTGCGGGGGAGGGAGACGAGCGCGCAGCGCGAGTGGGAGGGGGCAGTGATGACCCCCCGCTTGCGGGGGAGGGAGACGAGCGCGCAGCGCGAGTGGGAGGGGGCAATGATGGCCCACCGCTTGCGGGGGAGGGAGAAACACCACGCCGAGCCATCCGCAGCTTCGTGCTCAGGGAAGGCCGCATCACGCCTGCCCAGCAACGTGCATTCGACGACCATTGGCAACGCTTCGGCATCGACTACACGGGTGCGCCGCAAGATCTGGACAAGCTGTTCGGCCGCCATGCACCACGCGTGCTCGAAATTGGCTTCGGCAATGGTGAAGCGCTGGCGTGGGCCGCCGAACACGACCGCGCACGCGATTACCTCGGCGTCGAGGTGCACCGCCCCGGCGTGGGCCGTCTGATGAATGCCCTGGCGGATATCGATGCCGGCAACGTGCGCCTGTATCGCCACGATGCGGTCGAGGTGCTGCGTGACGAAATTCCGCCCGCGGCGCTCGACGAAGTGCGCATCTGGTTTCCCGATCCGTGGCACAAGAAGCGCCACCACAAACGGCGCCTGGTCCAACCCGCCTTCGTCGAATTGCTGGCGTCGCGCGTCAAGCCGCGCGGCTTGTTGCACCTCGCGACCGACTGGCCCGAGTATGCTGTGCACATGCGGGAGGTGCTCGCCGCGCAACCTGCGTGGCGACTACGCGAGGGGGAAAGCGGTGAATCACGACGACCGGCCTGGCGCATCGAGACCCGTTTCGAACGACGCGGCGTCGCGCTTGGGCATCCGGTTACGGATCTGTTGTATGACCGTGTGTAAACATTGCGCGACCCCTGCCGCATCCTGACCTGACCGGACCCTGGCGCCGATGGAGCTGACCCTCACCCCCGACATGCTGCTGGTGCTCGGGTTGGTCGGCTTCACCGTGCTGATGCTGCTGCTGGAGTGGGTGCGCGCCGACATCGTCGCGCTGCTGGTGCTGGTGGTGATTGGCATCACAGGGCTGATGCCGGTGGAACGCCTGTTCGACGGCTTTGCCTCGAACGCGGTGCTGTCCCTGATCGGCATCATGATCATGGGCGCGGGCCTCGATCGCACCGGCGTGCTCAACAAGGCTGCGTCCTTCATCCTGCGCCTCGCCGGTGGCGTGGAAGGACGGGTGTCGCTGGCGCTGAACGCGACCGTTGGCGGCCTGTCCTCGATCATCCAGAGCCAGGCGCTGGCGGCGCTGTTCCTGCCGGTGGCCAGCCGCATCTCTTCGCGCACGGGCATGCCGCTGAAGCGACTGCTGTTGCCGATGGCGTGCTGCATCCTCGCCGGCACCAGCATGACGTTGATCTCGAACTCGCCGCTGATCCTGCTCAACGATCTGATCGCCAGCGCCAACCGCAACCTGCCGCCCGGCGCGCAAACCATCGAACCCTTCAAGCTGTTCGCGATCACGCCGATCGGCATTCCGCTGTTGCTGGCCGGCCTCGCCTACTTCTACTTCTTCACCCGCAGACTGATGCCGGAAGAGGCGTTCGAAAAGCCAAAAGTCACGCCGGGCCGCACCGAAAGCTACTTCGCCGACACCTACGGCATCGAGGGCGAAGTCACCGAACTCACCGTGACCGCCGACAGCCCACTGGTCGGCATGAGTATCGGCGAGGCTGAAACGCTGGAGCGGGCGCCGCTGATCCTTGCGATCAAGAACGGCGACGAAGCCCGCCTGGCACCACCCTCCGACCAGATGATCTGGGTCGGAACGGTACTCGGGGTGCTCGGGCCGCGGCCCAAGGTCATTGAATTCGCGCAGGAGATGCAATGCCGCGTCGGCAGCCGTGTGCAGGCGCTGGCCGACATGTTCAACCCCACCCGCGCGGGAATTTCCGAAGTCGTGATTCCGCCGATGTCGAAGTTCATCAAGCAGCAGGTTGGCGAACTGCGGCTGCGCAAGCGCTATGGCATTTCGGTGCTGGCGGTGTACCGCGGCGACGAAGTGACCCGCGGCGAAGACGTGCGCAAGCTCACCCTGCACGCCGGCGACACGCTGGTGCTGCACAGCTTCTGGCGCGACCTCACGCTGGCGACCGAAGGCCGCGACCTGGTGCCGGTGACCGACATTCCCAGCGAAGAATCGCGGCCCGGCAAGGTCCGCTATGCGCTGGTGTTCTTCGCACTCGCGATGGGCCTCGGCCTGTTCACCAACCTGAAATTGTCGGTGGCGATGATGACCGGCGCAGTCGGCATGCTGCTGGCCGGCGTGCTCAACATGGACGAGGCCTACGGCGCGATCAACTGGAAGACCATCTTCGTGATGGCCTGCTTGATCCCGCTCGGCGTGGCGATGGATTCCACCGGCACTGCGGCCTGGATGGCGCAGGAAATCATGCGCTACCTCGGCGGCGTGCCGCAGTGGGTGCTGCAAGCCTGCATCGCGATCCTCGCGCTGATCTTCTCGCAGATCATCTCGCACGTCGGCACGGCGGTGATGATGGTGCCGATGGCGATCAACATCGCGCTGGCCTCCGGCGGCAACCCGGCGGTGTACGCGCTGATCGTAGCGCTATCGGTCTCCAACACTTTCCTGCTCCCCGGCGCCAGCCCAACCCTGCTGATCGTCGCCGGACCCGGCGGCTACAAGCCGCGCGATTTCGTGCGCGTCGGCCTGCCGTTGACGGTGCTCATGCTGGTGGTGATGCTGGTGATGGTGAACCTGGTGTTCGGGCGCTGACGGCGAAGTTACGTGTTACCGAGCGCACGCGTCGGCGAGAACATCACGCAACTTCATCGTCTGCATCGCTATCGACGCCGCATCCCCGCAGGGGTTCCGCACGCCTCCGCGGCGCGCGGGCTACTTTCTGTTACGGCAGAAAGTAGCCAAAGACCATCCTGATTATCCCTGAGCTTCAGCTGGTTTTTCCTTCTCCCTCCGGGAGAAGGTGGCGCGAAGCGCCGGATGAGGGTTCGGCGTCGCGTGGCTCAGCACGACGAGCCCTTGGCGGCCACGCGCAAGTGCGGACCCTCACCCGCCCCTACAGGGGCACCCTCTCCCGGAGGGAGAGGGAACCAGCGCAGCTGAGCGTCAAGGATAGTCAGGAAGACCATTGAGCCTGTGGCGTCGGGCGAACGAACGTCGTGTTCGTTCGCCTTCCCTTGCCGCTTGCCTCGCGCGCGCCGGCGCGGAAGAGCTCCGTTTCGTTGTCGGCCATCCATGGCCTACATCGTTGGGGCTAGCAGGAGCGCAGGCCATGGAAGGCCGGACAACGGGGCCAATACCACTGCCGCAGGCGCCTGGCCTTTTGGCCACTTTCGGGCAATGCCAAAAGTGGCCCGCTCGCCGCGTAGGCGAGCGGAACCCAGCCCGAGAACGGCAGGCTTGCGGCGAAAGCCCAATCCCGATTCTTCAACGAACGCGAAGCTCAGCGCCCATCAGACGCGCAGCACCTGTCCATCGCGCACCTGCACCGGTACCGCCATCAGCGATTGCCCGCGACAGGGCCCAGCCACGCACAGCCCGGCTTCGCGCAAGGCGAACGTCGCGCCGTGCACTGCGCAGGTCAGTTTCTCGTCCTTCACCAGGAACATGCCCGGCGCATAGTCCATGCGGCGGCCAGCGTGCGGACAGATGTTCAGCCAGCACTGCACCGATGTCCCATTGCGCGCCAGCAACAACGGCTCGCCCGCGGGATCGGGTGGGTCGATACCCATTACGCCGCCGTCCGGGATGTCCTCAAGGCGACACAGCACTTCTTTTGGAGCAGACATGTCCATCGGCACTTGAGACGCCAACCGGGCGCCCTCATGGTGAAGTCATTGCATTCTGCCACGCGGAGCCATCGCATGCGCATCCGAACGTTCACGATCCAGCCACCACGCCATCCACTGTTGCGCGCCTTGGCGCTGCTCGCGGGCGCGCTGATCACGGCCGCACTGGTGACGCTGGGCCTGATCGTGGGCGCCGTGGTGGTCACGGGCGCGGCGGTGACACTACTGGTCCGGCGGTGGCTCGGACGCAAGCCCGCGCAGAAATCCGACCCATCGATCATCGAAGGCGAGTACACGGTGGTATCGCCGAGCCGCGCCACCCTGCCGCACGCCGAGTAGTCCCGGACACGACACGTTCCGGATGGCGGTGTTGTAGCCAACGTTGCAGACTGCATCCATGCACGCCCAATCGCTCAAATCCGAAACATCCGATCCGCTCGAACAAGCACGTTCGCTACTTGAGCGCGATGACGGGAATCCGACACTTGCGGCGCTCGCCGTTGCCGTCGGACTTTCGCCCGCGTGGCTGCAGCGCAGCTTCCGTCGCCGCTTCGGCGTATCGCCGGCCGAGTACGCGCGCGCGCGCCGCTTCGGCGCCTTCAAACGCGCGCTGCGCGACGGCCACGGCGTCACCGACGCGGTGTACGCCGCCGGGTTCGGCTCCGGCAGCCGGGTGTACGAACGCAGCGACAGCCTGCTCGGCATGCCACCCGCCCGCTATCGCGACGGCGGCGCGGCCACAGCCATTCGCTACACCACGACGGTGTCCCCGTTGGGGCGCGTGTTGGTAGCCGCCACCGAACGCGGATTGTGCGCCGTGAATCTCGGCAGCTCGGATGCGCAGTTGCTCGCAGCCCTGCATGAGGAGTTTCCCCGCGCCGACGTGACGCGCGTGGACGCCGGCCGCGACGAATGGCTGGCCGCCGTCGTCGCGCGGATCGCACGGCAATTCACCGGTGCACCGGACGCACGGCCACCCGTCGTGCTGCCGCCGCTGGATATCACCGCTACCGCGTTCCAATGGCGCGTCTGGCAGGCGTTGACGCGCATTCCCGCCGGCGAGACGCGCAGCTATGGCGATATCGCGCGCGAAATCGGCGAACCCGGCGCCGCACGCGCAGTCGGGCATGCTTGTGGCGCGAATCAACTCGCCTTGATCGTGCCCTGCCATCGCGTGGTGCGCGCCGACGGCTCACCCGGCGGCTGGCGCTGGGGCGCGGTACGCAAGCGGCAACTGCTGGCGCAGGAAAAACGCGCAATCAAACCGACCACATCGGCCTGACGCCGGCGGCACCGATTGTGGGGCGCACTAGAATTGCAGCCATTCCAGACGCCAGCTTCGCCAAGCCAGCATGCTTAAATGGGTCATTCTCGCCATCCTCGTCGCGAGTGCGCTGTACGTGCACTTTCGCGGCCGCGAGCGCCACGGCCTGTTGCGCCAGCTGACCGACTACACCACTTTCCTCGCACCCATCAACGTGCTGATGTACGCGTTTTCGGGCGTGCCGGCGAAGCGCTATCTCGACGTCGCCGAATTCCCCGAACTCGAAAACCTGCGCCGCAATTGGCAGGTCATTCGCGACGAAGCCATCGCCATGGCGCGCGACCAGCACATCAAGGTTTCAGCGCAGCACGACGATGCGGGTTTCCAGTCGTTCTTTCGCACCGGCTGGAAACGCTTCTACCTCAAATGGTACGACGACGCGCCGCATCCCTCCGCGCAAGCACTGTGCCCGCGCACCGTCGAAATCCTGCGCGACTCGCCGCACATCAAGGCCGCTGCGTTCACCCAACTTCCACCCGGTAGCCGGCTGGGCAAGCACCGCGACCCCTACGCTGGCTCTCTGCGCTACCACCTTGGGTTGATAACACCCAACGACGATGCGTGCTGGATCCGCGTCGACGGTGAACCCTACAGTTGGCGCGATGGCGAGGGCGTGGTGTTCGACGAAACCTACGTGCATTGGGCTGCCAACGAAACCGACCAGGACCGCATCATCCTGTTCTGCGATCTCGAACGACCGATGAAATACCGCTGGGCGGCAGGCCTCAATCGCTTGGTCGCACGCACCCTGCTCGCCGCGGGCGCCGCGCCGAACGCCGAGGGTGACCGCACCGGCGGCATCAACCGCATCTTCAAGTACGTCTATGCAATCAAGCGTGCGGGCAAGGCGATGAAACAGCGCAATCGCACGCTGTACTACATCGCCAAGTGGACT
>DASSNC010000133.1:0-20835 GCA_035688305.1 Rhodanobacteraceae bacterium
CAGCAGCTCGCGAATATGCCGGATGGTTGCGGCGGGCGAATCGGAAACCGCGGCTTCGTGCGCGGCCGGCGCCACGCCAGCTTGCGTTGGCGGCGCCGCCGTTGGTGGTGGTGGAGCTGGTGCCGGTGGCGGCGGTGCCAAGGCTGGTGCGACCATGATCGGTGGCGGGGGTGGTGGCAGCGGCGGCGGTGGAGCTGGAGGTGCGACGCGGCGCGGTGCCGATTTGGCCATCTCGCGCGCAGGGGCGGGCTTGGCTGCGACCATCGCGGGTGGCGTCATCGGCGGCGGAACCGGCGTGGCTGCGCGGGCAGCCGGCGCGGCGTTTGAGGGATGATCGACGTGTGGCGCTGCGGCGATGCGGTCCACCGCTGGCGCGGACGCTTTCGCCTGTTCCGTGGCGGCTGCGGGCGGAGTGAGGCTTGCGGGCTCCCGGTTCAGCGAATACACATGCCAGCCGAGGCCAGCCGCCATGACCAGCGCGGCCGCGCTGCCGATGCCCAGTGCCCAGCGCTGACCCCCGCGGTGATCGTGCGTGCGATCGCGCCGCGCCGCCTGTCGCGCCTGCGCGAGGATCGCGGCATCCAGCGCTGCCGGGGGTTCATCCTGCGGCAGGCGGTGATACAACGCCGCCAGCTCACGTTCTTCCGGCGTGAGGGTGTCGTCGTCTTGCGGTGGCGGGGTGTGGGTGTTCATTCGCTGAGGTGTTGGCGGATGGCATGGAGCGCATAGCGCAGGCGTGACTTGACGGTTTCGCGGCCGGCGCCGGTGATCGCGGCGATTTCCGCGAGGCCGAGCGCCTGCTCCATGCGCAACACGAAAACGGTACGTTGCTCGTCGGGCAGTTCCTCGAGTGCGCGTTGCAGGCGGCGGCGCTGTTCGAATTCGGACAGCACGTGTTCGGGCCGTTGCTGTTCGGGTGCCGCGAGGTTCGCCAACACCTGTTCGGTTTCCGCGGCCCCGGCCTCGGGGCGTGCGCGGCGGCAAGAATCGACCACCAGGTTGTGCGCGATCTGCAACAACCAGGTGGAGAATTTCGCGCCCGGCTGGTAGCGCGCGCGGCTGGCGATCACCCGGCTCCAGACCTCCTGGAACAGATCATCGGTGCGCTGGCGATCGCCGGTCCGGCGCAGGATGAAGCGGTACAGCGTGGTGCGGTGGCGCGCATACAACGACTCGAACGCAGCAGCGTCGCCGGCGGCGAAGGCGAGCATCAGCGCGGCGTCATCGTCACCGGGGGCATCCATGGCGGAAAGATTAGGGCATTCGCGCCATGTCCGGAAGCCCGTACCGTATCGGTCCGGCCCTGTCGGGCCGGACCATTGCGGGATGCTGGCGTCAACGCAGGCCAACACGATTGCTGGTGTCCGGGACCGGCGTGCGCAAGCTTCGTGCGAGGTCGACCAGGCGCACGAAATCGGCGCGGCTGCCGTCCGGATCCGTGCCGCGTGCGGCGCGCGCGAGCGTGGCGATTTGCCCCAAGCTGTAGCCGTCGAGGTGATCGCCACCGCGCAGCGCCTCGGCGAACGCAGCTACCGCGGCGGCGAAGCGCAGGCGCGTGCTGGCTTGTGCGTGCACGTCAGCGAGCGTGACGGGACGCTCGACGAGCTGGCTGCGGGACTGCTCCGGGAGCTTGTAGCGCAAGCGCACGTAGGCCAGTTCGTTGTCGTGCCCGCGCGGCGGCGTCGCCGCCTCGTCGCCGCCGTAGCGCAGCGGATCGACCGCGGCATCGGGCGAACCGGCCGGCGTGATTTCATACAGCGCGGTCACGTTGGCGCCGGCGCCGAGATCGCCGCTGTCGACATGGTCGTTGTTGAAATCCGTGCGCTGCAGGTTGCGCTTGACGTAGCCGATCAGGCGCCAGGTTTGCACGCGCTCGGGGTTGAACTCGACCTGGATCTTCACGTCCCTGGCGATCGTCAGCACGGTCGATGAAAGTTGTTCCACGAGCACGCGGCGGCCCTCGCTCAACTTGTCGATGTAGTAGTGGTTGCCGTTGCCGATGTCGGCCAGCGCCACAGCCATCGCGTCGTTGTAGTTGCCCTGGCCGAGGCCGAGCGTGGTCAGGGCGATGCCGCTGCGGCGCTTTTCCGCGATCTCGCCCTTGAGCGCGTCGATATCGGTCTGGCCGACGTTGAAGTCGCCATCGGTGGCCAGGATCACGCGATTGATGCCGTGCGCGATGAAGCCGCGCGTGGCCTCGGCATAGGCCAGTTCCAGGCCGGCCTGGCCGTTGGTGGAGCCGCTCGCGTTCAGGCTGTCGATCGCGGCAAGGATGCGCGCGTGTTCATCGCCCGGTGTGGAGGCGAGCACCACCCCGGCCTGTCCGGCGTAGGCAACGATGGCCACGTGGTCGCGCCGGCCCAGTTGCGGCACGAGCTGCTTCAGGGTGGCCTTCAAAAGGGGCAGCTTGTCCGGCGAGGCCATCGAGCCGGAGGTGTCGATCAGGAACACCAGGTTGGCGTCCGGCAACTCGTCGGCCGGGACCCGGTAGCCCTGGATGCCGACCAGCAGCAGTTGCCGGTGCGCGTTCCACGGCGCCGGCGCCACTTCGGTGGTGACGCTGAAGGGCTGCGCGCGCTCGGCCGGGGGCGTGTACGCGTAGTCGAAGTAATTGATGAATTCCTCGGCACGCACGGCGTCGGGCGGCGGCAGCGAGCCTTGTTCGAGCATGCGTCGCACGTTGGTGTAGGACGCCGTGTCGACGTCGATGCCGAAGGTCGAAACGGGGTCGGCCTGCGTCACGTGGATCGGGTTGTCGCTGTAGTGCTGGTAGTTTTCACGGTCGACGGGGGTGGGCGCGGACCACGGCGCAACCATCCTCGAAGCTGTCGCGAACGGCGCGCCGGCAGCCGGCTGCATCGCGACGGCGTGCGGTGGAGGCGGTGCCGCCGGGGACACCACGAGCGGTTTGTAGGGTGGCGGAATGGGTGGCGATGGCAGCGGCGGTGGTGGTGGCGGCGGCGGCGCTGGTTCGGGTGTCGTGACGTGGGCCGGCTTGGGTTGCGCCGGTGGGGTGGCCGGAACCTCGGCGGCCCGCGTGTGATCGGGCGTGGTCGTGGCGGCCGGTGGGGCCGTCTCGACCGTCGGTGGCGCGCCGGTGCATCCGGCGAGGGCGAGCGGCAGGGCAATCAGGAGGAACAACAGTCTGCGAGGTGCGTTCATGGCACGGAGCCTTCGTGGGAGGGTCAAGAACATGAAACGCAGCAGGTGGCGCAGCGGGGTCAAACCGGGGCGGATTTTTTTGCGGGCGGGCTGCGGCCCCCGCATTCGCCTACACTGCGCGGATGCCGCAAGCCACCAGCGTCATCATCGTCGCCGCCGACAGCGGACCGTCATTGCGCGAGTGCGTGGTGCGCGCGCTGGCGTCGAGCGTGCCGGTGGAAGTGGTCATCGCCGACAATGGTTCGCGCGATGGCGTGCCGCAGGCGCTCGCGCGTGCCTACGAGAATGACGAGCGCGTGCGGGTCCTGTACAACCACGCGAACCTCGGTTTTGGTCCGGCAGTGAACGTCGCGGCACGCGCGGCGCTCGGTGAGGTGCTGCTGGTGCTGAATCCCGATTGCCTGCTGGAACCCGACACGCTGGAGAGGTTGCTGGACGTGCTGCGTGCACATCCGGATGCGGGCGTGGTCGGCGCCGTGGTTTGCGATGAACAAGGCGTGCCGGACCCGGCATCGCGTCGGCGCGATCCGTTGCTCGCGCGCTCGCTCAACCAGCTGCGCGGACGCGCCGCGCGCGAAGCGGAAGATCCGAAGTTCGAAGGCGTGAACGTACCGGGGCCGATTCCCGACCAGCTCATCGAGGTCGACAACATTTCCGGTGCGTTGATGTTGTTGCCGCGCGCCGTGTTCGATCACCTGCAGGGATTCGACGAGGGGTATTTCCTGCATTGCGAGGATCTGGACCTGTGCCGGCGCGCGCGTGACGCGGGCTACAAGGTGCTGCTGGCGGGCGCTGTACGCGTGCGCCATGGCAAGGGCGGATCCAGCCGGCACCGGCCGGTGTTCGTCAGTTACCATAAGCACCGTGGCATGTGGTGCTGGTTCAGGAAATTCGATCCGGCCGCGCGCAAGCCGCTGACCCGTGCCGTGGTGTGGTGTGGCCTCACCGGGCACTTCTTCGTCACCGCGCCGAAACTCTGGTTGCGACGCGCGGTCCGTCATTGATCCCGGTAGGCCAGGCATGATCCGCGAAATCCTGAAGATGGGTGATCCGCGCCTGTTGCGCGTGGCGCCACCGGTGCCGGAAACGATGTTCGGCACCGCCGAGTTGAACGATCTCATCGCCGACATGTTCGAGACGATGCAGGCTGCCGACGGCGTGGGTCTTGCCGCGCCGCAGATCGGCGTCGACCTGCAACTGGTGGTGTTTGGTTTCGAGCACTCGGAGCGTTATCCGGAAGCACCCGAGGTGCCGCGCACGATCCTGTTGAATCCGCTGATCACGCCCCTGTCGCACGACATGGAGGATGGCTGGGAAGGTTGCCTGTCGGTGCCGGGCCTGCGCGGCGTGGTCAGCCGGCATTCGCTGATCCGTTACCAGGGCGTCGATCCGGCGGGCGTTGCCATCGACCGCACGGCCGACGGCTTCCATGCGCGCGTGGTGCAGCACGAGTGCGATCACCTGATCGGCCGCCTGTATCCGTCACGCATCACCGACTTCACGCACTTCGGTTACATCGACGTGCTGTTTCCCGACGAAGCCGGCGCGGTGGAGTGAAGCGAAAGCGCTTTACCACGGATTTGCACGGATGAACACGGATCTCTTTTGATCCGCGCGGACCCAAGTCGGAAGTGGCCTTGCTGTCCGCGGGAAGGCAAGGCGATGGACCGGAACAACGACGAATGAACGCAACCCTGCGTCTTCATCCGTGCTGATCCGTGTAAATCCGTGGTCAATGCTTTTCGGTAACCGCTTGATGCGATGACTGGCCCAGGCGCGATGACTGTTCGCGCAGCGCGTTGAGCTGGGTGTTCCAGTCGGCGAGGCGGTTGCGTTCCTGTTCGACCACGGCTGCGGGTGCGTGGTCGACGAAGTTCGCGTTGCCGAGCTTGCCCTCGCATTTCCTGATCTCGATACCGATGCGCGAGATTTCTTTCGCAAGGCGCGCGCGTTCGGCGTCGAGGTCGATCAGGCCGGCCATCGGTATCAATACCCGCAAAGCGCCGACCACGGCGGCCGCGGCGGTCGGTTCGGCGTCGCCGGCTGCCAGCCAGCGCGGCGTTTCGCAGCGCGCGAGGAATGCGATTTGCGCGGCGAACTTGTCGGCACGCCGCCGGTCCTCGGCATCACCATCCGCGAACAGCAGCGGAATGGTCTTGCCGGGCGGAATGTTCATTTCCGAACGAATCTTGCGCACGCCGGACAGCACCTGCTTGAACCATTCGATTTCCGCGCTGGCATTCGCATCGAGCGCGAATTCGTCCGCACGCGGATAGGGGCGGTCGAGGATGCTTGATTCCGTCAGACCCAGTTGCGGCGCCACCGATTGATGAATCTCTTCGGTGATGAACGGAATCAGCGGGTGCAGTGCACGCAATGCGGCTTCCAGCACCACCAGCAAGGTGTGGCGTGTCGACGCGGCGGCTTCCGCGTCATCGCCGTTGAGCGCAGGTTTAGACAGCTCCAGGAACCAGTCGCAATATTCGTTCCACACGAACTCGTACAGCGCCTGCGCCAGATGGTCGAAGCGGTAGGTCGCAAAGTGCTGCTCGACTTCGGCGAGCGTCGTGTGCAGGCGCGAGAGGATCCAGCGCTCGGCTTCGGTTTTGGATCTTTTCCCTTCTCCCTCCGGGAGAAGGTGGCGCGAAGCGCCGGACGAGGGTCCGACGCCTCGCGCAAGCCCCGAACCCTCACCCCTGCCCCTCTCCCGGGGGGAGAGGGGTTCCAGTTGCATCAACACGAATCGCGCCGCATTCCACAACTTGTTGCAGAAGGCCTTGTAACCGTCGGCGCGCTGCAGGTCGAAGTTGATGGTGCGGCTGTAGCTCGCGAGGGCGGCGAAGGTGAAGCGCAGCGCATCGGTGCCGATCGCGGCGATGCCGTCGGGATAATCCTTGCGGATGCGCTTCTCGACTTTCTCGCGTACTTGCGGGATCAGCAACGATCTGGTGGATTTCTCGACCAGTGCAGGCAGTGTAATGCCGTCGATGAGGTCCAGCGGGTCCAGGGTGTTGCCCTTGGACTTGGACATCTTCTGGCCTTCGGCGTCGCGCACGATGGCGTTGATGTAGACCTCGCGGAACGGCACCTTGCCGGTGAAGTACAGGGTCGTCATCACCATTCGCGCGACCCAGAAAAAGATGATGTCGAAGCCGGTGACCAGCACCGCGCTTGGCAGGAATACCTTGTCCGTTGACCAGTTCGCGAGCGGCTTGCCGTGCTCGTCGGTCACCGCGGTGTCGGCAGGCCAACCCAGCGTGGAAAACGGCCACAGCGCCGAGGAGAACCAGGTGTCCAGCACGTCGTCATCCTGGCGCAAGGCGCCGACCGGCGGCGTCGTGGCATGCGCGCGCGCATCGGCTTCGTCCTCGCCGACAAGGATGTTGCCGGCTTCGTCGTACCACGCCGGAATCCGGTGTCCCCACCAAAGTTGCCGTGAGATGCACCAGTCCTGGATGTTGTCCAGCCATTGCGTGTAGGTGGTTTGCCAATTCTCCGGCACGAACTTGATGTCGCCGTTGCGCACCGCGTCGAGCGCCGGTTGCGTGACCGCGCGGCGTCCGCCGGGGCGGCCATCGCTTTGTGTATCTGAAGTCAGATCCACAAACCATTGGTCGGTCAGCATCGGCTCGATGACAGCATCAGTGCGCTGGCTGACCGGCACCTGCAATTTGTGCGGTTTGGTCTCGACCAACAGACCCTGCGCGTCCAGATCGGCGAGGATTTGCTTGCGTGCAACGTAGCGGTCGAGGCCGCGATATTGTTCGGGCGCGTTGTCGTTGACCTTGGCGTCCAGGGCCAGCACGCTGATCGAGTCGAGCTGGTGGCGCTTGCCGATTTCGTAGTCATTGAAATCATGCGCCGGCGTGATCTTCACGCAACCGGTGCCGAATTCGCGATCGACGTAGTCGTCCGCGATCACGGGGATTGCGCGCCCGACCAGTGGCAGGGTGAGGCGCTTGCCGACCAGCATCCGGTAGCGCTCGTCCTCGGGATGCACCGCCACGGCCACGTCGCCCAGCATGGTTTCGGGACGCGTCGTCGCGATCACCACGTGATCGGGTTCGCCCGGCTGCGGGTCGACCACGTTGTAGCGGATCGACCACAGGTGTCCATCGCGCTCGACGTTGTTGACTTCCAGATCCGAAACCGCAGTCATCAGCACCGGGTCCCAGTTCACCAGCCGGTTGCCGCGATAGATCAGGCCGGCGCGATACCAATCGACGAACACCTTGCGCACCGCGGCCGAGAGGCCTTCGTCCATCGTGAAGCGTTCGCGCGACCAGTCCACCGACGCGCCGAGGCGGCGCATCTGGCGGGTGATGGTCGATCCTGATTCGTGCTTCCACTGCCACACGCGTTCGATGAATGCGTCGCGGCCGAGATCGTGGCGGGTCTTGCCTTCGGCGGCCAGCTGGTTCTCGACGATCTTCTGGGTCGCGATACCGGCGTGGTCGGTGCCGCCCTGCCACAAGGTGTTGCAGCCGCGCATGCGGTGATAGCGGATCAACGCGTCCATGATGGTCTGCTGGAACGCATGGCCCATGTGCAGGGTGCCGGTGACGTTCGGCGGCGGCAGCAGGATCGAATACGGTTCGCCGGTGCCGGTGGGCTGGAAGCCGCCCGCCTGCTCCCACTGCGCATACCACTTCGATTCGATCTGCTGGGGGTCGAAACTCTTGTCCATCACCGATCCGGTGCCGCGCGTGGCGCAGCTTGCAAGGCAAACGGCCATTGTAGCGATTCCCAGCCACCGCTTGCGCGCAGAGCGCCGTGAAGAGCCCTCTCTCCCAACGATGCAGCCGTTGGGGGAGAGGGGGCATTTGATTGCCCGCGGAACGTCGCAGGCTAGTCCGCGAGCGCGGCCACGTGTGCAGCCGTGCACTCGGCGAGCGCGGCGAGGTCGTAACCGCCTTCCAGCGAAGACACGATGCGTCCTTCCGCGGAACGGTCGGCAAGCTCGCACAGGCGCTGCGTGATCCAGCGGTAGTCGTCCGGTTGCAGTTGCAATTGTGCCAGCGGGTCGCGGGTCTCGGCATCGAAGCCCGCCGACACCAGCAGCAGTTGCGGGCGAAACAGTTCGAGCTCGGGAAGCAGGCGCCTTTCCCAGGTGGCCCGGAATTCCGCCGAGCCCGTACCGGGCGGCAGCGGCGCGTTGAAGATATTGCCGGCGCCGTGTTCGCTGGCGGCACCGGTGCCGGGGTACAGCGGCATCTGGTGGCTGGAAGCGAAGAGCACGCGCGGATCGCGTTCGAAGATGTCTTGCGTGCCGTTGCCGTGGTGCACGTCGAAATCGACGATCGCGACGCGTTCGAACCCGTATTCAGCCAGTGCGTGCGCTGCCGCTACGGCGAGATTGTTGAACAGGCAGAAGCCCATCGCCTCGTTGCGCGTTGCGTGGTGGCCGGGCGGGCGCACCGCACAGAACGCGCGGCGCGTTGCGCCGGTCAACACGGCGTCGGTGGCGGCGACCGCAGCGCCTGCGGCACGCAGCGCGGCTTCCAGCGAAGCCGGTGACATCACGGTGTCGGGGTCGAGACGCGCGTATCCGCTGGCCGGTGCCGACGCGAAAACGTGCTCGACGTATGCCGCCGCGTGCACGCGTGCCAACTGTGCGCGCGTCGCGCATGGCGCCTCTTCGCGTTCGAGATTGGCGAATTGCGGATCATCGAGCGCGCGCAGGATTGCGCGCAGGCGCGCGGGGGATTCCGGGTGGCCGTCACCGGGATCGTGTTCGAGACAGGCGGGATGCGTGTACAGGCGCACGCTCGTCACCTCAACCCGCAGCGGGCTTGGCCCGTTTCACGTGATCCCACAGCACTTCGCCGTGGCCGCACGCGCGCGCCAGCACGCGGCACAGCACGAACAGCAGGTCCGACAACCGATTGAGGTAATGCACGACTTCCGGCCGCACGGGTTCCTCGCGGGCCAGCGTGACGACCCGGCGCTCGGCGCGCCGGCACACCGTGCGCGCAATGTGGCAATGCGCCGCGGCCATGCCGCCGCCCGGCAGGATGAATTCCTTCAGGCGCGGCAGGTCGGCGTTGTAGTGGTCGAGCGTGTGTTCCAGGTCGGCGACATCGGCGGCGTGGATCATTTCCATGCCGGGCACGCACAACGCGCCACCCAGATCGAACAGCGCGTGCTGGATGTGCACCAGCAAGTCACGGATATCGCCTTGCACGCCATCGCAGGCCAGCACCACGCCGATAGTTGAGTTGAGTTCATCGACCGTGCCATAGGCCTCGACGCGCGCGGAATCCTTGCGCGTGCGCGTGCCGTCACCGAGGCCGGTCGAGCCATCGTCGCCGGTGCGGGTGTAAATCTTCGAAAGCCGATTACCCATGTGCGATGACTCGCAGGCGCCCACTGCGTGGGCGGACGGTGTTGCCAGGCTCGGCCGTCCGGGCCCCGCCAGGCAACCCGGCCCTCCGCGTCCTGCTGCGGGCGCTCGCCGGCGCGAGATGCCACAGGCATCTCGCGAGAGCCCCGGCTCGCCCATCGTCGCCGGTGCGGGTGTAAATCTTCGAGAGCCGGTTGCCCACGGCGCATCAATGCGCGGTGGTCAGCCGCAGGACCGCCCAGCGGCGGCCCAGCAAGGCAAAACCGCCGAACAGCAGCGCGGTCCACAGCAAAGTGCCGGGCAGGCTGCCGTACTGGTAGAACGGCCAGCCGGCGATGTAGCTCGCCATCAGGCCGGAAGCGTTGTGCGGATACATCGTGCCGCCCAGCCAGACGAAGAAATTGGTGGCAAGGTAGAAACCCGTCGCGCTACCCAGCGCGGCGAGCAGGGTGTTCCACACGCGCACGCGTCCGCGCAGGGCGAAGCCAGCAAACGCGGTCAGCGCAACGCAGCCGTATACCACCGGCATCATCCAGCCGTAGAAGCCGATGAAGCAATCCGCCGCGAACAGCGCGACCAGCGGCACCGCGATCGCGAGCTTGCGGTTGGCGAAGTACGCGCCGCCGAACAAGGCCATCGCCTCGACCGGGGTAAAGTTCCACGGCAGTTCGCCGGCGCCGAAATGCACCAGCAGCCGCCAGATCACCGCGGTTGCGATCATCCCGCACAACACCAGGGTGCCGGGGGAAAGCAATGCGGATTGCGGGTTGCGGAGGGTGCTGGGCTGGCGCATGTCGGTGTCCTTGTTGTGAGCCCGTCTAGCTTACTGCAACGCGCTGGCGACGAGGGCTGATCGGCATCAACCGGTTATCATCGCGTGATGCCCGAAAGCACTGAAATCCTGATTGTCGGCGGCGGCCTCGTCGGCAGCAGCCTCGCGCTGGCACTGGATGCCGCCGGACGTGCGGCGACGCTGGTCGAAGCCGTCGCCCCGTCACATCGTCCGGCAACGCAAGGCGACGACAACGACCGCAACCTGGTGCTGGCGCGGGCTTCGGTCAACGCCCTGCGCGCGCTGGAGGTATGGCCGCTGCTGGAAGCGGCGGCGGGAACGATCCGCCGCGTGGAAGTCAGCCGCGCGGGCGAGTTCGGACGCGTGCGCATGACGGCGTCCGATGCCGGCGTCGATACCTTGGGGCGGGTGGTGCCGGGTCGTGTGCTGGGCGCCGCGCTGCAACAGCGGCTGGATGCCTGTCGCAGCCTGCAGCGGCTTGCCCCGGCAAAGCTCATTGCGTTGACGCCGACGGATTCCGGCTGGCGCGCGCGCATCGCCACCGCTGACGGCGAGCGCGAGCTGGGTGCGAAATTGGTGGTCGGCGCCGATGGCAGCGAATCAATGGTGCGCCAATTCGCCGGCATCGGTGCAAAGGCGCACGATTACGCGCAGAGCCTGTTCGTGTGCACGGTCGCCTGCGATCGCGACATCGCCGAGTGTGCCTTCGAGCGTTTCACCGATGACGGGCCGGTGGCCCTGCTGCCGCTGCCGAATGGCCGGCGCGGGTTGGTCCTGACCGTCGCCGCCGGCCAGCATGACGAGGTCGCGGCGATGCATGATGCGGCCTTCGTCGCGCTGGCCCAGCAACGCTTCGGCTGGAAGCTGGGCACCTTGTCGCGACCGGGCCGACGGTTCCCGCATCGCATCCGGCGCGTGCTGGCCGCTGCATTGACCGCGCAGCGCACGGTGCTGGTCGGCAATGCTGCGCAGACCGTGCACCCGATCGGCGCGCAGGGGTTCAACCTCGGCTTGCGCGACGCCTTGACCCTGGCGGAACTGGTTGCGGCGTCCGCGGATCCCGGCGCGGTGACACTGTTGGACGAATACCGGACGCGGCGCGCACCGGATCGCGATGGCGTGCTGGCTTTCAGCCATGGCCTGGTTTCGCTCGGCTGCCTGCCGCAGCCGGCGCTCGCGCCCTTGCGCTCGCTGGCGATGCTGGCGCTGGACTCGCTGCCGTCTTTGCGGCATGGGTTGGCACGGCGTGGCATGGGCTTTCGCGGTACGCCACCGGCAGCGGTGCTGGAGCGTGGCCCGTGAACGCGCGGCGTCCGGCGCTGGACATCGCGGTCGTCGGAGGCGGCATGATCGGCGCGGCTGGTGCGCTGGCGCTGGCGAAACGCGGCTTCAAGGTCGCATTGCTGGAAGCGCGCGAACCGGCGCCGTGGCAGGCAAGTGATCCGGAAGACCTGCGCGTGATTGCGCTGGCACCGTCCTCGGCACGCCTGCTGGATGAAATCGGCGCGTGGCGCAGCATCGAAGCGGCGCGGGTGTCGCCGTATCGGCGTATGTACGTGTGGGATGCCGAATCCGGTGCCGAACTTGATTTTGAATCGACGCGCGATGGCCGCGCGCAACTCGGCTGGATCGTCGAGAACAAACTCATTGCATGGACACTGTGGAATGCGCTGGAAGCTGCCGGCGTGCGCCGCCTGTGTCCGGCCGAGGTGCAGGGATTCGAGGCCCGCGCCGGGCGCATCGTGCTCGAGCTTGCCGAGGGCGAGCCTTTGCCGGCATCGCTGTTGGTGATTGCCGATGGCGGCGGTTCGCGCTTGCGCGAGCTGGCCGGCATCGAAGTGCAAGGTCGCGATTACCACCAGCGCGCGGTGGTCGCGCACGTCGCGAGCGAGCACCCGCATGCAGGCACGGCGTGGCAACGTTTCACCGACGAGGGACCGATCGCGCTGCTGCCGCTTGCCGACGGGCGTTCCTCGATCGTGTGGTCGTTGCCGGAGGCGCGCGCGCGCGAAGTGCTGGCGCTGGATGACGCGGCGTTTTGCGAAGCGGTGGGGTTCGCATCCGATTTCCGGTTGGGACGGATCATGGCGAGTACGCCGCGTGCGTCGTTCCCGCTGCGCCTGCAAGTTGCCGAACGATTTGCCGGTGAGCGTTGCGTGTTGCTGGGCGATGCCGCGCACACGGTGCACCCGTTGGCAGGCCAGGGCGCCAACCTCGGCCTGCGTGACGTGGCCGAATTGGCTGCGGTGCTCGGCGCTGCACGCGATGCCGGCGGCGATTTTTCCGCATCGCATGTGTTGCAGCGTTACGCGCGCCGGCGGCGCTCGGCCGCTGCCATCGACGCGCACGCCTTCGATGCGATCGAACGCGTGTTTGCGTGGCAGTCGGACCCGCTGCTGGCACTGCGTGGCCTGGGGCTGCGTGCGCTGAACAAGTTGGACCCGTTGAAACGTGCGCTGGGTGCGCACGCGGCGGGGTGAGGAATTTTTGACGCGGATTTGCGCGGATGGACGCGGATCAGGCTGGTATCCGATGTGGTGTCGAGACCCTGGGAACGACTCCGCGCTGATTGGAGCTTGAAGCACCGTTGGGTTCCTTTTCGAAGGAGGTACGCCATGTACAAGATTCTGGTTTTCGTGCTTTGCATGATGGGCTTCGGCGCGGCGCACGCCGCGATGCGGACGCAAACCATCAACTACCGGGTTGGCGATACGACCATGCAGGGCGTGCTGGTGTGGGACGACGCGATCAAGGCGCCGCGCCCCGGCCTGCTGATGATTCCGGACTGGACCGGGATCAATCCGGTCAACATCAAGTTTGCCGAACAGATCGCGGGCAAGGATTACGTGATCTTCATGGGCGACATGTACGGCACTTCGGTGCGCCCGAAGAACAATACCGAAGCGCAGGCCGCGATGGCGCCGCTGATGGGCGATCGTCCGTTGCTGCGCAAGCGGGTGGTGGCGGCGTTCGCGGAATTGCAGGCGCTGGCGGCGAAGCACGCCGCGCCGATCGACACATCAAAACTCGCCGCGATCGGGTTCTGCTTCGGCGGCACTTCGGTGCTCGATCTCGCGCGCAGCGGCAGCGACGTTGCTGCGGTGGTGAGCTTCCATGGCGGCCTCGGCAGCGATGACCCGGCGCTGGCGAAGCACATCAAGGCGCGCGTACTGGCGATGAACGGCGCCGATGACCGTGGCACCATGCCGGACGCGCCGGCCTTCATGCACGAAATGCAGCAGAGTTCCACGCCGTGGCAGTTCGTGGCCTTCGGTGGCGCGGTGCATTGCTTCGCCGAGCCGCAGGCACACTCACCGCCGGGTTGCGTCTACGACCCGCCGGTGGCAAAACGCGCGTTCGCGTTGATGCACGCATGGCTGGACGAGGCGTTTGCGCATTGAAGCCGCTTCGCGGCAAGGATGCGCTGTGAATGCCAGCTCGGGGTGAGGCTGCTTCTCCGGCGCGATATACGTACGCACTTCGTTTCGCATGTTGTGGAATGGGCGTGCGCTGCTTGCGCCTGCGAGCAAAGGGCGCGCGGGGATGGCCCGGGGCCGGGGCTTTGCGGAGCGGCATCATCCGCACATTCGGCGCCACTTTCTTCGCCCCGAAGCGGCCGATTCGCTGTTATAACGCAAGGGTAAGGCGGTTGGATTGGGGGGGGGGGCTTGTAGTAGTGACGACGAGTTTACGCTGCTTGATGTTGCTGCTCGCAACCGCGGGCTCCGCACGCGCGTTCGCCGGCCCGGTTGCATTCGCGGACCTGGCGCGGCATCCACAATACGCGCAAGTCGAATTGTCCCCGGACGGCCGTTACGTTGCTTCCTTGTCCGTGATCGGTGGGCGAACGGATCTTTCGGTCATCCGTATTGCCGACCACAAGGGCTTCAACCTCGAGACCCACGACAGGGGTGACGTCACTGCTTTTTGGTGGGTATCGCCGACCCGGATCATTTACACCGAAGGCGTTCGCGACAGCAATTTCGACGCGCCGCTCGCGGACGGGCAGCTGTTCGCGGTCAATGCGGATGGCCGCGGCCGCGCACTTCTGTACGGCTATGGATCCAACAATCCATATTGGGGCCCGGCGCAGCAGTTGATTTCAACGTTGCCCAATGATCCGAACCACGTGCTGGTGTCGGTGGAACGCGCGGACGGCAGCTCGGAGGACGGCGGCATGCCGGTGGTGGAAAGGATGGACGTGACCAGTGGACGGATGTCCAAGGTCATGGATGGACCCGCCGAGCATGTCCAGTTCCTCGCCGATCATGCCGGAAACATCCGCTTCGCCTTTGGCGTCGACGATGAGGATCACGCGATCGTGTACAGTCACCCGCCCGGCAAGGGTGGCTGGCAGGCGATGTCGGCAGCCGAGGCTGCGCGCGATTTTCCGATTGCGTTTGACGCCACCGACAAGGCCGTTTATTTCTCGTGCAGCGTTGCATCCGGGTTCGGCGTATGTACCTGGGATCCGGCGACGCGAAAAATGACCACGGTGTGGACCAATCCGCACGTCGTCGCCAATGGCCTCACCGAGGGGCCGGCCCGGGACCAGTTCCTTGGCGTGGATTTCGAGGACGGGCGACCCGGTGTGGCGTTGTTCGACCCGCATTCGGCCGGCGCGAGGCTGCTGGTCGGTTTGATGCAGCAGTTCCCGGGACAGTTGGTGCAGTTCGTATCTTCGACGCGCGATGGTTCGCGATCGATCGTGCTGGTTTCCTCCGACACGGATCCAGGCACGTACTACCTGTACGAGCATGCGACGAACACGGCGGTGGCGCTGTTGCGCCCGGCGCCGTGGATCAACCCGCAAGAAATGGCGACCAAGCAGCCGTTCGAGTTCAAGGCCCGCGATGGTCTCGAACTGCACGGCTACGTCAGCTATCCGCCGGGGATGGAGGGTGCGAAGCATTTGCCGATGGTCGTCTACGTGCACGGCGGTCCTTATGGAATCCGCGACTGGTGGGACTACGAACCCGACGTGCAGGCTGTCGCCACGCGCGGCTATGCAGTGTTGCAGGTGAACTTCCGTGGCTCCGGTGGCTATGGCCATGCATTCGAAAAGGCGGGCTGGATGCAGTGGGGCGCCAAGATGCAGGATGACGTGACCGACGCCACGCGCTGGGCGATCGCGCAGGGTATCGCCGATCGCAACCGCATTTGCATCTATGGTGCGAGCTACGGCGGCTACGCGGCACTCGAAGGTGCCATCCAGGAGCCTGATCTCTACAAGTGCGCGATCGGATATGTTGGCGTATACGACCTCGACATGCTGTATCGGCGCGGCGACATTTCAGAATCGCATGACGGGCGCGACTACCTGCGGCGCGTGTTGGGCGACGATACGGCGGAGCTGGCCGCGCGTTCGCCTGCTCACCAGGCTGGTCGCCTGAAGGCCAGCGTAATGCTCATCGTGGGTGGTCAGGATACGCGGGTGCCACCGGCGCAAGGCAGGGAAATGCTGCATGCGCTGCGGGCACAGCACCACGACGTCACATGGGTGTACCAACGCAAGGAAGCACACGGGTTTTACGACGAGGCCAACGTCGCCGACCTGTACGAAAAAATCGATGGCTTCATCGGCCGCAGCATCGGCCCGGGCGCCGTGGTTGTACACGCACCACCGGGCCAGGCCGCGACGCACTGAATGCTGCGCCGGGGAACGTTCAGGATTTTCGGTTGACCGCGTAATCCGCGAGTCCGGCGAGCACGTCGCGGTGTTCGGACGGCGGCAATTCGGACAGCGCCGCCTGCGCGGCGTCGGCGTGCGCATGCGCGCGCTCGCGGGTGCGTTCCAGCGCACCGGAATCGCGGATCGCGGCGATGATCACGTCCAGCGCGGCGAGCCGCCGGCTGGTGATCGCGTTGCGCAGCAGTTCGGCTTGCATCGGCGTGGAGCGCTGGATGGCGTAGATCAAGGGCAGGGTGGGCTTGCCCTCGGCAAGATCGTCACCGATGTTCTTGCCCAGCGTGTCCGCATCGGAAACGTAATCCAGCAAATCGTCGGCGATCTGGAACGCCGCGCCAAGTTCCATGCCGTAGCGGCGCAGCGCGAGGCACTGGGGTTCGGGCAGGCCGGCCAGTACGCCGCCGAGCTGCGTGGCGGCCGCGAACAGCACTGCGGTCTTGCGCTCGATCACGCGCATGTACGCGGCTTCGGTGGTCTCGGCGTTGCCGATGTTGAGCAACTGCAGCACCTCGCCCTCGGCGATCGAATTGGTGGTGTCGGCGAGGATCCGCATCACCGGCATGCTGTCCAGTTCCACCATCATCTGGAACGCACGCGAATACAAAAAATCGCCGACCAGCACGCTGGCGGCGTTGCCCCAGGCCGCGTTGGCGGTCTTGCGGCCGCGTCGAAGGTCGGATTCATCCACCACGTCGTCGTGCAGCAGGGTGGCGGTGTGGATGAACTCGATCACCGCCGCGAGCTCGATGTGCGCCTCGCCCTTGTAGCCGGCCGCGTGCGCGGCCAGCACGTGCAGCATGGGCCGCAGGCGCTTGCCGCCGCCACCGACGATGTGTTCGCCAATTGCGTTGATCAGCACCACGTCGGAATGCAGGCGCTGGCGGATCATGCCATCGACGGCGCACATGTCGTCGGATGCGAGTGCGCGCGCACTGGTGAAGGCGTTCGCCAACTCGGGCTGCGGTGCGGGAGACGGTCGATTCATGCTGATCCAGCGCGAGGCAAGTCGCTGATTATACAAGCCAGTGCCCGGCTGCCGGCGAATGCCTACACGATCCCGGGAAATCCCCCGGCAGACGCCGCGCGGTGCTGGTAGCATCCTGCGGTTCAACGATTTCCATTCGAGGGTTCGCAACATGGCACGTGGCGTAAACAAGGTCATCTTGATCGGCAACCTGGGCGCGGACCCGGAAACCCGTTACAGCGCATCGGGTACGGCGATGTGCACGGTCAGCCTGGCCACCTCGGAAAGCTGGAAGGACAAGCAGACTGGCGAGAACCAGGAACGCACGGAATGGCACCGGGTGAAATTCTTCGGCCGCCTGGCCGAGATCGCCGGCGAATACCTGAAGAAGGGCCGGCAGGTCTATATCGAGGGTTCGATTCGTTCGGGCAAGTACACCGACAAGGAAGGCATCGAGCGTTGGAGCACCGACATCATCGCCAACGAGATGCAGATGCTGGGTGGCCCGGGCGAGGGCGGTGGCCGTGGCGAAGGCGGCGGTGACTATCGCGCGCGGCAGTCGCAGGGTCGTCCGGCCAGTGCCAGTGCCCCGGCCGCTGGCGGGTCGCGTCCGGCTGCGCCGCCAGCACAGGAGCACGGTGGTTTCGAGGACGACGACATTCCGTTCTGAGTTCTACTTCCGGTCGCGGAAGTCACCGACGATCCTCGCGAGCGCAGGCAGCTTGCGTGCGTTGACGCGCAAGCCGGGCATGGCAAGACGGTCGGTGGTTGCTTAGTCGATGCCGAGCTTCTTCAGCTTGTAGCGCAGCGCCCGGAAGGTGATGCCGAGTTTCTTCGCGGCGGCGGTCTTGTTGAAGCGGGTTTCCTTGAGCGCCTTCATGATGGCGTCGCGCTCGATGTTGGAGATGTAATCGTCCAGCGGCACGCTGCCGGTGGCCTGGCTTGCGAGCGCCGCGTCATCGAAATCCTCGTCCTCGGGCTCCTCGTCGTCGTGGTTGCCGACCGGTTCCAGCATCAGGTCGGCGGGCTCGATCACGCCGTCTTCGCACAACGCGATCGCGCGTTCCAGCACGTTTTCCAGCTCGCGCACGTTGCCGGGGAAATCGTATTCGGTGAGGGCATCCAGCGCGGCCGGCTGCAAGGTGGGCGCGGTGATGCCGGCCTGCTCGGTCAAGCGCTTCAGGATGTGCGACGCCAGCAGTGGAATGTCGCCCGCGCGTTCGCGCAGCGGCGGTACCCGCAACTCGATCACGTTGATGCGGTAGTAAAGGTCTTGCCGGAACTGGCCGCTCTGCACCAGATGGGCAAGATCCTTGTGGGTGGCCGAGAGGATGCGCACGTCCACCGGCACCTCGCCGCGCCCACCAATCGGGCGCACGGCTTTTTCCTGGATCACGCGCAGCAACTTTACCTGCATGTGCAGTGGCAGCTCGGCAACTTCATCGAGGAACAGCGTGCCGCCGCTGGCGGTCTGGAACAGGCCTTCCTTGTCGGCGTGGGCGCCGGTGAACGAGCCCTTCTTGTGGCCGAAAAACTCGCTTTCCATCAGTTCCGACGGAATCGCGCCGCAGTTCACCGGCACGAATGGCCCGCTGGCGCGCGGCCCGAGTTCGTGGATCGAACGCGCCACCAGCTCCTTGCCGACGCCCGATTCGCCGCTGATGTAGATCGGTGCCTGGCTGCGCGCCACCTTGCCGATGCGTGCGCGCACTTCGCGCAGCGCCTGCGATTGGCCGACCAGGCGGCTGCCGGAAGATTCGTCGTCCGCCGCTGCCTCCGATTCCCTGGCCACCCGCAGCGCACTCTGGACCAGCCGGCGCAACATATGGATGTCGACCGGCTTGCTGACGAAGTCGAAGGCGCCCGCCTTCAGCGCGTCCACGGCGGCCTCGACGTTGCCGTACGCCGTGATCATCGCCACCGGCGTGTCGGGGTGCTCGCGCGCGATCAGTTCGATCAGGTCCTGGCCGGTGCCGTCCGGCAGGCGCATGTCGGTGAAGCACAGGTCGTAATGGGTTTCGCCGAGCATCCGCTTGGCTTCACCCACGTTGGCGGCGGCGTCCACGTCGAGGTCCATGCGCCCCAGCGTGATGCTGAGCAGCTCGCGGATGTCGCGTTCGTCGTCGACCACCAGTACGGTTTGTTTGGTCATGCCTGTCCCGGTTGCTCAAGACCCCTTGCGGGCGAGGGTAGCGCGACGGCCGCAGCAACGCCAAGCCTGGCAGCGCATGTCATGCTTCGGCCGCCACCGGCATGTGTGCGGGTGCGGTCAGGGTGATCCGGAAGCAGCTGCCGCCACCCGCCACCGGCACGTACTCGAGGTTGGCCTGGTTCGCGTCGCACATCTGCTTGGCGAGATACAGGCCGAGGCCGGTGCCGTATTGGTGGGTGGTGAAGAACGGCTCGAAGATCTGCGCCGCGACCTTGGGCGGGATGCCCGGTCCGCGGTCGATCACCTCCAGTAGCGGCGGGCCGTTGTCGCTCGCGAGGCGCGCGACCACCATCACCCGCGCCGGTTCGTCCGGCAGGCGGCCGTAGCGCAGCGCGTTCTGGATCAGGTTCCACACCACCTGCTGCAGGTGCTGCGGGTCAGCCAGTGCTTCCACCGGGCGTGGATACAGCAGCGGGCGCAGGTTGTCCTGGCCGATGTCGTTGGCTTCCTTGTATTCGTCGATGAAACGCACCGCCCAGTTGTTGAGGTCCAGCGTCTCCGGCCGCGAGCGTTCACGCCTCGACAGCTGCAGGATGTTCTCGATGATCTCGTTGACCCGCCCGCAGTGGTTGTTGATGATCTCGACCATGCGCTGGTCGGCGTCGCTCAGTCCCTCCGATTCGGCCAGCAACTGCGCCGAGTAGCGGATCGCTGCCAGCGGATTGCGGATCTCGTGCGCAATCGAGGCCGAGAGCCGGCCCAGCGTGCTCAGCGTCAGCTGTTCCGCGCGCTGCGACACCAGCGAGGTGTCGTCGAGGAATACCAGTACGTGCGAATCGTCGTGCGCCGCCAGACGCGTGAAGCGCGGCACCACTTCCGGGGCGCCCTCGGCCAGCGCCACTGCGGCGCTGTCCGACTCGTGCGTGTTGCGCCAGTGGTACAGGCGCCGCGACAACTCCGGCGCGACGGTGCCCAGGTCACGTTGTTCGACGCCGGGGTTGCCCATCAGGACCCAGGCCGATTCGTTGATCTGGTGGATGTGGTTGCCATCGTCCACCAGCAGCACGCCGGTGCGCATGCGGCGGATGATCAGGTCGTTGATCTGGGCGAGGTTGGCAAGATCGGTGCCGCGTTGTTCGGCCAGCGCTTCGCTGGCGCGCATCTGGCTGCCAAGCGCATAGCAAAGTGCCGCAGTGGCGAAATAGGCGACGCCGAACAGCCCGGCTTCCAGTAGCGGCGCGGTAATGTCGTTGCCGGTCAGCAGCGCCTGCGCGATCATCGCCAACGTAGCCAGTGCCGCGAACAGGCCGCCGAGGCGTGGCGTAAGCAGCAACGCAGCGGCGCCCACGTTGATCACCAGCATCGCGGCGATGCCGGTGTGGGCGGCCGGAATCGCCAGGGTGGCGAGGAAGGCCGCCGCGACGTCCAGGGCCAGGCAGGCGCTGGCGTTTGCGGTCAGCCGGCGCGGCATCCGCGGCGTGCGTGCCAGCATCACCAGCGCGAACAGCAGGTACACCACCGCGGTGGTGCGCGCGATGATCGGGTCGCGCAGCGGCATCCAGCTGAAGGCGAGGCTGCTGAACGACAACACCACGTAGGCCAATGCCTGGAATACGCGGTAGGTGTTGAGCACGCGCAGTTCGCGCCGGATGTGCTCGGCACCCCCGGTGGTACGGATCAGCTGCGCGCGCTGCGTCGAATTCGCCACGCGCCGATCATGCTTCGGGCCGCG
>DASSNC010000142.1:0-15507 GCA_035688305.1 Rhodanobacteraceae bacterium
CGACCTGCCGGTGTGGAACAAGGACGTGCTGGTGTACGAGGTCTACAACACCGACGGCAAGCCGCTCGGCCTGTTCTACGCCGACTACTTCAAGCGCGACAACAAGGCCGGCGGCGCGTGGATGAGCAGCCTCGTGCATCCCTCCAAGCTGCTCGACCATTCGCCGGTGATCTTCAACGTCGCCAACTTCACCAAGCCGGCCGAGGGCCAGCCGGCGCTGCTGTCGATGGACGACGTGATCACGATGTTCCACGAGTTCGGCCACGCGCTGCACGGGTTCTTCTCGGAAGCGAAGTACCCGAGCCTGTCCGGCACCGACACCGCCCGCGACTGGGTGGAGTTCCCCTCGCAGTTCAACGAGCACTGGGCGACCTATCCCGAGGTGTTCGACCATTACGCGAAGAACTACAAGACCGGTGCGCCGATGCCCGAAGAACTGGCCGCCAAGCTCCAGAAGTCGCGGCTGTTCAACAAGGGCTACGACATGACCGAGCTGCTGGAAGCCGCGCTGCTCGACATGGCCTGGCACACCCTGCCCGCCAGCGCCCCGCGGGTCGGCGATGTCGATGCATTCGAAACCAGGGCGCTCGAGGACAACCACATCCTGGTTCCGTACGTGCCGCCGCGCTACCGCTCGACGTACTTCCTGCATATCTGGGGCAATGGCTACGCATCCGGCTACTACGCGTATCTCTGGACCCAGATGCTGGCCGACGATGCCTACGGCTGGTTCGAGGAACACGGCGGCCTGACCCGCGCCAACGGCGATCGCTTCCGCCAGATGATCCTCTCGCGCGGCAACACCGAGGACCTCGCCAAGCTCTACAAGGCCTGGCGTGGCCGTGCGCCCAACATCGATGCGATGAAGAAGGACCGCGGCCTGGAGCCGCAGACGAAGTAGGAGCGGCCCCTGGCCGCGACCGGATCCCCGGCAATTCGAGGAAAAGGCCCGCTACGGCGGGCCTTTTTCATGCTCGGGGCGCCACTCGCGGCGCCACGGCCAGGTTCAGCAAGCGAATCCACGCCGCCGAGTATCCGAACGCTACCTCCGCCGGCGATCCTGACGGAGAACCTTACATTCCGCGGCTTCGAGAAAAGTCGAGTCCCGGCAAGGGCCGCGTCCACAAAAGGCGGCGCTTTGCCTGTGAGGCCGGTCGCCGAACTTTACATGCCAGAAGGGCTTTGAAAAATAACCATCGGGAAATCAGCTTCCTGCGATTTGGCATGAAACTTGACTTGCTTGGGAGGCCACGACGCAGAACTCGTGTCTGCATCGGGCGCTGCCGGGGGGCGCGCATCCAGTCCGATCGGGAGGTTGGCGGTATGAACACGACGGCCACGAAGACCATGAAGACGCTCAGGCGCGCCGCTGTCGGCGCCGCGTTGGTGCTTTTCGCGATGACAGCCCACGCTTTTCCCATCGCCGCCCCCGGAACGGAGGGGCTGAAGGTCATCGTCAGTGGCACCGACCACGTGATCGCGACCTACGAGGGCAATTCGGCCGCCTACAGCAATGATCTGCTGTTGAACGGCGTTTTCATTTTCAACAACCATACGACGCCGGTCGGCACGACGGTCGACCTGGGCAGCTTTGCCCCCGGGACCGAACTCATATTCCAGCTTCACGTGAACAACACGGGTTATGACTTCTACACCGGGCCCGATTCGCGGAACCCCGACTCGCATGCCCATGCGCGGGTCCAGGCCGACTGGGAGCCCGGCACCACGTTGGTCAGCTTCGAAGACCTGTTCAACGGCCCGTTCGAATACAACGACCTGAGCTTCTCCTTCACCAATACGACCTCGTCGGGCACACCGGTACCCGAGCCCAGCCCGCTGTTGCTCATGCTGGCGGGGATCGGGCTGATCGGCGTGATGGCGCGGTTGCGTCGCGCCTAGCTGCGCGGGTCCAGCGCGGGCTCAAGCCGCAGCGCAACCGCCACGGGCGGTGCAGGTACCACTGGAGCAGCGTGAATCCGGTGGGCTTCTCGAGCGGCGCCTGCGCGACGAATGCGGGCGGGCGAGTATTCCCGCGTGCAGCGTCGAAGGCTCGCCGCGCCTGCGCGACGGCGTAAGCCAGGCCGCTTGCGATATGCTCGGGCTCCGATGCGAGGCCGCATCGCCTTGCCTCTGGCATTCGGACCGGCGTGAACCTGCTGCTCATCGAGGATTCCGAGCGCCTGCGCGCGACCCTGGCGCGCGGGCTGCGCGCGGAGGGCTACGTGGTCGACGTGGCGGGCGACGGCGTCGAGGCGTCCGGGTTCCTGAAGGCCTACACCTATGATTTCCTGGTGCTCGACCTCGGCCTGCCGCGACTGGACGGATACGGTGTGCTGCGTTCGCTGCCAGCCGGCGGCGAGCGTCCGCGGGTGCTGGTGCTGTCGGCGCGCGACCAGGTTCAGGACCGGATCGCGGCCCTGAACGCCGGGGCCGATGACTACCTCGTCAAGCCGTTTGCCTTCGACGAAGTGGTCGCGCGCTTGCGCGCACTCGCGCGCCGTCCCTCCGAGGCGAAGGCCGACGCGCTGGAGCACGCGGGTGTACGGCTCGAACCGCAGGCGCATCGCGCCTGGGCGAATGGCGAGGCCCTGAACCTGACCCCGCGCGAGTTCGCGCTGCTGGAGTTGCTGCTGCGCCACCGCGGCCGCGTGTTCACGCGCGCGGCCATCCTGGAACGCATCGCGGGCAGCGACAGTGAAGCATCCGACCGTGGCATCGAAGTGGTGGTGTTCGGGGTGCGCCGCAAGCTGGTAGCCGGGGGTTGCGGAGAACTCATCGAAAATCGCCGCGGCGCCGGGTACCTGATTCCATGATTTCCCGCACGGCCGGCGGCGCACGCAAGACCCGCAGGAAGACCCTTTCTCTGCGCGCCCGCCTGACGGCGCTCCTCGCCATCGCCGTGCTGGTGGCGCTGGGTGCCGCTGCCTGGATCGTGGACTGGCGCGCCGACAGCGAGATGCAGCAGCGCTTCGACGCATCATTGCTGGCGCGCGCGGAGGCGCTGGCAGCCCTGGCGCGGGTCGAGAACGGCCAAATCGTACTGGACGCCGAAGAGGTGGCGCCCGGCGTGCTTCCCGGTGGGAACGGCGCCAGTTGGTATGCGCTCGAGTGCGGCGGCGTGGTCGTGTCGCAGACGCCGGTTGCGCCGCCGCCGATCACCGTCGCCGCCGATCCGGCTTTCGCGGATGCGCGCTTGCGCAACCGTACGCTATTGCGCGTCGTCGCGTTGCGATTCACACCGACAGCCGGAATCGGCGGCGTCGCGGCCGGTGCCCCCGCGTGCACACTGCGTTACGGACGCGACCGTGGCCCGCTGGACGACATCCTCGCCACGCTCGATTTCATCCTGCTCGGCAGCCTGCTGGGCGCCTGCGTGGTGGTGATGCTGGCGACGCCGTGGCTGGTGCGGCGCGGGCTGCGCCCGATCGCGGTCCTGGACCATGCAATGGCCGGCATCGGTCCCGATACGCCGGGCGCGCGCCTGCCGCAGAGCGGCACCACCGAGCTGGTGCCGCTGGTGGCGCGCTTCAACGAAGTGCTGGGGCGCATGGATGCCGGCCTCGCCCGTGAACGCCAGTTCGCGTCCGGGCTGGCCCACGAGTTCCGCACCCGGCTCGCGGAACTGCGCGCATTGGTCGACGTCGAGACCCGCTACCCGAGCGGCCGCGATACGCGCGAGCTGTTGGCCGAAGCCGGGAGCATCGGCGCGGAACTGGAAGCGATCGTTGGCGCGCTGCTGCAATTGACGCGCATCCAGTCCGGATTGGAAGAGACACGGCCCGAACGCGTGCTGCTGCAACCGCTGCTGGCACGGGTGCGCGAGCGCCAGCACGAGACTGCGCACGCGCGCGGGGTGCGCATCGATTCGCACGTTGCCGCCGAACCGGGGTTCGCGATCGACACCGATCCGATCTTGCTGGAGATCGTGCTCGACAACCTGCTCGGCAACGCGGTGGCGTACGCACCGGCCGGAAGCGCGGTCTCGCTGGACGTGGACTGCGCAAGCGTGACGGTAGGCAATGCGGCCCCGTCGTTGCGGCCGGACGACCTTGCCCAGTTCGGGCAGCGGTTCTGGCGCAAGGGCACCCCGGGAGCGGGCCACGCGGGACTCGGGCTCGCGCTGGCCGGTGCAGCCGCGCGCGCGCTGCAGATGCGGCTGGCGTTCGAACTGCACGACGGCGTGTTGCAGGCATCGGTGCGCTGGAACGCGGCACCTGCGAACAAGTAGACCGCGAAGCCGGCTGTGAAGCCGACAGGTTGTCCACTGCGTCCTGCAGCTCAGGACACGGCATGTGAACAAGCCTATGGCCGCGCCGGCGGTTGACTCGCGCTTGGGTGCGGCCAAGCCTGTCCGCCTGCGGGCGCGAGCCGTTCCGCAGTTTCGCGCGCGATCTCGGCGGACGTCGCCTGGCCCAAAGTCAATGCATCCATCCCCGGACCGAATGGCCCCCATTCGGCGGGGTCGGTGACGTTGAAAAGCCCCACCGTCGGCGTGCCGGCGGCCCATGCAAGGTGCATCACGCCGCAATCCGCACTGACGTACCCGTCGAGGTTCGCGAGCAGGGCCGCCAACTTGCGAATGTCGCTGGAATAGAAGCAGGCAAAACGGTCTTCCAGCAGCGACTTCCCGAAAGCGGGCAGGATTTCCACTAGGCGACAGTCTGGCCGACTTGCCCGAAATTCGTCGACGAAGGACCGCCACCAGTCGCCCGGTAACAACTTGTTGCGGGTGGCGTTGGCGAACACGCCGATGCGGCGGCCGGGCCTGCCGGACGGATCCTCCGCCGGCGCGAGGCGATCGAGGGTGCGGCGTCCGTATCCCAGCTCGGCATTCGTAAGCGCCACGCTGGGCTGCGGATACGCACGCGCGGCAGGGTCTTCGCCCAGTGCGCAACGCAACAGGTAGACCGGCGTCATCGCCTTGTGGCGAAGGTCCGCCGGAACAGCCACGCCGTGGGTGAGCGTGCCGCTCTTCTTTGGGCCGACGTAACCCAGCGAACAAGAGGCGTGTGCGGACAGCGCCAGCAGGCGACCCGACTGTGACTGGGGATCGGGATCGATTACGAGGTCGTAGCGCTTGCGGCGCATCGCATGCAAGGCATGTGCGGTGGCCAGCAGGTGGCCCGGTACGTGCTGTGGCATGCGATGGACGGCGCGCACGTTGGGGAAGGCTCCGAACAACGCGTCAGCAACCGGGCAGCCGCACACGATGTCGACCTCGGCACCCGGATAGACGTCGGCGAGCTCCGTCAGCAGCGGCGTCAGGGTCAACGAATCGCCGAGGGTGTGGACGCTGCGGCAGACCAGGACGCGGTGAATCCCCGTGTGCGGTAGCCGGACACCGCTGATGCGGCCAGCGCGAAACACACCGCGCATCATGCGCGCGGTGAAGCGGCGGCGGAAGTCCTGGATCCCGGCGGAGAAATCCAGTTCGTGCAGGTCGGACATGTCGGCAATCGATCGGAGGAAAAAACGGTCCGGCAAAGCCGATATCGGCGTTGCCTGCCGTTCGGTACGGCAACGGATTCAGAACCGGTGGATGAATCCGACCTCGAATCCGCCGGGTAGCCAGCCGAGGATCAACGGCGAGTTGCGATGTTCGGCCCAGATGCCGACCGCCGTGCCGATCGCCCATCCGGCGAGGACGTCGCTTTGCCAGTGTCCGCGCGTCTTGACCCGGCCCACGGCGTCATACAGCGGCAACAGTTCCAGTGCGTACACCGCGGGGTGGTCGTGGCCATACGCCACCACGAAAGGCGTCACCGCGCCGGCGATCGCGGTGACCTCGCCGCTCGGAAAACTCTCGTAACGAATGCCCTTGAAGAACTCGTTCGGGTTGGACGTCTGCGACGGGCGCTCGCGCTGGAAGGTCCATTTCGCCGCTTGCGAGACGGCAGACGACACCGCCATCGAATCCAGCGAGCGCCAGAAGGTGTCGCCCAGCTTGTCCTGGTCGCCGAGCGCGAGCGAACCGCCCACCACGGTCACGATGGTCGCGCCCATCAATACCTTCTGGTTTCGGCGCGCCCAGATGCCGCTGTTGTCGTAGGCAATGCGGTGATCGATGCCGAACGGGCCGTTTCCGGCCACGGCCACGCGCACCGGCGCAGCCGTACACAGGCCGATGAACAGCAGTGCCGCGAATCGCTGCGGGAAAGCGCCGGACTTCATGCCGACCACCGTCAAATAACGATGGAGCGACACTTTGCCGGGCTTCGCTTAGCCCCCGCTTCTCTTCAGCTTTCAGGAACCTTGCAGTGCAGCCGCAACCGCTGTGCAGGTTGCTGCCGCACTGCGGCGGATGATCAGGAACTCGTGCCGGTTACCCGAGCCTGCATCTGTCCGTTGCGCATGGACACACGGTAGTGCGCGATGGTTTTGCCCTGGATGACGTCAACGTCGACGTAGGCGTTGCGGCCACGGCCGGCGGCATTGGCTTCCAGTGCACGGCCATTGCCCGTCCGTTCGGCCATGGCGACCGCTTCGCTGAAACTCACCTTGCTGCCCTGGAGTGCGTCGGAGCCTTCTGCGCCCACGCCCCTCGCGGGGTTGCTGCGGAGCACCTTGCCGGTCGCCGGGTCGATGCGCACGGCGAGTTTCGAGCCGCCACGCAGCACATCGACTTCGTACCAGTTCTGGCCGCTCTGCGTCGACTCCATTCCGTAGGCGTAGGCGGTGCCGCCGCCATTCTCGGCGATCCTGATGGCGTGATCCGGCGTAATCGCCGCCTGCATCACAGCGGTCATTTCCATGCGATCCTCATGGGCGATGCCGACGGCCAGGGCCGGAACGGCCAATGCCAGGGACAGGCACGAAGCAAGTGCGATCGTTGGTTTGCTTTTCATCATGGAACTCCATTGCAGGGTGAGTATCCACACTGGGCGCCGATCCTTAGCCTGCACTTTGCCTGGCCTTAGCATTCGCTTAGTGGTGGGCGGCCGTTCAGGGTGTTAGCGTGGACTGCCGGTTGGCGGGCAACGAGCATGAAACTGTTGCTGGTCGAGGATGCGGAACGTCTGCGCGCCACGCTTGCGCGCGGGCTGCGCGGGACCGGTTTTACCGTCGATGTCGCTGGCGATGGCGTGGTGGCCACCGGCTATCTCGGCGCGTACGCCTACGATTTCATGGTGCTGGATCTCGGGCTGCCGCGGCTGGACGGCTTCGGGGTACTGCGCGCTCTGCCACGCAACGGTGAACGTCCGCGCGTGCTCGTGTTGTCCGCACGCGATCGGGTGAGTGACCGGATCGACGCCTTGAACGCCGGGGCCGATGACTATCTGGTCAAGCCGTTTTCGTTCGATGAATTGCTGGCACGGCTGCACGCCCTCGCCCGGCGTCCCGCCGAAACGCGCGCGGACGTACTGGAACACGACGGGGTACGGCTCGACCTGCAATCGCACCAGGTGTGGGCGAAGGGATATCCGCTGGCTTTGACACCACGGGAATTTGCGCTGCTGGAACTGCTGCTGCGCCATCGCGGGCGGGTGTTCGCGCGTGCGGCCATCCTGAAGCGGATTGCAGGCGGCGATACAGAAGCGTCGGACCGCAGCATCGAGGTCCTGGTGTTCAGCCTGCGCCGCAAGCTGAGCGACGCCGGCTGCGAACGCATGATCGAAAACCGCCGGGGCGCGGGGTATCTGATCGCATGAGCCACACACCGAATGGAACATCGGTACGCCGTCCGCGCAGCAATCCCGCGACCATTCCGACCGTGATCGCGCCGGAAGGTATTCGTGGCGCACGCCGGAAACCCGCGGCGTACGCCCAGACGCCGGACAAGCACGCGTGATCGCACCACTGTTCGATTGGCTGGTTCATCTCGATACGCACTTGCTGGCTTTCAGCCATCAGCATGGCGGATGGGTCTATGCATTGCTGTTCGCCGTCATTTTCATCGAGACGGGACTGGTGGTCGTGCCATTCCTGCCGGGCGATTCACTGCTGTTCGTTTGCGGGGCGCTGGTTGCCGGTGGCGCTTTTCCGCTGGCCTGGGTGCTGCCGTTGCTGATGCTGGCCGCGATCTCCGGCGATGCGCTCAATTTTGCGCTTGGCAGCCGTTTCGGCCATCGCATCGAGGCTCGCCACTGGCGCCTGCCCAAACCGCAGCACATGCGGATGGCGCGAGAGTTTTTCGCACGCCACGGCGGCAAGACCATTTTCATCGCCCGCTTCGTACCCATCATCCGTACCGTCGCGCCGTTCGTCGCCGGGATGGGCAGCATGGGCTACGGACGGTTCGCCGCGTGGAACGTGAGCGGCGGCGTGGTCTGGGTGGGCATGGTGACCATGGCGGGGTACCTGTTCGGGAACATCGGCTGGGTCAAGGACAATTTCACGCTGGCCGTGCTCGCGATCATCGTGGTCTCGTTGTTGCCGGGAGCGTTCATGGCGCTGAAGAACTGGCTGGCGGCGCGCAAGACGAATGCCGCCTCGGAAAACGGGCGCGACGCGTGAGGAGACGCGCAACTTGCGTCGCGCGCGCGCTCAAGACATGCGCTTGCCACTCAGCAACACCGCGTACAGCACCGGCATCACCACCAGTACCAGCGGCACCGCCGCCGCCATTCCGAAAATGATCGCGATCGCCAGCGGCTGCTGCATCCGGGAGCCGCGCCCGATCGCGAGCGCCAGTGGTGACAGCGTCAGGATCGCCGCGATGGCGGACATCAGGATTGCGCGGGTTCGCCTGCGACCGGCTTCCAGCAACATCTTGCGCAGCGATGGCTGCTCGTCGCCTTGCGAATGCGCCTTGATCTCCGTGAGTTCGGAAAAATAGAAGATCGCAAGCTCCGTAACGATCCCGACGATCATGGTCATGCCCATCATCGCGGAGATGTTGAGTTCGATCCCCGTGATCCAGAGACCGATGAAAACGGCGCAGATCGCCAGCAGCGGCTGGATCAGTACCGCAATCGCCGTGCGGAAGCTTTCGTACAGGAACACGAGCAGGGTGAACACCAGCGCGATCGCGGTCAGCATCACGATGGTCAGTCCATGGAACGCGATCTGCTGCTGCTGGTACAACCCGCCCAACTCGTAATACATCCCGGTCGGCAATTCGCCACGGGTTTGGAGCACCTTCTTCACGTCGGCCATGGTCGAACCCAGATCGCGTCCCTCGATGCGCGCAGTCACCGCGAGCATCCGTTTCAGGTTCTCGTGGTCGATTTCCGGCTGGCCATTTTGCGTCGTTAGCGTGGCCACGCGGGACAACGGATACATATGTCCGTGGCCATCGCTGATCGGCAATGCCGCGAGCTGCTCGATCTCGCTGCGGTCATGCGGCGGCACCCACACCCGCACCCCGACCATTTTCGGCCCTTGCGGCAATTCCGCGGCGACGCTGCCGGCCACCGCCGCGGCCACCTGACTGGCCACGCTTTGCGGATCGAGCCCCAGCATCGCCGCCTTGACCGGATCGACGCGCACCTCCAGCGCATCGCCAGCGGGATTGATGCCATTGCGTGCGCTGACGACGCCCGGAACCTTGCCGAGCTGGGCTGTGACCTTCTTCGCGACGGCGTCGAGTTGCGCGACATTGTCCGAAAACAGCTTGACCTCGATGGGTTCGGGCACCGCGGTGAGATCGCCGATCATGTCTTCGATCAATTGCGAAACATCGACGTCCAGGCCCGGGATTTTGGCGGCGACCTGTTCGCGGATGTGTTCCATCACCGTCCAGGTCGGCGGGCGGGAGCCGTTTTTCAGGCGCACGAAGAAATCGCCCCGGTTGGCTTCGGTGAGTCCGCCGCCGAGCTGCAGTCCGGTACGGCGCGACCAGGTATCGACGTAAGGGTCCGCCGCCAGGATTTTGCCCACCTGTTTCAGCAGGCGGTCGGTTTCCTCGAGCGAAGTGCCCGGTGCAGACAGGTAATCGAGGACGAACCCTCCCTCGTCGAGTTTCGGCATGAAGCCCGAACCGACCGACTTGTAGGCGAAGAAGCCTGCCACCACCAGCGGAATCAGCCCGATCAACAGCAACGCCGGCCATTCCAGCGTGCGCAGCAGGACACTTTCATAGAGTCCCATGAAGCGACGCCACAAGCGTGTCGGTGGATGTTCCTTCGCGTGGCGCTCATCAATCAGGCGTCCGGCCAGCAGCGGCACGATGATATAGGTGAGCAGGTACGAAATGATCAGTGCGCTCGCCATCGTCAGCGACAGCGCCTTGAAGAACGCACCGGTGACGCCGGTGAGGGAAGCGAGCGGCAGGAAAATCACGATCGTCGCGAGCGACGATCCGGTCTGCGGGTGCGCAAACTCGCGTACCGCCTGCGTGATGCGCCCGCCGACGAGGCCTTCCGTTTCACGCAACCTGCGCATGATGTGCTCGAGCATCACCACGACGTCGTCGATCAGCAGGCCCACCGCTGCGGCCATGCCGCCGAGCGTCATCATGTTGAAGCTCATCCCGAAGATCTTGAGCAACAGCGTGGTGATGGCGAGCGTGGCCGGCACCACCAGCATCGCAATGATGATGACGCGGCTGTTGCGCAAGAACAGGAACAGCACAAGACCGGCGAGGACGATGCCGATCAGGATGGCGTCCCGCACGCTGCCGACCGCGCCATTGACCAGTTGGGTCTGGTCGTACCAGGCGGCGATCTTGACGCGCTTCGGCATTTGCGAGGCGTAGCCGGCAAGCTTTGCCTTGACGGCATCCGTCATCTGGATGCTGTTGGCGGAAGGTTGCTGGAAGACCTGTACCAGGATCGCGGGCTGGCCGTCGGCCACGGTGCGCACCCACTCGGGCTTGATGCTGCGCGTGACGGTGGCGACGTCGCCCACGCGCACCGCGCCCGCAGGCCGGGCGCGTACCACCACGTCACGCAACGCCTGGACGCTGCCAGGCTGGTTGTTGGCAAGGATCAGGAAGAGCTTGTAGTGATCCGCGAGCCTCCCCAGCCCCGTGATATTGGCCGCGTTGGAGACCGCGCGGGTCACGTCGGAAATGGTCAGGTTCTGCGCGCGCAGCTTCGCGGGGTCGATGTCGATGTGCAGTTCTCCGATGCCGCGACCCTGCACATCCACCTTCGCGACACCTTCCACGCCGCTCAGCAACGGGACCAGTTGGTACTTCGCGAGATCGTAGAGCTGTGTCTGCGTGAGCGTTTTGCTGCGCAGGCTGTAGGCGAGCACTGGTTCGGAAACGGTCGGGTCCATGCGGACCGCTTGGATGCGGGTGCCGGCCGGCAACTCCGGCAGGATCCGGCTCATGGCGGCGTTGACGTCGAGATAGGCGCGGCCCATGTCGGCGCCCCAGTCGAAGTCGACATTGATGTCGGCGCTGCCGCGGCTGGTGGTGGAGTGGACGTCGCGAACCCCCCGCACTTGCCGAATGGCTTCTGCGGCCGGCAACGTGACTGCCACTGCCATCTGGTCGGCAGGGCGGTCGCCGGCATCGATGCTGACGCGGACACGCGGGAACGAAACGTTCGGGAACAACGCCACCGGCAAGCTGAATACCGACATCAAGCCACCAAGCGCCAGGATCAGGGCCAGGAACAGCAGCGATCGCCGATGTGTCTGGAACCACGCGGCAGCGTTCACGTGCATTCACCTGCTGCGGCGCCGACGGCAAGCCACGTCCCGGTCATGCGCAGAAGGCGCCAAGCGCGTTGAAAGAGCGAACGAACGCAACATCTCGACGGGCGCCCGGACTTCCGCGGCCCTGCAGCAGGCGAAAAGATCACGGCTCGACTGCCTTGTTCGCCTGCGTGGTCACTGCGTCGCCATCGGATACCTCGTAGCTGCCGATGGTGATCACCGGCGCATGCGGATCGAGTGCACCGTCGACCCCGACCGGACTACCGTTCGGCGCGGGGACCTTCACGTTCACGCGGTGGGCCTTGCCGTGTTCGATCTGAAGGACATAGCTGCCCTTGGCGTCGCTCTGCAGCGCGTTGCGCGGCACCGCCCACGCTTGGAACGGCGTCGTCTCGATGGTGCCGGACAGGGCGGTACCCGCAGGCAGCCGCACGTCGCCATCCAGTGTCGCGATCACATCCACGAGGTGCGACTGTGGGTTGATCGCGTCGCCCACCATCGCCACGGTCGCGTGCAGCGGCGGCGTTCCTTGCGAGCCGTACACCGGATCGAGCAGCACGGGCATACCGGCGCGGACGTCGGCGGCAGCGCCGGGATCGGCGCCGAGTTGCGCCACAAGTGCCGCTGTCGGTGCGAACTGGATCAAAGTGGTTCCCGCATTGAGCTGCTCGCCCGCCTGCACGCTCAGCGTCGTCACCACCCCAGCGATCGGGGCGCGCAACGTGGTGACGGCTTGCGAACCGCCGAGTTTCGCCTGCGCCGCCAGCGCAGCCTGCGCGTCGCTCACAGCTTTGCGCGCGGCGTCGAGCTGCGCGTTGGTAGCCAGTCGCTCGGCGTGCAGGCGTTGGGTGCGCGCAAGCTCGTCCTTGGCGACCTGCAGCGCGCTTTGTGCCTTCAGGTATGCGCTGCGGATCGTCGGATCGGTTTCGAGCTTCAGCAATGCCTGGTCGCGCTGTACGCGTTGGCCTGCAACCACCTCGGTAGCGATGACCCGCACGGCATGCGGCACGCTGAGCGACAGCGCCTTGCGCTGATCTGCGGCGACTTGCCCGAAGGTGGCGATCTTGGCGTGGAAAGTCTGCCGCACCGGCATCGCGGCGCTCACTGCGGTCGGCGGGGGATTTTCGCTGGGCTGTTCGCCGGAAGAGCACGCGGCCAGGAGAAGCGAGAAACCGCCCAGCAGAGCAACGGATCGCCAGGCTCGGCGAGTCGGCGGCGTGATTGTCATTTTCATGTGCGCTTATTGTTTTTCGTGGGGACGCATGGATTCACTGTCGCTTTTTTTTGCGAGCGAAGCAGCCGGCCAGTTGCCGACCAGCGCATCCAGGGCGATAGCGGTTTCGTGGGTGCTCGCTTTGAGCTTCAGCAGCGTGGTGTCGGCGGCGAGTGAATTCGCACGGATCGCAAGATAGGTCGGCCAGTCCAGCCTGCCCGCCGCGTAGTTGGTGCTCGCGGCCTCGCGCGCATGCGCCAGTTCCTTCGCGTGGGACACCAGCGCGGCACGCTGTTTCCGCCCGCTGGCAAGATCGGCCGCGAGACGCTGCACGTCGTTGCGGTCGGCCAGGAGGCGCGCCGAGTACTCGTCGTGGAGCTGCTGCCGGGTGGCGCGCTCGATCGCGATGTGGCCCCGATTGCCGTCGAACAACGGCAGCGACAGCCCGATGGTGAATCCCGTGCTGCGGATGTTGCTGTTGTCGCGGGCGCGGTTGAAGCCGATCGTGATGGCCGGGAACTGCGCCAGGATCGCCTCACGCAGCTTCTCGTTCTGCGAGTGGTAGCCGGCCTGAAGCGCCAGCAGGTCGGGGCGGCGGCGGGTCATGTCGGCCAGCGCACGCTGCACCTCGCCGGTGCCCGGATCCACCGAAAATGGCGCACCCGCCAGATCCAGCGACACGGCAAGGTCCAGGCCGAGCAGGTCGTGCAGGTCGCGTTCGGCCAAGCCGAGTTGGCGCTTCGCATCCGCCAATTGGTTGGCGACGTCCGAAGCGGCATTGAGGCCGGTGGCGGCCACCTGGTACGTGAGGTCACCCGACTTCAGCGCGCGCGTGACCGCACGTTGCACCGGGGCCAGCGCGCTGCGCTCGCGTTCGAGCCGTGCGACCAGCCTGCGCTGGAAATACACGCGGTCGAACAAGGTGCGTGCATCGGCGATCGCCTGCCACTCGCTCCACAACAGGTTGAGATCGACCTCCCGCTCACCCGCGCGCGCCGCGGCCACACGCGCGGAGCGCGTGACCAGGTTGCCGAGATCGAGGCTGAGACCTTCGGTGAAGGCCACGGTCGTGTCGGGTTGATTGCCGGTCGGATAGTCGCGCGAGTAACTCACCTGCGGGTCGGGCAGCAGGCCGGCCGCATAGGCCTGCGCTTGGGCCACATCCGCCTTGTCGCGTTCCACCTTGAGCTTCGGATTGTTGGCGACCGCCAGCATCGCGACCTCGGTGACGTCCAGTCCATTGCCAGGATCGAACGGGTATTCGCGCAGCGCAGGCAGGGGCAGCGACGCAGCCCGCACGCTTACCTCGGTGATGCGCACCGGACCGCGTGCATCGTCGAGCGGCAACGGATGGAACGTGGCGCAGCCGGCCAGGCAGGCGCAGGCCGCCAGCGTCGACGCGCACCGCCCGGCTTTCATCGCGACGCTCCCATGGCCAGCACATCGGCAGCGCGCCATGCAGCAATGCGATGATCACCCGAGAGGGCATAAGGCCATGCGCGGTAGGGACTGATGCCGCGTGGCGCCAGATCGCTGTCACTGGTCAGCAGGATCCCGTCGGGGTGGCTGCGGCACCATGCCCGCACCGCTGCGTGTGGTATCCACGGCAACGGCTTCCGAAGGCGCCCGGTGTAGCCGAACAGGCCGTTGTGCCATCCGACGTGCGTGATCGGCACATGCGCGACGAGTTCCTGTTTCACGAATGCAGCCTCGGGTGCGACGTCCAGCGCCGGGCGGAAGGCCAACGCCCCGGCAAGCATAGCCGTCGCTGCAAGTGCCGTCGCGGACAGCGCCAATCCCCGCGGGTCGCGGCCCCACGCGCGCCACGCACCTGCCGCGACGACGATGCCGACCAGCGTGAACCCCGCCAACGCCGGCTGCGCCGTCCAGCCGAACGTGCTCGCCGCCCGGAACGGCAGCCACGCGAGCGCGGCGGCCACCGCCAGCGCCAGCAGCGCGAACAGCACCGGCCGCAACCGCGCACCGCGCTGCTGCAACAGCCATGCGCCCATCAGCGCCCACGCGGGCAGCAAGGGCAGGAGGTAATGGATCTGCTTGCCGCTAATGGCCGAAAAGCCGAGGAACGGCACGACCCACCAGCACGCGGTGAACCGTCCGAATCGCCCGCGCCACATGTTCGCCCACGCCGCGCGGGGAGCGCGCAGCGCCAGCAGCCACGGCAGGAGCAGCAGCGGCACCAGCGGCAGGTACCACCAAAAAGGACGGCGATGCGCGAAGCTGCTCGCAAGGCGACCGGTCACCTTGTCGACGAGCGGCTGCCAGTAGCTGGGTCCCGCGTACCATGCGGCTGGCAGCAGCCACGCCAGCGCAATCACGATGCCGATCAGCAACCCCGCCGCGATCGCGAGGTACCAGCGCGCCTTGTGCGCGCGTGCCACGCCGCTCCACGCCGGTGCCAGCACCGCCACGGGCAGCACGTGCAGCAACACGACCGGGCCCTTCGCGAGGATGCCCAACCCGAGCGCCAGCGCAAGCGCGCCGATCCCGCGCTTCCACCTGCCGCCGTCGAGGTCCAGCAATCCATGCAGCGCGCCGAGTACGCACAGCGTCAGCAGCAGGTCGAACATAATCGCCGTCGTGAACACGACGAAGCCGAGGCAGCCGGCCAGCAGCCACATCGCGGCCTCGGCGCCGCGCGCGTCCATGCCCAGGCGCAACGCCAAGCGACGCAGCGTGACCACGATTCCTACCGCGACCGCCAGCGCCTCGACGCGCGCCACCCAGGT
>DASSNC010000012.1:0-15858 GCA_035688305.1 Rhodanobacteraceae bacterium
GCCGAAGCTGCCGCCGATCACAACGGTGAACTTCGGCACGTGCGAGCAGGCCACGGCAGTGACCATCTTGGCGCCATCTTTCGCGATGCCGGCCTGCTCGTATTTCTTGCCGACCATGAAGCCGGTGATGTTCTGCAGGAATACCAGCGGCACGTTGCGCTGGTTGCACAATTCGATGAAGTGCGCACCCTTGAGCGCGCTTTCGGAAAACAGGATGCCGTTGTTGGCGATGATGCCGACCGGATAGCCGTGGATGTGCGCGAAGCCGGTCACCAGGGACTTGCCGTAGCGCGCCTTGAACTCGTGGAACTCGGAAGCGTCAACGATGCGTGCGATCACTTCGCGGATGTCGAAGGGACGGCGGGTGTCCTGCGGGATCACGCCGTACAGTTCGTCTCGCGCGTACTTCGGTTCGCGCGGTTCGATCACCGAAACCGGCATGGCCTTGTTGCGATTGAGCGCGGCAATGACATCGCGCGCGATGCTGAGCGCGTGCGCGTCGTTCTCGGCGAAATGGTCGGCGACGCCGGAGATCGAGGTGTGCACGTCGGCACCGCCCAGGGTTTCGGCGTCCACGACTTCACCGGTCGCGGCCTTAACCAACGGCGGGCCACCCAGGAAGATCGTGCCCTGTTCCTTGACGATGATGGTCTCGTCGCTCATTGCCGGCACGTACGCGCCGCCGGCGGTGCACGAACCCATCACCACCGCGATCTGCGGGATGTTGAGTGCCGACATGCGCGCCTGGTTGTAGAAGATTCGGCCGAAGTGTTCCTTGTCCGGAAACACTTCATCCTGCAGCGGCAGGAATGCGCCACCGGAATCGACGAGGTACACGCAGGGCAGGTTGTTTTCCAGAGCGACTTCCTGCGCGCGCAGGTGCTTCTTCACGGTCACCGGAAAATAGGTGCCGCCCTTGACCGTGGCGTCATTGGCGATGATGAGCGTCTCGACGCCACGCACGCGTCCGATGCCGGCGATCAATCCGGCGCCGGGTGCGGCGTCGTCGTACATGCCGTGCGCGGCCAGCGGCGAGAGTTCGAGAAACGGCGAGCCGGGATCGAGCAGGGCACGGATGCGCTCGCGTGGCAGCAGCTTGCCACGGGCGATGTGTTTCTCGCGGGCCTTGGCGCTGCCGCCCTCGGCGGTGCGTGCCAGCGTTGCCTTCAACTCATCGGTGAGTTTGCGCAGCGCCTGTGCGTTGCCGCGAAATTCGTCGCTGCGGGCATCGATGCGTGAAGTAATGACGGGCATGGTCGAATCCGTGGCGCGCGCTTGCGTGAATGCGACATTCTAATCGGCAATTCCCGCAGGCGAAAAAAAACCGGCCGCACGAGGCGGCCGGTCTTGATGCAAACAGGAAGCAGACGAGGGATCAGTGACCCTTCATCGCGTCCTTGGCAGCGCCGGCAGCAGTCTTGACCGAATCGGCGGCCTGGCCGGCCTTGTGGGCCGCGTCCTTCATTGCGTCCATCGCGCTGGCGCTGGCGTCCGGAGCGGAAGCGCTGGCAGCCGGAGCGGCGGCGGTCGAAGCTTCGGCCGGGGCGCCGCTCGTGGCGGCGTTGGCAGCCGAGGTCGCCGAAGCGGCGGCCGAACTGGCGTCCTGGGCGGCGCTGCTCGCAGCGGACGACACCGCAGCGGCGGCGTTCTGGGCCTGGTCGGCGGCCGACTGGCCTTCGCTACCGCTGTTGCTGCAAGCCGACAGCGACAAAACCATCGCGGAAGCAACAGCAGCCGCGAGCAAGGTACGGGTGAACTTCATGGAGATCTCCTGGAATTTGGCCGTGGAAACCACATTTGTGGCCGGGGCATTAAACATTGTCCGGCCGCATAACGCCAGCGTTTCGCCATTTTACGAACGCATAACGTTCAGGGTCCGCTTACCGCGCTGGTTGTACAAACCTGCTACGACGGAAGTTGCCGAAGACATGGTGCGGTCGCTGTGCGACCTGGCGACGCCGCTGCGGGTGTCCACGCAGATCATTTCGCTGCAGACGATCCCCATTGCGGTCTGGATGCGTCGCGTGCTCGCCATACGCGAGCGGGCCGGTCAGTGACCGGCCCGCATCGGCGTTGCATTGCGATGGCGTCGCAGCGATCGCTCAGTGCAGCGGAGCCAGCTTGACGTCCTTCTTCCCCAGTGCCTGGGCGACGTCGTACATCGCCTGATTGAGGATCTTGTGGGTGTTCTCGTCGGCCGCGTGGCCGGATTGGCTGTCGATGTCGGCCATCACGGCCACGTGCAGCGGATGCGACAACGCCTTGTCGAACAGGTATCCGGACCAGAACGTCCCGTCCGGCGTGGTACCGGCGTCAACCAGCGCCGCGGCGAGCTTGCTGCCCGTCAAGTCGGCTGGCGCGTCCGGCAACTTGATGCCCTGTTCGGTCGCCCGCTTCAGGCCGTCCTTGACCGCAAACGTCATGCCGTTGACGAAGTTGTCGACGTTTTCCTTGCCGTACTGCTTGGTCAGCTTGGCAACCTCGGCGTTGACGGTCTCTTCGCCGAGCATCGATACCAGCGCCTTGGAAAAGTCGAAATTGTCGGCGCCGCCGCCAGCCTTCACCAGCGCTGCGGTAGCCTCAAGCGCCGGTTCGCCGCTGTAGATCGGGCCGCCAAACCAGTTGGTCGTCGCCGAGCCATAGGTCGACGCCGAAGTGCCCGCGGCCGCTGGCATTGCCGCCGTCGACGCCGGTGCAGTTTCGGCAGGCATCGCCCCTGCGCCCGCGGTGGTTGCTGGCGCGGCCGAGTTCTGGCCCGCGTCAGCGGCGGACTGGTCGCTGGAGCCGGTATTGCTGCACGCCGACAACGAAAAAATCATGGCGGACGCGATGGCGACCGCAAGCACTTTGTGGTTGAACTTCATTTCAAATCTCCTCGAAACCGCCGTGGATGACCACATGATGAAAGGCCACCATGATGAGAACTCACCGTGGTGAAATATCATCCTGCACTCTAGCACTCGGACAAAAGCGTAGTGTGTGCGAAACGTGAATGCGGATCACGCCGGTATGTGTAATCTGCGTCGTGCGCCGTGATGTCAGTTGCGCTCGATGGCAATCGCGGTGGCTTCGCCGCCACCGATGCACAACGAAGCCACGCCGCGCTTGGCGTTTGCGTGGATCATCGCGTGCAGCAGCGTCACCACGAGGCGCGCACCGGTGCAACCGATCGGGTGGCCAAGTGCGCAGGCACCGCCGTGCACGTTGAGCTTTTCCGGCGGAATCGAAAGGTCGTGCATCGCGGCCATGGCCACCACCGCAAACGCTTCGTTGACCTCGAACAGGTCCACGTCGCCCACCTGCCAGCCGGCCTTCTTCAATACCTTTTCGATCGCGCCAACCGGTGCGGTGGTGAACCATTGCGGCTCCTGCGAATGCGTGGCGTGCGCGACGATGCGCGCCAGCGGTGTCACGCCGCGCGCCTTGGCATCGTCGGCGGACAACAGCACAACGGCCGCGGCGCCATCGGAAATGCTGGACGAGCTGGCGGCGGTGACGGTGCCGTTTTCCTTGCGGAACGCCGGCTTCAGGGTCGGGATCTTGGCCGGATCGACCTTGCCGGGCGTCTCATCGACCGACACTTGTACATCGCCCTTGCGCCCCGGCACGGTGACCGTGGTGATCTCGTCCGCGAATGATCCATCCTTGATCGCGGCCTGCGCGCGGCGCACCGATTCGGTGGCGAATGCATCCTGGGCCTCGCGGGTGAAGTGGTACTTGTCGGCGCAGGCTTCGGCGAACACGCCCATCGACTTGCCGTCATACGGATTGGTCAGGCCATCCCAGGCCATGTGATCGACCAGCGCGCCATCGCCGTAGCGCAAACCGGTGCGCACCGCCGCCATGTGCGGCGCGTTGGTCATCGATTCCATGCCACCCGCGATCACGACATTGGCCGAGCCGGCCTTGATCAGGTCATGCCCCAGCATGATGGCCTTCATGCCCGAACCGCAGACCTTGTTGAGCGTGGTGCAACCGGCAGAGGGCGGCAGGTCGGCGGCCAGCGCGGCCTGGCGTGCCGGTGCCTGGCCGAGATTGGCCGGCAACACGCAGCCCATCAACACCTCGTCCACGTCGGCGGGCGCGATGCCGGATTGTTGCAACGCGGCGCGGATGGCTGCGGCGCCGAGCCTGGGCGTCGCGAAGCCGGTGAACTGGCCGAGGAATGCGCCGATGGGCGTGCGCTTGGCGGCGGCGATGACGATGTCGGACATGGCTGGACTCCAGCAGGGTGGTAGCCCCCGATTATGCTTCGTATGTTGCGGCGCCGCAAACCAGGCATCGCCGGGATTGCGGCATTTGGTGCAAAATGCGATTCTGCAATCCGAATGACCGTGGGTGGAACATGAAAGACGTGATCGCGGCAAAGCGTGCAAACCGGGCCGGCGAATGGCTGGCGCTTGGCGTGTTGGCGGGAACCTTGGCCGCGTGCGGTGGTGGTGGCAATGGCGCTGTGCGTGTGCAGCCCGCCAGCCCACCGCCACCGCCGCCGCCGACGCAGCCGACGACGCCACAGCCACCCATTGATGCGCAACTGTCGCTGACCAATACCTACGCCGCGCACGCCGCCGGTTACGACGGCACGGGTTCCACGATTGGCGTGGTCGATTCCGGAATCATGGCCTCCAACCCGGCGGTCGCCGGACGCGTCAAGGCCGAGTTGATCTACGTCGATCCCTCGCAGAACAACGTCAACATCGACGACGTGGTCGGCCATGGCACCTGGGTGTCACAGATCGCGGCGGGAGCGCCGTTCGACCAATTCCCGGGCGGCATCGCGCCGGGTGCGGAACTGGTGTCCGCGCGCATCATTTCCGACAGCGCACCGGATGACAACGGCAGTGCACCACCAAGCGTGGTGACGGCGCAGGATGCGCAGTTCTTCCAGCAGGTCAATTCCGATCTGATCAGCTACGGCGTCAACGTGATGAACAATTCCTGGGGCGGAATCACCTGGGACACCACTGACACCAGCGTGAACCAGGCTTTCGACCAGGCCTATCAGTCCTTCGTGATCCAGCATGACGGGCTGGTGGTGTTCGCAGCCGGCAACGACTCGCAAGCCAATCCCAGCACCATCGCGGCGCTGCCAAGCGTTGCGCCTGATCTGGAACGGGGCTGGTTGACGGTGGTGGCCGTCAACAGCAACGACCCCACGCAGATCGAGAGTTATTCCAACCAGTGCGGCGTGGCGATGGACTACTGTCTCGCCGCGCCTGGCGACGTGATCGTGTTGGACAAGGACACCACGGCAAGCACGACGGACCCGAAGTACTACATCGTGGAAGGCACCTCGCTGGCGGCGCCGATCGTCTCGGGTGCAGCCGCAGTGGTGTGGCAGGCGTTCCCGTATTTCACCAATGACAACGTGCGGCAAACCCTGCTCGGCACCGCGGACGATCTCGGCGCAACGGGCCCGGATCCCGTGTTTGGTTACGGCGAAGTCAACGTCGGCAAGGCAGTGAACGGACCCGCCAAGTTTGACTGGGGCGATTTTTCGGTGTCGCTCGGCAGCGGTATCAACTCGACCTGGAGCAACGATATTTCCGGTGCGGGCGGCCTGATCAAGAGCGGCGCGGGGACGTTGATGTTGGCGGGCAACGACAGCTACACCGGTGGCACACAGGTACTTGGCGGTTGGCTGCAGGCTGCGAATCCGCTGCCGGGCAACGTCACCGTCGGCACCGGCGGCGTGCTCGACGCCGTGCCGGGCGTAGCGGGTTCGCTCACCAACAGCGGGTCGGTCATCGTGCAGGGCGGCAATACCGCCGTCGGAAGCTACACCCAGACCAGCACCGGCGTGCTGTCGGTCAGCCTCGGTTCGATACTCGATGTTGCGGGCAACGCCGCGCTCGCGGGCAACCTCAATATCCTTGGCAAGGACGCGGGATATCAAAACAGCGCCCACCAGGACGTGCTGGACGCCGGCAGCGTTACTGGCACGTTCGCCAACCTGACGCTGTCGCCGGGCGTATTCCTCAGTACCTCGATCCAGTTCACCCCCACCAGCGTCTGGCTCGACACCACCAGCCTCAACATCACCGCCACCGCGACCGCCATGGGCATCGTCGATCCGGCTTCGGTTGGCGCCGCGCAACGCGTGCAGCTCGGATTCGATTCGATCAACGCGGCCGGTGGCAACGTGTCGCATGGCATCCTCACCGGCGCTGGCGCGATCCAGCACAGCGCCACGCCGGCGGTGGCGCACTCGACGCTGCAAAGTCTCTCCGGCCAGTTGCATGCCGCCAGTGCCGCGATGCTGTTCAACGGCATCGATGCCAACGGCGCCGCGTTGTCGAGCCACTTCGACGACTTGCTGGGCGGGCGCGCGAAACCGGGTGTGTGGGTCAACAACCTCGGCTGGAATGGCGATCTGCAACGCAGCGGTTACACCGGCGCGACGTTCCAGAGCAGCGGCAGCATGGTCGGCAACGATTTCCGCATCGGCCAGCATGCCTTGCTCGGTTTCGCAGTCGGTCAGAGCCGTGGCTTCGGGCAGCTCGACGCGTCGTGGGATCACGATCGCACACGCATGAGCAACGTCGCGCTGTACGGCGGTGTGGCCAATGGTGCGTGGTATGCCAACGCGCACGTCGCGAGCGGCTGGTATCGCGAAGACATGCAGAGGATGCTGCAGTTGGGCGGGCTGGGCTTGCCGGTCGGCACCGGCTTGAGCGGGCGCTACATGGCGGGATCGCTGGAAGGCGGTCGCCAGTTCCGGCTCGGAAACCTGCGGGTTACGCCATTTGCCGACGTGCGCTACCAGCGCCTCAACCAGGGTGCGTTTGCCGAAGATGGTGGCCTCGGTTTCGGCTTGAAAGCCAACGCGCGCACGACGGGCCGCCTGCAGACCGGGCTCGGGCTGCGCGCGGTCAGCGGCTGGCGACTCGGCAACGGCATGTGGATGCAGTTCGACGGCAGCGCCGATTGGCAGCACGCGCTGCACCAGTTCGGCAATGTGTTCGATGCCAGTTTCACCGGCTTCAATGATTGGCTGCCGGTCAACGGGATCGGCTTGTCGCAAGACACCACGACCCTGCGGGCGGGGCTGTCGCTGTACCCGACGCGTTCATTCGGGCTGCGCCTTGGCTATTCGATGGAACAGGGCCAGCGCCAGCACGCCGACAGCTTGATGTTGCAGGGCACCGCCAGGTTCTGAGTGACGCGCCGTGCCGTTGGAATGAAAGGCCAGCTGCTTTCGCAGGTTGGGTTGCGCGCAGCGAAGCCCGACGTGGACGTTCGAGGCGACCGCATGGTTTCGTAGGTTGGGTTGAGCGCAGCGAAGCCCAACGTCGACGTTCGAGGCGACCGCGCGATTGTGTAGGTTGGGTTGAGCGCAGCGAAGCCCAACGGGGACGTTCGAGGCGACCGCGTGGTTTCGTAGGTTGGGTTGAGCGTAGCGAAGCCCAACGTCGAGGAGTGTCATCTCGCCGCACGGTATGGCACGCTAGCGCCATGCGCTACCGACGCGCCGACGTTGCAGGCGGGACCTATTTCTTCACGGTCAACCTTGCCGACCGTTCCGCCGACCTTCTCACACGCAACGTGGCAGCGCTACGACGGTCGGTGCGCGATGTGATGCAGCGGCACCCGTTTGAAATCGTCGCATGGGTTGTTCTGCCTGATCACATGCATGCGATCTGGACGCTTCCGGACGGAGACGCTGATTTTTCCGGTCGATGGGGCCTGATCAAGGCCGGCTTTTCGCGTTCGATTGCAGCCACGGAGGATGCCTCGCCGTCGCGGCACGCCAAGCGCGAGAGGGGCATCTGGCAGCGACGTTTCTGGGAGCACCTTGTTCGTGACGAATTGGACCTCCATCGCCACGTCGATTACGTGCACGTCAACCCGGTCAAGCATGGGTATGCGGCACGAGCCAGCGATTGGCCGCATTCGTCGATTCATCGCTATATCGAGCGTGGCTGGTTGAACGACGATTGGGCGTGCGATCCGGAGGCGTTGCGTTTGAATGGAGAGCGCGCGTGAGCTGCGGGTTCGATTGCGCGATGTTGGGCTTCACCCGGATGAAACACGGGTTCAACCCAACCTACGGATGCGTGCGTGGGATTCAGCCCAACCTGCGAAGGCATGGATGCTTTTGTAGGTTGGGTTGAGCGAAGCGAAGCCCAACGTGGACGTTTCGGCGTGATGCGAAATGTTGGGCTTCACCCGGATGAAGCCCGGGTTCAACCCAACCTACAACACATGAGTGCTTTCGTAAGTTGGGTTGAGCGTGGCGAAGCCCAACGTTCAAGCGTTGCCGTAAAACAGCTCACGCCCGATCAGCATGCGGCGGATTTCGTTGGTGCCGGCGCCGATCTCGTAGAGCTTCGCGTCACGCAGGATGCGGCCGGTCGGGAATTCGTTGATGTAGCCATTGCCGCCGAGCGATTGCAGCGCTTCCAGCGCCACCCGCACCGCGTTGCTCGACGCGCACAACAGGCACGACGCCGGATCGACGCGCGATTTGGTGCCGCCATCGAACTGTTGCGCAACCATGTATGCGAACGCCCGCGACGATTGCAACGCCGTGTACATATCGGCGAGCTTGGCCTGCATGATTTCAAACGTGCCGATCGGTGCGTTGAACTGCTTGCGCTCGCGCAGGTAGGGCAGGGTGACGTCGATGGCGGCCTGCATCAGCCCGATCGGTCCTCCTGAAAGCACCAGCCGCTCGGTGTCGAGGCCGCTCATCAAAACGCGCACGCCTTCGTTGATTTCGCCGACGCGGTTTTCGTCGGGGATCACGCAATCCTCGAACACCAGCTCGCAGGTGTTGGAGCCGCGCATCCCGAGCTTGTCGAGTTTCTGCGCGGTGGTGAATCCGGGCATGCCCTTTTCAACGATGAAGGCGGTGATGCAGCGGCTGCCGGCGGTCTTGTCGGCGGTGCGCATGTACACCAGCAGCACGTCGGCGTCGGGGCCGTTGGTGATCCACATCTTGTTGCCATTGGCGATCCAGTGGTCGCCCTTCTTCACGGCCTTGCAGGCCATCGAGCCGACCACATCGGAACCCGCACCGGGCTCGCTCATGGCCAGCGCGCCCACCCATTCGCCGGAACACAACTTCGGCAGGTACTTTTTTAGCTGGGCCGGGTTGCCATTGTGGAAGATGTTGTTGACGCACAGGTTGGAGTGCGCGCCGTAGGACAGGCCCACCGAACCCGACGCGCGCGAGATCTCTTCCATCGCCACCAGGTGCGCGAGGAAACCCATGCCGCTGCCGCCGTACTCGGGTGCCACCGTGATACCGAGCAGCCCAAGGTCGCCGAACTTCTTCCACAAATCGTGCGGAAACAGGTTTTCGCGGTCAATGGCGTCCGCGCGCGGCGCGATTTCCTTGTCCGCAAAGCCACGCACGCTTTCGCGCAGCAAGTCGAGGTCGTCACCCAAGGCGAAAGGACGCATGTAACACTCCGTTGCAAATGCGCTGATGTTACCGCGCGCAGCCGCGCGCTGCCCAATTACACTGTGCGGCGTCGTCGGCATGAAGCGTGCATGCACCCTACGAACATGCCGCTGGCCAGCTTGCGCGCGGAGAACGCTTTGCCACCCGCAATCGGCAGCGCAGGATCAGGAATCAACGTGGTTATGCCAAATACCGGGTTCGACGCAACATCGCCGACATTCGCGGAAAACCATTGGCGTCTGGTACTGGACGAGGTCGAGGCCTTCATCTACACCACCGACCTTGAAGGCCGCTACACCTTTGCCAATCGCATGGTGCTGGAGTTGCTCGGCCATCCGCTCGAGTACGTGCTCGGCAAGGACATCGGCGAGTTCTTCGACTTGTCGAAGGACGACAGCTTGCGCGAAAACGACGAGCGCGTACTTCGCCATGGCGAAACGATCGCACGCGAAGAGGCCAACCTGATCCAGGCGACCGGTGAGGTACGCACCTACTGGTCGGTGAAGAAGCCACTGCGCGACGCGGGCGGCGTGATCGTCGGCATGATTGGTATTTCCTACGAAATCACCCAGCGCAAGCGCCTTGAGGCCAAGGTGAATGAGCAGAACAAGCTGATGGACGCGATCCTCGACAACGTCGACGCGCTGGTCTACATGAAGGACGCCAACCGGCGCTTCGTGTACGCCAACGAGCGCGTGGCCGAGGTGTTCGGGCGGCCGTGCGCGGAGATCATCGGCGCCCTCGATACCGACCTGATGCCACGCGCAGTGGCGGACCGGTTCTGGGAAAAGGATCTGAAGATTTTCAAAACGGGGACGCGCCAGGCCGGCGAGGAGACGCTGGTGGATGCTGCCGGCCGCTCGCGCCACTACTGGAGCGTGATCGTGCCGTGGTCCAGTCCGGACGGTACCCCGGCGATCATCGGCCTGAGCACCGACATCACCGAGCTGCACGAGTTGAAGGAAGACCTGCAGCGCCAGACCGTCACCGACATGCTGACCGGCGCCGGCAACCGGCGCGGCCTGTACGAACGTGCGCGCCGGGAATTCGCGCGTTGCCGCCGGCATGGTATCGCGCTGGGGCTGATCAGCATCGACATCGATCATTTCAAGCAAGTCAACGATCGCTACGGGCACCTCGCCGGCGATCGCGTGTTGCGGGAATTCGCGGCTTGCTGCCAGGGCGCCCTGCGCAGCGAGGACTTGTGCGCGCGTACCGGCGGCGAAGAGTTCTCGGTGCTGTCGTTCGCCACGGACCTTGATGCCACGTACGCGCTCGCGGAGCGGATCCGTGGCCTGGTGGCTGCGTGCCTGGCCAATCCGGATGATCCGGAATCCGGCATCACCGCAAGCTTCGGCGTGACCTGCCTGCGCGACAGCGACGGCGACTTCGAGGCCATGTTCCGGCGCGCCGACCGTGCGCTGTATCGCGCCAAGCAGGAAGGCCGCAACCGCACCTGCGTGGAAGCGGACTGAAACGCAAGACTGGAAAGGGGTCAGAGCCTGAGGTTTCCCCACGTTTTTCCACGCTGCGCCAGGGACAAGCCCTCTCCCCCAACGATGCAGCCGTTGGGGGAGAGGGAGCTTTCCATTACATGCGGTCGTAAATGACTGAATGTCATGCACAATAGATGGGGAAACCTCAGGGTCAGAGTGCTCTCTGACCCCCTTGTTTGTTACTGCCCGCGCATCCGGCCGAGGAACCGCGGGCCGCTGTTGCCGATGGTCGGCAGCTTGATCTTGCCCACCGCGTTGATGCGTTCCTCGGCCATGCGGTCGGCCGCCTTGTAGGTCGGAATGCCGTCGCGGTCGGCGATCTGGAAGATCCGCCCGACGTTGTAGTAGATGCTGCGCATCATGCGCATCGCGCGCTCGCGGTTGTAGCCGTCGATTTCCAGCGACACATTCATCACGCCGCCGGCGTTCACCGCGTAGTCGGGCGCGTACACCACGCCGCGCTTCATCAGCTCGTCACCGATGGCATCGGTGGACAACTGGTTGTTGGCGATGCCGCAGATGATCGGCGCCTTGATGCGATCAATCGTCTGCTCATTGACGGTGCCACCCAGCGCGCACGGGCTGTACACGTCGCAATCGACGTCGTAGATCTCGTCCACGCCCACCGCTTCGCAGCCGAGCTCATCGACGCAGCGCTGCACCGCATCCTTGTGGATGTCGGTGACGAACACCTTGGCGCCCTGTTCGCGCAGCAGCTTGATGAACTCGCTGCCCACATGGCCCGCGCCCTGCACGGCGAAGCTGTACTTGCCGATGTCCTCGTTGCCGTGCTTGTAGTTGAGCGTCGCCATCACGCCTTGCAGCGCGCCGTAGGCGGTGAACGGGGATGGGTCGCCCGAGCCGCCGTGCACCTGGTGCACGCCGGTCACGAATTCGGTTTCGCGATAGACGTATTCCATGTCGTTGACGTCGATGCCGACGTCCTCGGCCGTGATGTAGCGGCCGTTCAAGGAATTGATGAAGCGGCCCAGCGAACGGAACAGCGCTTCGGATTTGTCCGTGGCTGGATCGCCGATGATCACCGCCTTGCCGCCGCCCAGGTTCAGGCCGGCCACTGCGTTCTTGTAGGTCATGCCGCGCGACAAGCGCAACACGTCGTTCAATGCTTCTTCTTCGGTCTTGTACGGCCACATCCGCAGGCCGCCCAGCGCGGGGCCAAGCACGGTGTTGTGGATCGCGATGATGGCCTTGAGGCCCGCATCCTTGCTGTGGCAGAACACGACCTGCTCATGACCGGTGGTGGAAATCGTCTCGAAAAGCATCGCTGGTGGCTCCCGATGCGCCGCGGAAGTGGCGCGGAATGAAGGACGCGGCGCAAAAGCGCCGCGATGGATTGCGAACATCCAGCCGGGGTTGCGGCCCGGCCGCCCGATCGCAGCCGGACATTGTAACCGCGGCTGCGGGCCGGCGACAGGCACCAGCGCAGGTCCATTCTCAGGATTCGTGCGCAACTGTCTGGAACAACGAGAATTGTGCGCGTCGAAGTTCAGCGCCGGTCATCTCGTGGTGGGCGTGCTGCGGCAGCCGCGGCGCTTGCATCACGCGTATATGCATCGCCCGGCGCTGGCGCGCCGGGCGGGGCATGTGCATCCGTTGATCAGGCCATCAGTCGTCGCATCAATCATCGTCATCATCATCGTGGTGCTTGCCGTGATGATGTCCGTGGTGGTCCTTGTCCCAACCGTAGTGATGGCCGTTGTCGTGGTGGCCGTGGTAATGGGGGTCGTGGCCCCAGTAGGCGCGCTCCATTCGCCAGTGGTTTCGGTCATGGACCCAATGCGGGCCGTAGTACACGTAACCCGGGCGCGCGCGGTGCCATGTGCCTGCAACCCACAGGTAGCGGTTGCCGCTCCAGTCCCAGTAACCCGGCGCCCATACATAGCCCACGCGTGGTGCCGGCACCACTTCGTAGCGCAACGGAGGTGGCGGCACGCCGATGCTGATGCCAATGCTTACTTGCGCGGACGCAGGCGGCGCTACGGCCAAGGCCGCACCGCCGGCAGCGGCGAATGCCATGAGAACTGCGAGTCTGCGAATTTGCACGTAGCACCTCCGTGATTTGTCGCGAGGCCAGATGGCCACGTGCGCAGGATAGTTGCGAGTTTCCCGGGATCGCCGATTTCACGAATCGTTCATTCAGAAAGCGTGCGGGGAGCTGAGCCGCGCCTGAGCCGGGCGGCGCTTGCGACGCGCTACAATCAACCGGTTAGCACATATTCAAGGCAGAACCGACCGTATGAGCGCCCCCGCATCCCGTATTCCCGAGTCTGAGCCGCGCACCGACGCGACCCCGCTGCGCTTCGTCACCGCCGGTAGTTTGTTCGACGGCCACGACGCCGCGATCAACATCATGCGCCGCATCATCCAGGCGCAGGGCGCGGAGGTGATCCACCTCGGCCACAACCGTTCGGTCGAGGACGTGGTGCGCGCAGCCCTGCAGGAAGACGCCGACGGCATCGCGCTGTCGAGTTACCAAGGCGGCCACATGGAATATTTCCGCTACATGGTGGACATGCTGAAAGAGCGTGGGGCGGAACACATCCGCGTGTTCGGCGGCGGCGGCGGCACCATCACACCCGAAGAGATCAAGGAACTGCAGGACTACGGCGTCGAGCGCATCTACCACCCCAACGACGGCATGCACATGGGGCTGGTGCACATGATCGAGGATGTGGTGACGCGCGCGCAGCACGCGCGGGAGCAGGGTGGCGTTACGCACGATCCCCAGCAACTCGCGGCCAGCGCCGACATCGACGATGAAATCAGCATCGGCGAAATGCTTTCCGCGCTCGAAGACGGCGCGTTTTCCGAAGCCGAGCTGAAAATGCTGCGCAAGCAGTGGGCAAAAAACCGGGGTCAGAGTCGACTTTCGAACCCGGATTCTGTCGCCGGCCACGACGTTTCGGCGAAAGTCGACTCTGACCCCGTTTCCAACCCCATTTCCACGCCCGTGATCGGCATTACAGGCACCGGCGGCGCGGGCAAGTCGTCCGTCGTCGATGAACTGATGCTGCGCTTCCTGCATTCCTTCCCGGAAATGCGCATCGCGGTGCTGGCGGTCGACCCTACCCGCCGCAAGGGCGGTGGCGCGCTGCTGGGCGACCGCATTCGCATCAACAGCCTGCGCTCGCATCGGGTGTTCATGCGCTCGATGGCGACCCGCCGCGCGCACGTCGCCACCAACGCGGTACTGCAGGATTGCATTGCGTTCCTCAAATCCATGCCCTTCGACCTGATCCTGGTCGAGACCGCCGGCATCGGCCAGGCCGACACCGAGATCGTCGATCTGGTGGATTTTCCGGTGTACGTGATGACCAGCGACTACGGCGCGGCGTCGCAGCTCGAGAAGATCGACATGCTGGATTTCGCGCAACTGGTGGTGCTCAACAAGTACGACCGCCGCGGCGCCGAGGACGCGCTGCGCGACGTGCGCAAGCAATGGAAGCGCAACCACACCGCCTTCAAGACCCCGGACGAAGACGTGCCGGTGTACCCGACCATCGCCAGCCAGTTCAACGACCCCGGCGTCACCTGGATGTTCGTAAACTTGTGTCGACTGCTGCGCGAAAACCGGGGTCAGAGTCGCCTTTCGGGCGCCGACCGTGGTGCCGACAAGGGTGCCGGGTCGAAAGTCGACTCTGACCCCGGTTTTTCCCCCCGTTGCGACTTCACCCCGCACCTCGACACCACCCTCAAGGAACCGCGCGCCACCGTGCTGATTCCCGGCAAGCGCATCCGCTACCTCGCCGAAATCGCCGAGCAGGGCAGGGGCATCAACGCCGAAGCCCATCGCATGGCCGAAGCTGCGTCCAAGGCGCAGCACTACTACGAATCGCTGAAGGACCTGGAAGACAAGCAGCTTCCGCACGAACTGGAAAGCTACTCGTCCACCGACCTGCTCTCGCATATCGGCACCAACGCGCCCAATTCCGATCGCAGCCTGTTGCTGCTGCGCCAGCGCTACAACGAAGCCCTCAAGGAACTCTCCACCGAAGCGCTCGACCTGCTGCGCGATTGGCCGTCCCGTCGCGAAGCGGTGCAAGCCGAGTTCAACGAATACAGCGTGCGCGGCAAGAAGATCCGCGTCGAGAACTATCGCGAAACGCTCTCGCACGAAAAGGTGCCCAAGATCGCCCCGCCACTGACCAACAGCTGGGGCGAGCAGCTCAAGTACCTGATGCTGGAAAACCTGCCCGGCGCCTATCCCTACACCGGCGGCGTGTACCCGTACCGGCGCAGCGGCGAGGACCCCACCCGCATGTTCGCGGGCGAGGGCACGCCCGAGCGCACCAACCGCCGCTTCCATTACCTCTCGCTCGGCCAGCCCGCGGCGCGGCTTTCCACCGCGTTCGATTCGGTCACCCTGTACGGCGAAGACCCGGCGCCGCGTCCGGACATCTACGGCAAGGTCGGCAACTCCGGCGTCAGCATCGCCACCCTGGTCGACATGAAGAAGCTGTATTCCGGCTTCGACCTGTGCAACCCCAAGACCAGCGTGTCGATGACCATCAACGGCCCGGCGCCGATGATCCTCGCGATGTTCATGAACACCGCGATCGACCAGCAGGTCGAGAAATACCTGAAGGAAGACGCGTCCCGCTGGGCCGCGGCCGAAAAGAAGATCGCCGCACTCCTCAAGGGCAAACCGCATCCGAAGTACCACGGCGACCTGCCGGAAGGCAACGACGGCCTGGGTCTCGCGCTGCTCGGCGTCACTGGCGACCAATTGGTCGATGCCGAAACCTACGCGAAGATCAAGGCGCACACGCTCTCCACCGTGCGCGGCACCGTGCAGGCCGACATCCTGAAGGAAGACCAGGCGCAGAACACCTGCATCTTCTCCACCGAATTCGCGCTGCGCATGATGGGCGACATCCAGCAGTATTTCGTCGACCACAAGGTGCGCAACTTCTATTCGGTGTCGATCTCGGG